>NZ_JBSICG010000029.1:0-71605 GCF_056156645.1 Enterobacter sp. Li2LvB3 | reverse complement strand
ATTTAGCGTGCTGATATGGCTCAGTTGGTAGAGCGCACCCTTGGTAAGGGTGAGGTCCCCAGTTCGACTCTGGGTATCAGCACCACTTAATACGTAGGTTGAAGTTCGGCACATAGTAAAAGAATTTGTCTGGCGGCTTTAGCGCGGTGGTCCCACCTGACCCCATGCCGAACTCAGAAGTGAAACGCCGTAGCGCCGATGGTAGTGTGGGGTCTCCCCATGTGAGAGTAGGGAACTGCCAGGCATCAATTAAAACAAAAGGCCCAGTCGAAAGACTGGGCCTTTTGTTTTAGGTGTTATTTGTCGGTGATAGCTCTCCTGGCTGGCTGCAGGACGCCCGGCATACAACGGGCAGATATCAAATAAGAAAAACCCCGTACCGTAAGGTTCGGGGTTTTTTGCTTTGTGCTGTCTGAAAAAGTCGGGTGGAGGCTTCGCCTTAACCGACCTGGATAGCCCATAGGCCCGGTAGGCAACGCGCCACCGGGCAGAGCAAACGACTAGTGAATCACCTGCGACAGGAAGGCACGGGTACGCTCTGACTTTGGATGAGCAAAGAACTCATCTGGCGGAGCCTGTTCCACAATCTCACCGCGATCCATAAAGATCACCCTGTCAGCCACGGTGCGGGCAAACCCCATTTCATGTGTTACGCACAGCATGGTCATCCCGGATTGCGCCAGACCAATCATGGTATCCAGAACTTCCTTCACCATTTCCGGATCGAGCGCGGATGTTGGCTCATCAAACAGCATAATTTTAGGTTTCATGCACAGTGAACGGGCGATGGCCACTCGTTGCTGCTGTCCACCTGATATCTGCCCCGGAAACTTATTCGCATGTTCAGCAATTCGCACGCGTTCCAGGTAATGCATTGCCAGTGCTTCCGCTTCCTTTTTCGGCATCTTTCGCACCCAAATTGGTGCCAGTGTGCAGTTCTGTAAAACCGTCAGGTGCGGGAAAAGGTTAAAGTGCTGAAACACCATCCCCACTTCCTGGCGCACACGTTCGATATTACGAATATCTTCATTCAGCTCGATGCCATCAACCACAATACGTCCCTGCTGATGTTCCTCCAGGTGGTTAATGCAGCGAATGGTTGTTGATTTACCCGATCCTGAAGGCCCACAGAGAACGATTCGCTCCCCCTGTTTTACCTTCAGGTTGATATCTTTCAGAACGTGAAACTGTCCGTACCATTTATTGACGTTTTCCAGCGTAATCATCGCGTCGGCAGGTGTCATAGTAATCTGGCTCATAATTTCCTCAGTGCGGTGTACGCCCGGTGTTAAAGCGCTTTTCCAGATGCTGGCTATAGCGCGACATGCTAAAACAGAAAATCCAGTAAATCAGAGCGGCAAAGACATAGCCCTCAGTGGACATACCAAGCCAGACAGGATCGACAGTGGCCTGCTGCACACTGCTAAAGAGATCAAACAAGCCGATGATGATCACAAGGCTGGTATCTTTAAAGAGTGCGATGATCGTGTTCACCAGCCCTGGAATAACCAGCTTAAGCGCCTGAGGCAGTATCACCAGCCCCTGTGTTTTCCAGTAACCGAGAGCCAGTGATTCCGCAGCCTCGTACTGACCTTTTGGTAATGCCTGAAGACCACCGCGCACGACTTCGGCAACGTAAGCAGACTGGAATAAAATCACCCCTACCAGTGCGCGAATAAGCTTATCGATCGTCGTTCCTTCAGCCATAAAGAGTGGAAGCATGACCGATGACATAAACAGCACGGTAATCAACGGCACGCCGCGCCAGAACTCGATGAAGAGAACGGAAAGCACACGCACGACCGGCATTCTTGAGCGCCGTCCAAGCGCCAGTAAAATCCCCCAGGGTAACGCACCGGCAATCCCCACGGAGGCGATAATCAGCGTTAGCGTCAGGCCACCCCATTGGCGGGTTTCGACACGTTCCAGTCCCAGGAAACCACCGTACAGCAACACCCAGACAATAATGGGATAGGCCACCGCCCAGCAGGCAATGTAACGCCCACGATGCGGCAGTTTTTTCCAGAACATTGCGGCGATGGAGAGCAAACCGATGACCAGAGCCAGGTTAATTCTCCAGCGTTGTTCGTGCGGGTACAGCCCGTACATAAACTGGCCAAAACGTTCGTGGATAAATACCCAACATGCGCCCGCTTTTGTGCAGTCAGCTCGGGTAGAACCTACCCAGTTAGCCTGCAAAAACGCCCAGTTCAGTAACGGTGGGATCAACTCCCACATCAACCACAGACAGACAATGGTCAGCAGGCCGTTACTCCAGCTGGAGAACAGGTTCTTGCGCGCCCAGTTGATATAGCGTCCGCCAGGTTTTCTGGCTGGACGCGAAGAGTGAGACAATATCGCTTTTGTCATCATGGCTCCTTAACGCTCAACCAGTGCGATGCGACGGTTATAAAGGTTCATCAGCAACGAGATAATCAGACTGATAATCAGATAAACAGACATTGTGATGGCAATAGTTTCAATCGCTTGTCCGGTCTGGTTGAGCACGGTTCCTGCAAACAGTGACACCATATCGGGATAGCCAATGGCGGCAGCCAGCGACGAGTTTTTGACAATATTGAGATACTGGCTGGTCAGTGGCGGAATGATGACCCGCAACGCTTGCGGAATAATGACCTGGCGAAGCGTCACTGTGTTCGGCAGGCCCAGCGAGCGAGCGGCCTCGTGCTGACCATAAGGCACGGCCTGGATCCCTGAACGGATGATCTCCGCGATAAATGCCGATGTATAAATGGATAGCGCCAGCGTCAGCGCCGCCAGCTCAGGAATTAAGACCATCCCTCCCTGGAAGTTAAAACCGCGCAAATGTGGAATATCCCAGTGCAGCGCAGAGCCAACGAGCCAGTGTGCCAGCAGTGGCAAACCCACGATAAGGAGTGCAGCACCGGGCCAGGTTTTGCGAAGCTGACCGGTTTTAATCTGGTGTTTGCGGTTATAGCGGAATAGCCCTACAGAAAGGGCAATAGCGATAGCAATAGCAACAACAAACGCGTAAAGCCCTTCACCTGCCAGAGGCGAAGGAATGTACAGCCCACGATTACTCAGAAAAAGCAGGTCGAAGGCATCCACGGCCTGGCGAGGGCCTGGGAGGTTACGCAGAACGGCAAAATACCAGAAGAAGATCTGTAGCAGTGGCGGGATATTACGGAAAGTCTCGATGTAAATCGTCGACAGTTTTCGCAGCAGCCAGTTTTCAGAAAGCCGCGCCAGGCCGATAAAGAACCCCAGTATGGATGCAAAAACAATACAGAGTGCTGACACCAACAGCGTATTCAGCAGGCCGACCACGAACACACGTCCGTAGGTATCTCCTTCCTGATAATCAATAAGATGCTGAACAATGCCGAAACCCGCACTGCGATCCAGAAATGCAAAGCCGGAGGTGATACCGCGGTTATTCAGGTTAGTAACAGTGTTATGGATTAAATAAACGGCGATAACCACAACCACGACGATGGCTATAATCTGGAAAAGCCAGGCGCGAACCGCGGGATGAGAAAAGGATAACGATCCTTTTACGGCTAAGCGGCGATGGGACATAAAGAAACCTCGGTAACCATGACTCTGGAGTGGGCACCGCAAGCGCGGTGCCCGTTACAGCAAATGCTTAACGTACTGGCGGAGCGTACTGAATACCGCCGTTGTTCCAGAGATTGTTCTGGCCGCGTTTGATCTTCAGCGGGCTTTCAGATCCTACGTTGCGTTCGAAGATCTCGGAGTAGTTACCAACCTGCTTAACAATGTTGTAAGCCCACTTGTTGTCGAGCTTCAGGTCTTTACCGAAATCACCTTCTTTACCTAACAGGTGTGCCATATCCGGGTTAGTCGGGTTCGCCGCTTTCTCATCGACGTTTTTCGAATTGATGCCCATCTCTTCGGCGTTCAGCATGGCAAACAGCGTCCAGCGAACAATGGAGAACCAGTCTTCATCGCCACGGCGAACAACCGGTCCCAGAGGCTCTTTGGAGATCACTTCAGGTAATACGATCCACTCAGCAGGATTGCTTAGCTTGATACGCAGGGCGTACAGCTGAGACTGGTCAGAAGCCAATGTATCGCAACGACCAGATTCCAGTGCTTTCGCAGATTCGTCAGAGCGGTCGAACGTCACAGGCGTATATTTCATATTGTTCGCTTTAAAGTAATCGGCGACGTTCAGCTCGGTATCGGTACCGGCCTGAATACATACGGTCGCCCCATCCAGCTCTTTGGCGCTTTTCAGGCCCGCTTTATTATGGGTAAGGAAGCCGATACCGTCGTAATAGGTCACGCCAGTGAATGACATCCCCATGCCGGCATCACGAGAAGAGGTCCATGTGGTATTACGCGAGAGCATATCAACTTCGCCAGATTGCAGTGCGGTGAAGCGTTCTTTCGCCGTCAGCGGGGTATATTTTACTTTGCTGTCATCACCGAAAACGGCTGCGGCGACGCCACGGCAGACATCAACGTCAATACCGGTAAATTTGCCGTTGGCATCGGCATAAGAGAAGCCAGGTAACCCGTCACTGATACCGCACTGTACAAAACCTTTCTTTTTAACGGCATCAAGCGTTGTGCCCGCGTGGGCCTGGTTGGCTACAGCAAACAACACGCTCGCGGCGGCCAGGCTGGCTATCATCGTCTTTTTCATAATGCATCCTGTGTGGCGAAATTTATCGTTATAGAGGCGTCTTAAAACGCTTTGACCTGTCTGTGGCTTTGGCCAACGTTTATAAAGCAAACGTAATGCCAGGTTTGCGCTCGCGAAAATAAAGGACAACGGAACGCATAATGCTGAGTGTAGACAGGGTTAAATAAATCGAGCGCCCCGAAATGGTGCGAAATTACAACCTGCGCCACAAATTAGAGCAAAAGTTTGATTACATATCGGATATAACAATAGATAGTTTCTGGCGTGAATATTGGCAGGATATTTAATGTAATTGATTTGTGAAAATCATCACTGTTGAATATGAAATTTGAATCGATGCGCAAAAAAGATGTGATTAACGTCGTGGATTAAAATAAGCTGATGGAAGAAACCAGGGCTAATATTTTACTTCTCTGAAAAAACTGCACTATTTCAAAGCAAAAGCGCGGCCGGAGCCGCGCTTTCACAAGTGTACGTTTATGCCTTAGCGATTACTTCGTCAAAGCAACGATACCCAGCGTCAGACCTGCTACTGCGGCAGCACCGCCAGCGATTGCACCGGCTGTTTCCCAGTTATCCTGGGTGGTGCCTTTCATACAGGTATTGGTATGAACCAGTCGCCCCTGATCGTCGTATACCGGTACACATGGAGAGTCGTGCGCGCAACCAGCAAGCAGCGCAGCGAGTAGTGCAACGGAAATGAATCTTTTCATGATGTTACCTCTGCATTCTTTTTAATTCGCTATAAAGCCAGGAGGGCAATTAACGAATCGAGGATATTTTACCATTGTGATAAGCCCTGGTTGCATGGGGAATAATCTCAAATTATGTGGTTTGTAAAAATCATGGAGAAAAGAGACTTACCTGGATGAATTAATGGAGAAAGTGTGAATCTACTGGCGGTTTTATTTTTACCTAATGCAAATGACGCATTTTAAATGTTGTTACGTTTCGCTGGCCAATTCATTGTTTACGTTAAAAATAAAAAGGCACCCAGGGTGCCTTTTGTTAAGCGTTACTCTTTATGACGGGTGAACCGTCGTCGGACAACCACAAAGAACACCGGCACGAAGAAGATGGCCAGAAGGGTGGCTGACAACATGCCGCCCATTACCCCTGTCCCCACGGCATTTTGAGCGCCGCTTCCGGCTCCGCTACTCATCACCAGCGGCATCACACCCAGAATAAAGGCCAGAGACGTCATCAGAATAGGGCGAAGACGCATTCTTGACGCTTCAAGCGTTGCTTCAATAATACCTTTGCCTTCTTTCTCCATCAGGTCTTTTGCAAACTCCACAATCAGAATGGCATTTTTGGCCGATAACCCTATCGTCGTGAGCAGGCCGACCTGGAAGTAAACGTCATTGTTCAAACCGCGAAGTGACGCTGCGAGAAGCGCGCCGATGACCCCCAGTGGCACAACCAGCATGACCGAGAACGGTATAGACCAGCTTTCATACAATGCGGCGAGGCATAAGAAAACCACGATCAAGGAGATGGCATACAGTGCTGGCGCCTGGTTACCTGACAGACGCTCCTGGAATGACATCCCCGTCCAGTCGTAACCGATACCCGCTGGCAGTTTTGCGGCCAGGCTTTCCATCATTGCCATTGCCTCACCGGTACTTTTACCCGGTGCAGATTCTCCGAGGATCTCCATTGATGGCATCCCGTTGTATCGCTCCAGGCGTGGTGAACCGTAAACCCAGTGAGAGCTGCTAAACGATGAAAAAGGGACCATCTCGCCGTTCGCACTGCGCACGTAAAGATTGTTGATATCGCCCGGTAGCATTCGGAAACGGGCATCCGCCTGGACATACACCTTTTTCACACGACCATGATCAATAAAGTCATTCACATAGGTTCCGCCAAGCGCTGTCGAAATGGTCTGGTTAACATCTGAGAGGCTTATACCCAATGCCTGTGCTTTTTCCTGATCCACATCCAGCTTGAACTGCGGCGTATCTTCAAGCCCGTTAGGACGCACGCGCACCAGCAGGTCAGGATGCTCTTTCACCATACCGAGCAGCTGATTACGCGCCTGGGTCAGCTGAGTATGTCCGAGGTTCGCCTGGTCAATCAGCTCAAAATCGAAGCCCGTAGCCGTGCCTAACTCCAGAATGGCAGGCAAGTTAAACGGAAATACCAGGCCATCTTTTATCTGGCTGAACGCTTTAGTAGCGCGGCCAACAATGGCCTCAACGTTGTTTTCACTCCCCGGGCGGTCTTCCCAGGGTTTCAGGCTTATGAAAACCAGGCCCGAGTTTTGCCCCTGACCGCTGAAGCTAAACCCGTTAACGGTAAACACCGATTCCACATTGGCTTTTTCCTGGTTCAGGTAATAGTTCTGAACCTGGTCAAGGACCTGCTGGGTACGCATCTGCGTTGCACCTGCTGGCAGCTGAACCATTGTCATAAACACCCCCTGATCCTCTTCTGGCAGGAAGGAGGTTGGCAGGCGCAGAAAAAGAACCGCCATGCCGCCGACGATAAGGACATAAATCAGCAGGTAACGTCCGGTCTTGCGCAAAATACCGCTGACGCTGTTGGTGTAATGCTCCACACTTTTATCAAAGAGGGCATTAAACCAGCCGAAGAATCCGCCTCGTTTTTCGTGGTGCTCGCTGGCCGGTTTGAGCAGCGTTGCACAGAGTGCGGGCGTTAAAATCAACGCCACCAGTACGGACAGCGCCATCGCAGAGACAATGGTGAGTGAAAACTGTCGGTAAATGGCCCCCGTCGATCCGCCAAAAAAGGCCATCGGGATGAACACCGCAGAGAGCACCATGGCAATACCTACCAGTGCGCCCTGAATTTGTTCCATCGACTTCTGCGTAGCCTCTTTGGGCGGCAGTTTGTCTTCGACCA
This sequence comes from Enterobacter sp. Li2LvB3, assembly GCF_056156645.1. Lineage (NCBI taxonomy): Bacteria > Pseudomonadati > Pseudomonadota > Gammaproteobacteria > Enterobacterales > Enterobacteriaceae > Enterobacter > Enterobacter sp. Li2LvB3. The sequence goes on along the minus strand of NZ_JBSICG010000029.1, from coordinate 64,083 downwards.
TTACGCGTTCGACGTTCTCCACTACCACGATGGCATCATCAACCAGCAGGCCTATGGCCAGCACCATACCGAACATCGTTAGCGTGTTTATAGAGAAGCCAAATGCGGCCAGTATTGCGAATGTCCCCAGCAATACCACCGGAACCGCGATGGTAGGGATCAGGGTTGCTCGCAGGTTTTGCAGGAAAAGATACATGACCAGGAAGACGAGTATGATCGCCTCAAACAGCGTCTTCACCACTTCATGAATAGAAATTTTCACGAACGGGGTGGTGTCGTACGGATAAACCACTTTCAGCCCTTGCGGGAAGAAAGGCTGCAACTGCGAAAGCCTGGTTTTGATCGCCGCAGCGGTATCCAGCGCGTTGGCACCGGTGGCAAGCTTAATCCCCAGGCCGGTTGCTGCCTGGCCGTTGATCTTCGTCACCATGTTGTAGTTTTCGCCGCCCAGCTCAATACGGGCAACGTCTTTCAGATGCACCATTGAGCCATCCGGGTTCACCTTCAGCGTTACGCGGCCAAACTCTTCCGGCGTTTTGAGACGGGTCTGCGCAATGATGGATGCGTTTAACTGCTGCCCCGGTATGGACGGCGTTCCACCCAGTTGGCCAGCAGCAATCTGGTTGTTCTGGGTTTTCAACTGGTTGATAACATCCAGCGGTGTGAGCTGGTATTTATTCATCGCATTACTGTCTAGCCAGATGCGCATGGCGTACTGGGCACCAAACAGCTGAACATCGCCAACGCCGGATGTACGGCTAATGGCATCTTTCACATTCGATGCAACGTAGTCAGAGATGTCATCCTGGGTGAGGCTCTTATTGTCCGAAACAAAGCCCGCGACCAACAGGAAGCTGCTACTGGATTTCTCTACGCCAATACCCTGTTGCTGCACTTCCTGCGGCAACAATGGCATGGCGAGCTGGAGTTTATTTTGCACCTGTACCTGGGCGATGTCCGGGTCTGTACCTGACTGGAAGGTCAGGGTGATCGTCACGCTACCGGCAGAGTCGCTGGTGGAGGACATATACATCAGGTTATCGATACCGTTCATGTTCTGTTCGATAACCTGTGTAACGGTGTCCTGTACCGTCTGGGCGTCAGCACCAGGGTAAGTTGCCGTGACCGCCACCGCAGGTGGCGCAATGGTAGGATACTGTGCAATGGGCAGTTTTAAGATGGCAAGCCCACCGGCAATCATCAGAATGATGGCGAGCACCCAGGCAAAAACAGGCCTCTGGATAAAGAAATTAGCCATGTTCTCTTCCCTTAACTGGCTGTATTGGCAGTGGTATCGGGTGTAGCCACCACGGTGGTGCCAGGACGGGCTTTCTGTAAACCGCTGACGATCACGCGGTCACCGTTCTTTAACCCTTCGGTAATCAGCCAGCGATCGCCAATGGCCTGTGGCGCAACAACCGTGCGCGATTCCACCTGATTTTTGTCATTAACAACCAGCACGGTTGCATCGCCACGTGGTGTGCGAGTCACCCCCTGCTGAGGCACCAGAATTGCGTCTGGCTGTATGCCTTCATCAATGCGTGCACGCACAAACATGCCCGGCAATAGCAGGTGTTTAGGGTTCGGGAAAATAGCGCGAAGCGTAATCGAGCCGGTGCTTTCATCCACCGTCACATCGGAGAATTGCAGCGTGCCTTTCAGGGGATAAGGCTGACCATTTTCCATCAGTAACTCGACGGCACTGCTGCCATCTCCTTTTTGCAGGCTGGACTGCTTCAGACGCATAAAATCACTGCTGGGTTGGGTCACGTCGACATAAATGGGATCAAGCTGCTGGACGGTTGCCAGAGCAGTGGCCTGTCCATTGGTGACCAGCGCCCCTTCGGTAACGCTGGATTTACCGATCCTGCCCTCAATGGGGGATGTCACTTTGGTATACGCCAGATTGATACGGGCGCTCTCTACCCCTGCCTGCGCTGCGACCACGCTGGCATCAGCCTGCTGAGCCGTTGCTACGGCCTGATCGTACTCCTGCTTACTGACATATTGTGTGCCCACCAGTGGGACATAACGTTTGACTGTCAGATGGGCAATATTTGCCGCTGCCTGGGCCTTAGCCAGCTCACCTTTTGCGTTGTCGTATGCTGCCTTGTAGGTTGCGGGATCTATCTGATAAAGGGAGTCCCCGGCTTTGACATCGCTTCCTTCCGTAAAGTTACGGCGCAGTATGATCCCGCTCACCTGTGGCCGCACTTCTGCAACGCGGAAAGCATCGGTTCTGCCCGGTAGCTCAGTGGTTACGGCCAGTGGCGCGCTTTTTACGGTATACACGCTAACCTGCGGCGATTGCGGATGCTGTTGTTGGTCATCCTGCCCATCGCAGCCCGCGAGCAGGGCGGCGCAAACAATTAAACCGGATAAGGGTAAGAGCCTGAAATGAAGTGTCATTACTGTTCCTTTAAATACCCATAACCGATGTTTGCCGAAAATCGGTGAGAGGGCTGAGGGCATAAAAACAAAAAATGTAGCTGCGTATAATAATGAGGGTATTTAATGTTTTTTAATTTATAAGTGCTGAGGAAGAGATGGGAACACCATAATCAGAATTTTACACTCTGTATTAGAGGTATCATGGCGATCGGTTTATTTATTTTATCCGTTGTCCATTCACATTATTAATGTGTTTAATGAATATGGCGCAAATGAATCATTTGCCAAATCTATGAATTAAATGAAGTGACTTTTTTTGTACAAAATGAATTCCCGTTCTGGTGAATACTTCTGTTTTTCTGAGCCCGCTTATTGGCTGCGGATTGCGTATCAACCCTGCGAGTAATGAGTTACTGCCTATGGCGCGTAAAACCAAAAAAGATGCACAAAAGACACGGCAACAGCTGATCGAAGCGGCCATCGGGCAGTTCGCTACGCGCGGTGTGGCGAACACGACCCTGACGGATATTGCCGATGCTGCGCGGGTGACTCGTGGGGCGGTGTACTGGCATTTTTCCAGTAAATCAGAAATATTTAATGCTATCTGGGAACAGCAATTACCGCTGCGGGAAATAATCAGGGATAAGCTCTCGCTTTCAGAGGATGACGACCCGTTGTTAATGCTTCGTGAGCAATTTATTACCACATTACAATATATCGCCCATGAACCCCGGCAGTATGCGCTATTACAAATTCTTTATCATAAATGTGAGTTTAGTAACGAAGTTATTTCAGAGTGTGAAATTCGTAAGCGTATTGGCATAAATGACGATTGCCTGCGTAAAACGCTGGAGCTGTGTGTTTTAAAAAATGCGATTTCACCCAGCGTGAATATTGATCTTACGCTGATTGTTTTCCACGGTTTCTTTAGCGGATTGATAACAGAGACAGCTTTAATCTTTATCAACAGGCTCCTGCTCTGGTCGATAATATCCTGGCGACACTGCATAGCACGCGCGTGTCGCCAGCGGTTTATGGCGTTGCGTTATGACACTCTGGTGGGAAGCAACTCCCCGTCCTGGCACAGGGCTTCAACGGCCTGTGCCGTAACAGGTTTACCTAACAGGTAACCTTGAAGCGTGTTGCAGCCCAGTTCTGTTAAAAATTCCTGCTGTGCCTGTGTTTCAACACCTTCGGCAACCACTTTCAGGTTAAGCGTTTTGGCCAGTGCAACGATAGCCGAGACAATCGTTGCATCATCACTCTCCCCGCTCAGCTCTTTCACAAATGCCCGGTCTATCTTCAGCTCACAGGCCGGTAAACGTTTAAGGTAAAGCAAGCTTGAGTAGCCTGTACCAAAGTCGTCAATGGAGGCTTTTACACCTGCATTGGTTAACTCGGTGAGCACACGTACACTTTCATCCGGGTTACTCATTGCCGTGGTTTCGGTCACTTCCAGAATCAACATTTCAGGTGGCACATTGTGGCGCGCCAGGCAGTCGAGCACGGTTTTAACCAGTGAAGGCTGCTCGAACTGAAGCGTTGACAGGTTCACCGCCATCGACCAGCTCTGGTGTCCCTGGATATGCCATTCCCGCAACTGGCGGCAGGCTTCGTTAATCACCCAGTTACCGATAGGAATAATTAGTCCCGTTTTTTCGGCCAGCGACAGGAACATGTCCGGTGTCAGCAGGCCCTGTTTCGGGTGTTGCCAGCGCAGCAGGGCTTCAAATCCGAGGACTGGCCCTGCCGGAGCGTGGAATTTAGGTTGATAAAGCAGACGTAACTCATCGCGGTCGATAGCCAGCCACAGGTCATTCATGAGCTGGAGATGCGTTTGCGCCATGGTGTTCATTGATGGCTGGAAGAAGTGATAGCCATTTCGTCCCATATGTTTGGTGTGGTACATCGCCGCATCAGCGTTAAACATGAGCTCACGATCGTTATGACCGTCGTGCGGGTAGAGTGCAATGCCGATGCTGAGGGTCACGACCAGCTCGCAGGGTTCCAGGAGGAAGGGGCTATCAATCGCGCGAACCAGCGCGCTTGCCAGTGAGGCGGCATCATCTGGCCCTTCCGTTTCGGCCAACAGTACAAACTCATCTCCACCGATACGGGCAAGAGTGTACTGGCCTTTCAGTGGCAGTAGCATGCGTTTCGTGACGGCAACCAGCAGCCTATCGCCCACATCGTGGCCGTAGGCATCATTGATGGCTTTAAAGCCGTCGAGATCCATAAACATCAGCGCAAAATGGGAGCCTTCACGGTCAGCTTTGCTGATGGCTTGATCAAGTCGGTCTTCCAGCAGAATACGATTGGGCAGGCGCGTCAGCGTATCGTGTAGCGCCAGTTGTGCCAGCTCGCGGTTAGCTTCTGCCAGAGAAGAGGCCAGCAAAGACGTACGCGCCTGGAGGCGGGCATCCAGCATCGATACCAGCAGGCTGATCCCAAGAATTGAGAGCGCCACGACACTGACCAGTACCGCCAGCCAGCTGCCGTTAATGCCGTCGTGATGCACCATTGTCGACATTGGAAACTGTGCGGCTTTCATGCCAGCATAGTGCATCCCGGCGATGGCTATCCCCATGGTGATAGCCGCTCCCAGGCGCATCAGCGCCACCTGTGCGGCTTCGTGACGTAAACGGAACGTTAGCCACAATGCGGCGAGTGACGCGACGAGGGCGATGACGACAGAAATGGCCACCCAACCTTTATCCCAGACAATGCCCGGCATAACCTCAAGCGCTGCCATGCCGGTGTAGTGCATGGCGACAATACCGCTCCCCATCACTAACGCGCCGGGCAGCAGGCGGCGTAAACGCAGTTGCTCGCAGCTGACAAGCCACAACGCAAACATCGATGAGCCAATGGCAATCACCATCGATAGCACTGTAAGCGCCGCGTTGTAACTCATGCTCATGGAGAGATCCATGGCCAGCATCCCGATGAAATGCATCGCCCACACGCCGATACCCATTGCGATACCACCGCCCGCTAACCAGATGCGAGCAGCTACTCCCTGGCTTCCGGCGACACGTGCAGCCATATTCAACGCGGTAAAGGCAGCAAGGATGGCGACAACAAAGGAGGTGACTACGAGGATTTGGTTGTATTGGCTAACCAGCATGGTCTTTTCAGCTCGTTGTGAGAAGTTTAGCAAGAGAGGTTTAGAAGGGCTGAGACATTATCACCGTCAGGTAATGACTCAAAGGGATTTAAATCCCTTCAATTATTGAGTGATAGCAGGGTGTGCAGTGTCTGACGCTTAATCGAGATCGGAACAATTCACGAGCTTTAACGGGTTCACAGAATTCATATTGCGGCACTTATCGGTTTCGGTGCTCATCAGTTCAATCCACTGCATCAGTAGCGCATCGAAAATGAAAACGGAGACAGCAAAGACAACCAGCCACCAGTATTTACGAATCATTGTGACATTCCGGGAAAAGAGAGGCCGTTAAGGTGGTGGAAATATACACGAAAAGTAGATGTTGAAAAGTGGGAAATGTGAAGGTTTACAAAGCATTGACGCTAAATGTGAGCGGCAATAAAAAAGGCGCTTCCCCATGCCGAAGAGCGCCTTTTTAAACAAGCATTTAACTGACTAGTATCAGTTCATGCCGTATTTTTTCAGTTTCTTACGCAGAGTACCACGGTTGATACCCATCATCAGCGCAGCGCGGGTTTGGTTACCGCGGGTGTATTGCATCACCATGTCCAACAGTGGCTGTTCAACTTCAGCCAATACCAGCTCATACAGGTCATTAACATCCTGACCGTTCAGTTGAGCAAAATAGTTCTTCAGTGCCTGTTTAACCGAGTCACGCAGGGGCTTTTGAGTTACCTGATCCTGAGAGTTAACGGTGGAAACGGTCAGTACGTCAGAATTTACGCGTTGTTCGAACATAGTTCTGTCAGCTCTTTATTTCATTACGCAAGATTTTCGAAGTATGCCTCCAACGCCTCCAGCTGTACGCTGGCATCCTCTATGGCGTTGAATGTGCGCCGAAACTGGTCATTCGGAGCGTGCTCCTGGAGATACCAGGATACGTGTTTACGCGCAATTCGGTACCCTTTTGCCTGACCGTAAAAGTCATGCAATTCCCGAACATGCGAACAAAGCAAGCGCTTAATCTCTGCCAGAGGCAGTGGAGCAAGCAGCTCTCCAGTGTCCAGATAATGCTGGATTTCCCGAAAGATCCAGGGTCTTCCCTGAGCGGCACGTCCTATCATCAGAGCATCAGCTCCCGTATAGTCGAGCACAGCTCTGGCTTTAAGCGGGTCAGTTATGTCGCCATTCGCGATAATCGGAATGGAAACTTTCTGCTTAACTGCCCGAATGCTGTCGTATTCAGCTTCACCGTTGAACAAACAGGCGCGAGTGCGTCCATGAATGGTCAGGGCCTGAATGCCACAGTCTTCGGCCAGTTGGGCAATCTCTACACAGTTACGGTGATCCGGCGACCAACCCGTGCGAATCTTCAGCGTAACAGGAACGTCCACCGCGCTGACAACCGCCTCCAGGATTGACTTCACCTGGTCGGGGTATTGCAGAAGGGCTGAACCTGCAAGCTTGCGATTCACCTTTTTGGCCGGGCAACCCATATTGATATCAATAATCTGGGCGCCACTTTCCACGTTAATACGCGCGGCATCTGCCATCTCTTCAGGCACGCTTCCGGCAATTTGCACGGTACGAATACCTGGTTCATCTATGTGCACCATCCGCAGGCGGGACTTATCGCTTTCCCACACTTGCGGGTTAGACGACATCATCTCGGATACGGTTAATCCTGCTCCCATCTCGTAGCACAGCGTCCTGAATGGTCGGTCGGTAATACCTGCCATAGGTGCTGCGATCAGGCGATTTCTGAGCTGGTGGTGTCCGATGCGCATGAGTTAAGAAATGACCATACTGTGACTGCAAGGCGGCGTATATTACGCATTTTTTGCACGAGATGAAAGGCCAAACTTTGAACAATCCACTGTTGTAGATCAATGAATCGCCGCTCAGGGCCTGTGGTAAAAATTATTCATGATTTAAATCATTATGTTATGCGATAACGGTTATTTTATCGTCTCTTACAATTTCCCGTAACTTCTCATCATTTCTGAATAAAGGTATCACTTAAGCGGGATAATCTGCTGTTTTTTGCAGCGGATTATCCCGGTTCTATGCGATCTACGTCGCAATTTAGAACATGATCTTAGCGCAAAAAATGCACGTTATTCGACAATGACGCGGCCATGAAGTGACTGTACCGGGCGGTTATTATCGTGATGCATGGTATGGGTGAATTTCTCCAGTTGTTCTGTAGAAAGGGTCAGTGGGTGTTTGAGGACAACCCAGGTGACGCCCTCAGAGCAAGGTGGAGTGGTCAGCGAACCGCTAAAACGCCAGAACGTTTTATCGGTTGGCAGTAATTTATTCAGATTGAGGTTCGACGTAATGCTAACGTTCTGGTCGGCTTGTCCTGGCATCACGGCCCACAGTTTTTCCAGCTCTGAGTTAGCTGCGCCTTGATCAAACATCACGGCGACTACCACCAGTTCCCCCTCGGCATTTTTGTGCACCAGATGCATTTCCATCGCGTATTTTTTGCCATGCACTGTGTTTTCGCTTGGGGCATGGAAATGGAACTGTTGCAGGATCCAGCTCTGTTTATCGAGGGTGATACTGTCATGTGTTCCGGCCTTTTCACCCGCCTGAATGGTATGTCCATTATTCGTCAGAGAGACAGGCCCTTCGCTGTAATGCGTTTGCAAAGGAGAGAGGTGGGCTTTGGCGGTGGTATCGATGTTAACGGGAGACTGGTTAACCCCGTTTTTACAGGTTTTGTATGCGTCGTCCAGTTCCGCCCAATGCTCTGGTGCGCCTTCTCCTTCATAGCCCCAGTGAGACGCAGATGCTGAGAACGAGATAATGCTTAGCGCCAGCAGCGCTGCCTTGCCAGTAAAGTGAGTCATAGTATTCTTCCTGTGAATTTTATTATCCAAATCAATAATTATTACTATGATTTGTGTGGTTATTTTAACGAAGAATGGCAGGGGATGAGAGGAAAATCAGAAGGGAAAGGCGTGGTCAGATGACCACGCCAAAAACTTATTTTTTACGTCCTGTAATACGGCACCATTCCTCTTTCTCGACCACCGGGTCAAGCGCAAAGAGGTCGGCATAAGCTTCACAGACGCTGTCGGCCTGGCTTGCCAGTATTCCCGAAAGGCCCAGCAGACCCCCCTCAACGGGCAGTACGCTGATTAACGGGGCCAGTTCGCGTAATGGGCCAGCCAGGATGTTGGCGACCACCACATCGGCTTTCATGACCTCTGGCTGAGCGTCTGGCAGATACAGTTCAAGACGGTCTGATACGCCGTTGCGTTCAGCGTTATCACGGCTGGCCTGAATCGCCTGCGGATCGATATCGATCCCGATGGCTTTTGCTGCGCCCAGTTTCAGTGCCGCGATGGCGAGGATCCCGGATCCGCAACCGAAGTCGATCACTGTTTTTCCTTCCAGATCCAGACCGTCCAGCCATTGCAGGCACAGTGACGTTGTCGGGTGTGTACCCGTACCAAACGCCAGACCCGGATCAAGCATCACGTTAACCGCGTTTTCATCCGGCACGTCGCGCCAGCTTGGGCAGATCCAAAGACGTTTACCGAACTGCATCGGATGGAAGTTATCCATCCACTCGCGCTCCCAGTCTTTGTCTTCCAGTTGCTCAATCTTGTGCACAAAGCCTTCACCCAACAGCGGGTGGTTTTCCAGGACAGCGACCACCTCTTTCATGTCGGTTTCTGCGTCGAACAGGCCGATAACGTCAGTGTCGCCCCACAGGCGTGTTTCGCCAGGCAGCGGCTCAAACACCGGGGTGTCATGCGTGTCCTGGAAGGTGATAGAAACCGAACCGGCTTCCATCAGCGCATCGCTCAGCTCTTCGGCGTTAGCGCCGGTTGTGTTCAGTTTTAGTTGGATCCACGGCATGGCAAACTCTTTATTTATCAGTAGAAATTACGGCGGCCTGTGGCACAGGTTGACCAAAACGGTTACCCACCACAAACGCCAGCAAACTTAACAGTAGCGAAGGCACAATCGGATGGAAGCCCAGGTACTGAATTTTAAATGTTGCCAGGACGGCATACAGCACTCCCCCGACAATCATACCGCTTAATGCGCCAGCGGCATTTGCCCGCTCCCAGTACAGCCCCAGAACCAGTGGCCACAGGAACACGGCTTCCAGGCCGCCAAACGCAAGCAGGTTGAGCCAGATGATCATCTCTGGCGGACGCCAGGCGGCTAATAACAACAGCGCTCCCAGCACCAGTGTTATCAGGGCCGACATGCGTTTTAAGCGAGTTTCATTGGTGACCTGCTCGGGACGCACGCTCAGATAGAGATCTTTAATGATCGTAGCGGAACTTTGCAGCAATTGGGCGTTGATTGTCGACATGATGGCGGCCATCGGTGCGGCAAGGAAAATCCCGGCGGCAAACGGCGGCAGAACTTTGACCATTAATGTCGGGATCACCAGATCCGGCACGGTGAGATCCGGAATCACAGCGCGGCCTAATGCACCTGCCAGATGCATTCCAAACATCAGGATGGCAACCACAATGGTGCCAATGATGATGCCTTTATGAACCGCCTTACTGTCCTTATAAGAGATACAACGTACGGCGGTATGCGGCAGGCCAATCACCCCAAAGCAGACCAGCACCCAGAAGGAGGTCATGAATGTCGGAGAAAGGATATCATCCGCCCCCTGCGGCGAGACCAGTTTCGGATCGATCGCTTCCAGAGTTTCAACAGCATGGCTCAGGCCACCTGCGGCATGAACGATACCCACCAGCAGAACAATCGTACCGATGAGCATGACCATGCCCTGCATCGTATCGTTCAGCACGCTGGCACGGAACCCGCCAAAGGCGGTATAGAGCGCAATGCTGACCCCGAAGATGATAAGCCCCGTTTCGTAGGGAATACCCGCTGCGGTTTCCAGCAGACGCGCACCACCGATAAATTGCACCGTCATCGCACCAACAAAGGCGACCAGCAGGCTTAAGCTCGCCAGCCATACCAGTAAGCGGCTCTGGTAGCGGGCAAACAGCATATCGTTGAGCGTTACGGCATTATAACGACGTGCAAGGATGGCAAACTTTTTGCCGAGTATGCCCAGAGAGAGCCAGACGGCAGGAAGCTGAATCATCGCTAACAGCACCCAGCCTAACCCGTATTTATAGGCAGCTCCCGGCCCGCCAATAAACGAGCTGGCGCTGATGTAGGTAGCCGTGAGCGTCATGGCCAGCACGACGCCACCCATCGAGCGGCTACCGAGGAAATACTCGTTCAGGAAGGTGCCTGTCGTTCTTTTACGCATGGCATAAACCGACAGACCAAACACCACCAGCAGGTAAGCGATAAGGGGCAGAATAACCTCAAGCTGCATCATCGTCCTCCAGCGGAATATCACGATAGATAAATTTCACCATTGCCCAGCACAACACAATAAAAACCAACGGTAACAGCAGGCAGGCCATTTCAAACCAGTGCGGAAGGCCGGTAATGCCAATAGCAGAATCAGGTAAGTAAGCAGTCACTAACCATGCTGCAAGATAGAGAAGGGTCAGCCACAGCGCCCAGCGCGCCTCTTTATGGGCCTGAACAAAACGCGTGTCCATTTGTCGTCCCTTGTGGATGAAGAAAGCGGGGATTGTACATGATGGGGCTTTCGGATCCCCAGAAATAAAAAAGGCCGGATAATCCGGCCTTTTAGCGTCGATGCAGTCTTACTTCTCGTGCATACCGAGTTTTTTCTCCAGATAGTGGATGTTAGTTCCACCATTCTGGAAGTGCTCGTCGCTCATGATACGCATCTGCAAGTCAACGTTGGTTTTGATACCGTCGATGATAAGTTCTTGCAGGGCGTTTTTCATGCGGGCAATTGCCACGTCACGGTTTTCGCCGTAACAAATCAGCTTACCGATCATTGAGTCATAGTACGGCGGTACGGTGTAACCGGCGTAGATATGAGACTCCCAACGCACACCAAAACCACCCGGCGCGTGGAAACGCGTGATTTTACCCGGGCTTGGCAGGAAGGTGTTCGGGTCTTCGGCGTTGATACGGCATTCTACCGCATGGCCTTTGACCACAACTTCTTCCTGTTTGATGGACAGTGGCTGACCAGCTGCAATACGCAGCTGTTCTTTGATCAGGTCAACACCGGTGATCATTTCGGTAACCGGGTGTTCTACCTGAATACGGGTGTTCATTTCGATGAAATAGAACTCGCCGTTTTCGAACAGGAACTCAAAAGTACCTGCACCGCGATATCCGATATCCACACAGGCTTTAGAGCAACGCTCGCCGATGTAACGACGCAGTTCCGGGGTAATACCCGGCGCTGGTGCTTCTTCAACGACTTTCTGGTGACGACGCTGCATAGAGCAGTCACGTTCTGCCAGATAGATAGCGTTACCCTGACCGTCTGCCAGCACCTGAATTTCGATGTGACGTGGGTTTTCCAGGTATTTTTCCATGTACACCATGTCATTGCTGAACGCGGCTTTCGCTTCAGCTTTGGTCATGGAGATGGACTGCGCCAGTTCGGCATCGCCGCGCACAACGCGCATCCCGCGACCGCCGCCGCCGCCGGACGCTTTGATGATAACCGGGTAGCCAATGCGTTTAGCATGAGCACGGTTAGCATCCATGTCGTCGGTCAGAGGGCCGTCAGAACCTGGTACGGTTGGAACACCGGCTTTTTTCATCGCCGTGATCGCAGACACTTTGTCACCCATAAGGCGAATGGTGTCGGCTTTCGGGCCGATGAAGATGAAGCCAGAGCGTTCAACCTGCTCAGCAAAGTTGGCGTTCTCAGAGAGGAAACCATAACCCGGATGAATTGCCACCGCGCCGGTGATTTCAGCGGCACTGATGATAGCCGGGATGTTCAGATAGCTTTTTACGGACGGAGCCGGGCCAATACAGACCGTCTCATCCGCCAGCAATACGTGTTTTAAATCGCGATCCGCGCTTGAGTGCACAGCGACAGTCTTGATGCCCAGTTCTTTACAGGCACGAAGAATACGCAGAGCAATCTCGCCGCGGTTGGCGATAACAATTTTATCCAGCATGTTCGCCTCGTTACTCGATGACGACCAGCGGCTCGTCGAATTCAACCGGCTGACCACTTTCGACCAGAATCGCTTTCACAGTACCTGATTTGTCTGCTTCGATCTGGTTCATCATTTTCATGGCTTCAACGATGCACAGGGTATCGCCTACATTGACCTTCTGACCGATTTCGATGAACGCTTTCGCGTCTGGGCTCGGGGTGCGGTAGAAAGTACCAACCATTGGGGAACGTACGATGTGACCACTGATTTCTGCTGCCGCCGCTGCTGGCGCTTCTGCTGCCGGCGCAACTGCGTTAGAAAGGGCTGGCTGCTGCATCATCGGCGCAGCGTATGCTTGCTGCATTACCGGGAAGCTAGCGGCTGGGGCTGCACGGCTGATGCGTACAGACTCTTCGCCTTCAGAAATTTCCAGTTCGGAGATGCCTGATTCTTCAACCAGCTCGATCAGTTTTTTAATCTTACGAATATCCATGAGTGGGTTCCGTACTCTTGTTTAGTGTGATTGTGACAAGCGTTTTACCGCTGTCTGTAAAGCGTATGAATAACCGTCCGCACCAAGTCCGCAGATAACGCCAGCGGCGATATCCGACAGATACGAATGGTGACGGAACGGCTCCCGCGCATGTACGTTGCTCAGGTGGATCTCGATGAACGGGATACTCACCGCGAGCAGCGCGTCACGGATAGCAACACTGGTGTGCGTAAACGCGGCCGGATTGATCAGGATATAGTCCACATTGTCTTTAGCCTGATGAATACGGTCGATGAGTGCGTACTCCGCGTTTGACTGAAAATGATCCAAATCCACATTCAACGAGGCTGCTTCCGTCCCAAGACGGTTAACAATTTCACTCAATGTCAGCGTGCCGTACTTCTCTGGCTCACGGGTGCCGAGCATGTTTAAGTTCGGTCCGTTCAAAACTAAGATCTGGAACTTGTCAGCCATTGTGCTGCTATCTCCTGCGATTCTCCGGTAAAAAACAAAATATACCTTCGATGCGCGATTGTCACCTTTTCAGAGGCCTAAAACCCCTGTCAGGAAAACCAAGGTCGCACATTATAACGATTTCGTAGCATTTGGCAGCTAAATACTGGTCTTATCAGGGAAGATTATCAACCGCTATCCGAAAAAGAGTCGCGGCGGATAAGTAATCTGCGGGAAAACGCACAGTTTGGCGAACTATCTCATCCACTGGCGGAACTTCTTGTAACGCCACGCTAAAAGCGCCAGGGCCAGCAGTGCGTAGATGATGGGTTGCGGGGATAAAATCTTCACTGACCACAGGTAATGTATGGGGGCGAGGATCGCGACAAGATAGACGAAGTTGTGCAGCAGTTGCCAACGCTTGCCCAGTTTTCGCTGCGCATATTGCGTCGAAGTCAGCGTCAGTGCCAGTAAAATCAGCCAGCTGACGATACCTAACGTCAGATAAGGACGCGTAACCAGCTCACGACCCAACAATGCCAGATTGTTAATACCCAGCTCAAGCAGCGCATAGCTGGTGAGGTGTAGCGTCGCCCAGGCAAAACACCATAGCCCTAAAAGCCGACGGGTACGTATCAATAATGGCTGTTTAGCGTAGCGCGCTAAAGGGGAAACCAGCAAGGTGGCCAGCAGAAATTTCAGAGCCATCCTACCGGTAAAGTGTTGAATATCCTTTGCCGGGTCGGCGCTGAAGTACCCGTGACTGGCTGCCCAAAACAGCCAGATAAATGGAAGCAATCCCGCTAAGTGCAAAATGACCTTGAGCCAGGTTATCTGTTTTACGCTTAAACGCACTTAAAAATTCTCCCGTAAATTCATGCCGCGATACAGAGAAGCGACCTCATCGGCGTAGCCGTTAAACAGCAGCGTTGGCTGACGCTTAACATCCAGTGCGCCGCCTGAGCCGATAAAACGTTCTGTAGCCTGCGACCAGCGCGGGTGATCCACATGCGGATTCACATTGGCAAAAAAACCGTACTCATCGGGCGCGGCCAGATTCCAGGTGGTAGGAGGGCGCTCGCGTGTGAGCTTAATACTGACAATCGATTTAATCCCTTTAAATCCGTATTTCCACGGCACGGTTAAGCGAACAGGTGCGCCGTTTTGTGGCGGGAGAGCTTTACCGTACACACCCACCGTAAGCAGGGTGAGCGGGTGCATGGCCTCATCGAGGCGCAACCCTTCTACATAAGGATAATCCAGCCCACCGCCGATAAACCGGTCCTTCTGGCCGGGCATCTCATCCGGGGAGTAGAGCGTCTGAAAAGCGACATATTTTGCATTGCTGGTGGGTTCTACCATCTCCAGTAGCTTATGCAGCGGGAACCCCACCCAGGGCACGACCATTGACCAGGCTTCGACACAGCGCATACGGTAGATGCGCTCTTCCAGCGGGAAACGGGTGGTCAGGTCGTGATGATCCAGGGTCAGGGGCTTCGCGACCTCACCGTCAATTTTCAGCGTCCAGGGATCGGTTTTCATTCCGCCAGCGTTGGCCGCCGGGTCGGCCTTATCAAGACCAAACTCGTAGAAGTTATTGTAACCAGTGACTTTGTCTTCGGGCGTTAAAGCGAGTTTGTTTTGCCATTCGGCTGGTTTGGTAAAGGTGAGTGGCGCGCCGGAAGGGGCTTTCGGGCGATCGTTGCCTTTAAACCAGTCAAGCAGGTCGGCATGGGCTGCCGGTGAGAGCGTCAGGGCGGTTGCGCTGATGCCAAGCATTTTCAGGATCTGGCGGCGCTGTAACATAAAGACAGACTCGGACGTTACGTCGGCTTCCGTCAGTTTTTTGGTTTTCATGGCATCCTCCGTCATGCGTTTTTCTAAGCATGACGGAGGAGAAGGGTTAGCGCGAATATGTCACGAAAATTTGAAGATTAGACAATTTTCACCAGCGCGCGGCCGTGGAACTGGTTGTCCATGATCTTACCGGCATATTCCGGTGCCTGGCTAAGGCTAATTTCCGTTGCACTCTGGGCGTAGAATGATTCTGGCAGGTCACGAGACAAGCGTTCCCAGGCTTCTGCACGACGCGCCGCAGGGGTCATGACGGAATCCACCCCCTGTAAACGCACATTACGCAGAATAAACGGCATTACGGTGGTTGGCAGGGTAAATCCACCCGCCAGACCGCAGGCGGCTACGCAACCGCCGTAGTTCATTTGCGCCAGCACTTTTGCCAGCACTTTGTCGCCCACGGTATCGACTGCACCAGCCCAGATCTGTTTTTCCAGCGGACGGGTTTCGGCAAATTCGTCACGTCCCAGGATCCGGTTAGCACCCAGCTGGCGCAGGTAGTCGTGCGTGCTTTCGCGTCCAGATACGGCAGCAACCTGATAGCCTAATTTATGCAGCAGAGCCACGGCGGTACTGCCCACGCCACCGCTGGCCCCGGTGACAACGATTTCACCTGACTCAGGACGAATACCTGCATCTTCCAGCGCCATCACGCAAAGCATGGCGGTAAAGCCTGCGGTACCAATGATCATCGCTTTACGCCCATCCAGGCCTTTCGGCATAGGCACCAGCCAGTCACCTTTCACCCGGGCCTGAGCTGCCAGACCTCCCCAGTGGTTTTCGCCAACCCCCCAGCCGGTGAGCAATACTTGCTGTCCTGGGTGGAAGCGTGGATCTTCGCTCGTATGCACACGCCCGGCAAAATCGATACCTGGAACCATCGGGAAATTACGAATGATTTTGCCTTTGCCCGTAATGGCCAGCGCATCCTTATAATTCAGGCTGGACCAGTCGATGTCGACGGTTACTTCACCCTCCGGCAGACGGCTCTCTTCAATGGTTTGCACCGAGGCAAGCGTTTTGCCGTCCTGCTGTTCTAAGATCAAAGCCTGCATACAGGGTCCTCACTACGTATGATGATTGGAAAAAATTTTCTGAAGACTATACTCGCTCATTGAAAGCCAATGCCGATTTAACGCAATAAATTGCCAGAAACACCAGGTTTGGTAGTATGCCGCATTTGAAATGCAAGTTAGCGCTTACTCGCTACCCCATCAACCCACGGAGTAATCTCAAGGATGCGATTAACGACGAAATTCTCGGCTTTTATCACGCTGCTGACGGGACTCACCATCTTTGTCACCCTCATCGGCTGTTCCCTGAGCTTTTATAACGCCATTCAGGACAAGCTGGTTAATCGGGTCCAGTCTGTTGCATCCGTCATTGATACGCGTCTGGTGACCACGCCGTTGCCAGCACTGTCCCGTGAACTGGATGAAATTATGGTGCCGGTTGATATCGTTCAGATAGACATCCGCCAGGGGAATTCGCTCGTCTTCAGCCACGCCCGGCAGGGAAGCTACCGTCCGGCAGGCATGATGAACCAGTATCGTGAAGTGACGGTTCATTCGCTCAAAAATCCAGGTATGACCATCAAACTGGCTTACCAGGATCCGATGGCAAATTACTTCCGCTCTTTAATGACCACCGCACCGCTTACTCTGGCGGTGGGGTTTATTGTGCTGCTGATTTTTCTGGCCGTGCGCTGGCAGCGTCGTCAGCTTTCAGGGCAGGAGCTGCTGGAAAACCGCTCGGTACGCATTTTAAATGGCGAACGTGGGCCGCAGGTTCGCGGGTCAATTTACGAATGGCCGACGCGTACCAGCAGCGCCCTGGACGTGCTGCTTTCGGAAATCCAGTTTGCCAGCGATCAGCGCAGTCGTATGGATACACTGATTCGGTCCTACGCCGCGCAGGACAATAAAACCGGCCTGAATAACCGTCTCTTCTTTGATAATCAGTTGGCTACGCTGCTGGACGATCCTGAAAAAGTAGGAACGCACGGGGTCGTGATGATGATCCGCCTGCCCGATTTTGATCTGCTGCGGGACAACTGGGGACGGGCCGTGGCGGAAGACAATCTCTTTATCCTTATTAACCTGCTGTCGACCTTTATTATGCGCTATCCTGGCTCTCTGCTGGCGCGCTATCACCGCAGCGATTTTGCCGTGCTGTTGCCTCACCGTACGCTAAAAGAATCTGAAAGCATTGCAGGTCAACTGCTTAAAGCCGTCGATGCATTGCCACAAAGCAAAATGCTCGACAGGGATGACATGGTACACATTGGTATCTGTGCCTGGCGCGGCGGCCAGTCGACTGAACAGGTCATGGAACATGCGGAAGCAGCCACCCGCAACGCCGTGTTGCAAGGGGCAAACGGGTGGGCGGTATATGATGACTCGCTGCCGGAGAAAGGGCGCGGGAATGTGCGCTGGCGAACGCTGATTGAGCAAATGCTGAGTCGCGGCGGGCCACGTATTTATCAAAAACCTGCGGTGATGAAAAATGGCCATGTGCATCATCGTGAACTGATGTGCCGTATTTTCGACGGAACGGAAGAGGTGATTTCCGCAGAGTATCTGCCGATTGTGTTGCAATTTGGGCTATCAGAAGAGTACGACCGCCAGCAGATTACGCGGCTTATTCCCTTCTTATCTTTCTGGCCAGAGGAAAACCTGGCATTACAGGTCACCGTCGAGTCTTTAATTCGCCCGCGTTTTCAGCGCTGGCTACGCGATATATTAATGCAATGCGAAAAATCGCAACGCAAACGCATTATTTTTGAACTTGCTGAGGCGGATGTAGGTCAACACATCAGCCGGTTACGCCCGATGGTACGTTTGATGAATGCGCTCGGCGCTCGTGTGGCGGTCACGCAGGCGGGCTTGACGCTGGTCAGCACCAGCTGGATCAAGGAACTGGATGTTGAATTATTGAAACTTCATCCAGGGCTGGTAAGGAATATCGAAAAACGCACGGAAAACCAGCTGTTGGTTCAGAGCCTGGTTGAAGCGTGCAAGGGAACGCGAACACAAGTATTTGCCACCGGCGTGCGATCACGAAGCGAATGGCAGATGTTGACAGAGCGCGGTGTTGTGGGTGGTCAGGGTGATTTTTTTGCGTCCTCTCAGCCGCTTGACACCAATGTGAAAAAATATTTGCAAAGATACTCTGTTTGACCTGCCGTTTAATTTGTTTTCACGTAGAATATCGCGCCTGTAGCTTTGAGTTTGACGAGCAAAAGCCAGTGAACGACCTTTGACTGGTTACAAATGAAAGTGAGGGACGCTACTGTTTACTCAGCCCTGAGGGACTCAGGGGATGAATTTGTAACAAAGGAAACGTACTGCACTAATTTTCACCGTAGCAGACGATTTTTGCGCCTTGTCGCTGCTGCGTGTGGTTGGTAAAGTAAGCGGATTTTGTTTTCCGCCCCAGCTTTCAGGATTATCCCTTAGTATGTTGAAAAAATTTCGTGGCATGTTTTCCAATGACCTGTCCATTGACCTGGGTACCGCGAATACCCTTATTTATGTAAAAGGACAAGGCATCGTATTGAATGAGCCTTCCGTTGTGGCCATTCGTCAGGACCGTGCCGGCTCGCCAAAAAGCGTGGCTGCTGTTGGTCATGATGCGAAGCAGATGCTGGGTCGTACCCCAGGCAACATCGCCGCGATCCGCCCAATGAAAGACGGTGTTATTGCTGACTTCTTCGTGACTGAAAAAATGCTTCAGCACTTCATCAAGCAGGTTCACAGCAACAGCTTCATGCGTCCAAGCCCGCGTGTTCTGGTGTGTGTGCCCGTTGGTGCAACTCAGGTAGAACGTCGTGCAATCCGTGAATCCGCTCAGGGTGCTGGTGCGCGTGAAGTGTTCCTGATTGAAGAGCCAATGGCTGCGGCAATCGGTGCGGGTCTGCCTGTGTCTGAAGCGACCGGTTCTATGGTGGTTGATATCGGTGGTGGTACCACTGAAGTGGCCGTTATCTCCCTGAACGGCGTGGTTTACTCCTCTTCCGTACGTATCGGTGGTGACCGCTTCGACGAAGCCATTATTAATTATGTGCGCCGTAACTACGGCTCTCTGATCGGTGAAGCCACCGCAGAGCGTATCAAGCACGAAATCGGTTCTGCTTACCCGGGTGACGAAGTTCGCGAAATCGAAGTTCGTGGTCGTAACCTGGCTGAAGGCGTTCCACGAGGCTTTACCCTGAACTCCAACGAAATCCTGGAAGCGCTGCAAGAGCCGCTGACCGGTATCGTGAGCGCGGTAATGGTTGCTCTGGAGCAGTGCCCACCAGAACTGGCTTCTGATATCTCTGAGCGCGGTATGGTGCTGACCGGTGGTGGTGCGCTGCTGCGTAACCTCGACCGCCTGTTAATGGAAGAGACAGGTATTCCTGTCGTAGTTGCAGAAGATCCACTGACTTGCGTCGCCCGTGGTGGTGGCAAGGCGCTGGAAATGATCGACATGCACGGCGGCGACTTGTTCAGCGAAGAGTAGTCGGTTGTGAAAGGGTAGCAAATTGCTACCCTTTCTCTCTGACGCGAGAATACGCATAGCCTATGAAGCCAATTTTTAGCCGTGGCCCATCGCTACAGTTTCGCCTGATCCTGGCGGTTCTGGTGGCGCTTGGTGTCATTATTGCCGATAGCCGCCTCGGTACGTTCAGCCAAATCAGAACGTACATGGATACCGCCGTCAGTCCTTTCTACTTTGTATCAAATGGTCCCCGTGAATTACTCGACTCCGTTTCTCAAACGTTGTCTTCACGCGACCAGCTCGAACTTGAAAACCGGGCGTTACGTCAGGAACTGCTGCTGAAAAATAGCGAGCTGCTGATGCTTGGCCAATATAAGCAGGAAAACGCGCGTCTGCGTGAACTGCTTGGCTCGCCGCTGCGTCAGGACGAGCAGAAAATGGTGACCCAGGTCATCTCCACCGTGAACGATCCTTACAGCGATCAGGTGGTGATCGACAAAGGCAGCGTCAACGGGGTTTATGAAGGCCAGCCTGTAATCAGTGATAAAGGCGTTGTCGGCCAGGTTGTGGCGGTCGCGAAATTGACCAGCCGCGTCCTGCTGATTTGCGATGCAACCCATGCACTGCCGATTCAGGTACTGCGTAACGACATCCGTGTGATTGCGGCCGGCAACGGCTGTACGGACGATCTGCAACTGGAACACCTGCCAGCCAACACGGATATTCGTGTGGGTGATGTGCTGGTGACATCCGGCCTTGGCGGACGCTTCCCTGAAGGTTATCCGGTTGGGGTTGTCTCGTCTGTGAAGCTTGATACCCAGCGTGCTTACACCGTGATTCAGGCTCGTCCAACGGCAGGTTTACAGCGTCTGCGCTATTTGCTGCTGCTGTGGGGGGCCGATCGTAACGGCACTAACCCAATGACCCCGGAAGAGGTTCACCGTGTTGCGAATGAGCGCCTGATGCAAATGATGCCGCAGGTGCTTCCGCCGGCTGACTCTATGGGGCCACCTGCGCCAGTCCCTGCGCCTGCTACGGGATTAACGCAGCCTCTACCGGATGCGCCACCGCCACCGCGACTCTCCCAGGGAGGGCAGTAGTGGCAAGTTATCGTAGCCAGGGACGCTGGGTTATCTGGCTCTCGTTTCTCATTGCACTATTGCTGCAAATTATGCCCTGGCCGGACGACATCCTCGTCTTCCGGCCAAACTGGGTATTGCTCATTTTGCTCTACTGGATCCTTGCCCTGCCGCACCGCGTAAATGTCGGCACAGGTTTTGTGATGGGTGCCATACTGGATCTCATTAGTGGCTCTACGCTTGGCGTGCGCGCCTTATCCATGAGCATTATTGCGTACCTCGTCGCACTCAAATTCCAGCTCTTTCGTAACCTCGCGCTCTGGCAACAGGCGCTGGTGGTGATGTTGTTGTCGCTTGCTGCGGATATCGTTGTTTTCTGGGCAGAGTTTTTAGTGATCAATGTCTCTTTCCGACCGGAAGTGTTCTGGAGTAGTGTAGTGAATGGTGTGCTCTGGCCGTGGCTGTTCCTGCTGATGCGTAAAGTTCGCCAGCAGTTTGCCGTGCAATAAAAGGTTTCTATGACGTCTGTATATCTTGCCTCTGGTTCACCGCGTCGTCAGGAGTTGCTCACTCAGTTGGGCGTCTCCTTTGAACGCATCGTTACCGGTATTGAAGAAAAACGTGCTGAGGGTGAAAGCGCCCAGCAGTACGTTTCTCGTCTGGCTCGTGAAAAAGCGCGTGCTGGTGTGGCGCTTGTGCCGCGTGACTTACCGGTGCTGGGGGCAGATACCATCGTTATTCTTAATGGTGAAGTCCTTGAGAAACCCCGTGACGCAGAACATGCGGCGCGGATGCTGCGCAAGATGTCCGGGCAAACACACCAGGTGATGACCGCAGTGGCACTGGCTGATAGCCAGGACGTACTGGATTGCCTGGTGGTTACGGACGTCACGTTCAGAGTGCTTACCGACGATGAGATCGCCGCGTATATCGCCAGCGGCGAACCAATGGATAAAGCAGGTGCATACGGTATTCAAGGGTTGGGTGGCTGTTTTGTCAGGAAGATTAATGGCAGCTATCACGCCGTGGTCGGCTTACCGCTGGTGGAAACGTATGAGTTGCTGAGCAATTTTAACTCACTGCGTGAGGGAAGGGATAATTATGACGGCTGAATTGTTGGTAAACGTAACGCCATCGGAAACCCGTGTGGCCTACATTGATGGTGGCATTCTTCAGGAAATTCATATTGAGCGTGAAGCGCGGCGCGGAATAGTAGGCAATATCTACAAAGGTCGTGTCAGTCGTGTACTACCGGGCATGCAGGCGGCTTTTGTAGATATTGGACTGGATAAGGCGGCATTTTTACATGCCTCCGATATCATGCCGCACACCGAGTGCGTGGCAGGCGAAGAGCAAAAACAGTTTGCCGTCCGCGACATCTCCGAGCTGGTGCGTCAGGGCCAGGATCTGATGGTGCAGGTGGTGAAAGATCCCCTGGGCACCAAAGGCGCACGTCTGACGACCGACATCACGCTTCCTTCCCGTTATCTGGTCTTTATGCCGGGTGCTTCGCACGTTGGCGTTTCACAGCGCATTGAGAGCGAAAGCGAACGTGAACGCCTGAAAAAAGTAGTGAGCGCGTACTGCGACGAGCAGGGCGGATTTATCATCCGTACTGCGGCGGAAGGGATCAGCGAAGAGGATCTGGCGTCTGATGCGGCCTACCTGAAGCGCGTCTGGACCAAGGTGATGGAGCGTAAAAAACGCAACCAGACCCGTTACCAGTTGTATGGCGAACTGGCGCTCGCTCAGCGCGTATTGCGTGACTTTGCCGATGCGCAGCTCGACAGAATTCGTGTTGACTCCCGCCTGACGTATGAAGCGCTACTGGAGTTTACCGCCGAATATATCCCGGAAATGCCCGGTCTGCTGGAGCACTACTCCGGCCGCCAGCCGATTTTCGATCTCTATGACGTAGAGAACGAGATCCAGCGCGCGCTTGAGCGCAAGGTTGAGCTGAAATCGGGCGGTTATCTGATTATCGATCAGACCGAAGCCATGACCACGGTGGATATCAATACCGGGGCTTTTGTTGGCCATCGTAATCTGGACGACACCATTTTCAATACCAACATCGAAGCGACGCAGGCCATCGCGCGCCAGCTTCGTCTGCGGAATCTGGGCGGCATTATCATCATCGACTTTATCGATATGAATAATGAAGATCACCGCCGTCGCGTACTGCACTCGCTGGAGCAGGCGCTGAGTAAAGATCGCGTGAAAACCAGTATCAACGGCTTCTCGCAGCTGGGTCTGGTGGAAATGACGCGTAAGCGTACCCGCGAAAGCGTAGAGCACGTGCTGTGTAATGAATGCCCGACCTGTCATGGCCGTGGCACCGTAAAGACGGTGGAGACTGTCTGTTACGAAATCATGCGTGAAGTTGTTCGTGTCCATCACGCCTACGACTCTGACCGTTTTCTGGTCTATGCTTCCCCTGCGGTGGCTGAGGCCCTCAAAGGCGAAGAGTCGCACGCGCTGGCGGAAGTGGAAATCTTTGTCGGCAAACAGGTTAAAGTGCAAATCGAGCCGCTCTATAACCAGGAGCAGTTTGACGTCGTCATGATGTAAGACGCAGTACGCTGCGAGACCAAAGGCTGACAAGGAGAGATGCGTGAGGCGATTGCCGGGGATTTTACTGCTTACAGGGGCAACGCTTGTTGTGATTGTCGCGTTGCTCGTGAGCGGGCTGCGCCTCGTTTTACCGCATCTGGACAGCTGGCGCCCGCAGGTGCTGGCGAAAATCGAATCCTCCACCGGCGTGCCGGTGGATGTGAGCCAGGTTAGTGCCAACTGGCAAAACTTCGGCCCGACGCTCGATGTGCGGGATATCAATGCCAGCCTGAAAGATGGCGGCTATCTGAAAATCAAACGTGTGACTCTGGCGCTGGATGTGTGGCAAAGCTTGCTGCACCTTCGCTGGCAGTTTCGCGATCTCACCTTTTATCAGCTCCAGTTTCTGACCAACACGCCGCTGCGCAGCGACGACAGTAGCCAGGGTATTGAAACCAACCGGATAAGCGATCTCTTCCTGCGTCAGTTCGATCATTTCGATTTGCGCGACAGCGAAGTGAGCTTTATCACGCTCTCCGGCCAGCGCGCAGAGCTGGCCATTCCGCAGCTGACCTGGCTTAACGGCAAAGACCGGCATCGCGCTGAAGGGCAGGTTAATCTTTCCAGTCTGAACGGGCAGCATGGCGTGATGCAGGTGCGTATGGATCTGCGAGATGACAATGGTCTGCTGAACAATGGCAAGGTCTGGCTGCAAGCCGATGATGTGGATGTGAAGCCCTGGCTTGGCGACTGGTTACAGCAAAACATGCAGCTGGAAACCGCCCGTTTTAGCCTGGAAGGCTGGATGACGCTGACCAAAGGCGAATTCGCCAGCGGCGATATCTGGCTAAAGCAGGGGGGCGGGAGCTGGAAAGGGGAAAACCAGCAGCATCAGCTTTCCGTTGATAACCTGACCGCACACATCACCAAAGTACAGAACGGCTGGCAATTTGCAATCCCGGATACGCGCATCACCATGGACAACAAACCCTGGCCGCGTGGCGAGCTGGCGCTGGCCTGGATCCCTGAGCAGGATGTTGGCGGGACAAGTGGTAAACGTAGCGATGAGCTACGCATTCGTGCCAGCAACCTGGATTTGGCCGCAGTTGAAGGGCTGCGTTCAATGGCGGGCAAACTCTCTCCTGATTTGGGTGACATCTGGCTGGCAACACAACCAAGCGGGCAGATAGAGACGCTGGCGCTGGATATCCCATTACAGGCCACAGAAAAAACCCGCTTCCAGGCGACCTGGAAAGACCTGGCCTGGAAACAGTGGAAACTGCTGCCAGGCGCGCAGCACTTTAGCGGCAAGCTGGAAGGCAGCGTTGAGGACGGCAGGCTGACGGCAGAAATGACCGACGCCAAAATGCCATACGAAACGGTATTCCGCGCCCCGCTGGAGATAGAAAAGGGCACCGCTACACTCAACTGGCTCAAAAATGATAAAGGCTTCCAGCTGGATGGGCGCAACATTGATGTGAAAGCCAAAGGGGTTCATGCCCGCGGTGGCTTCCGTTATTTGCAGCCGGAGGGAGATGAACCCTGGCTCGGCATCCTGGCAGGCATTAGCACTGACGATGGCTCTCAGGCCTGGCGCTACTTCCCGGAAAACCTGATGGGTAAAGAGCTGGTGGATTACCTGAGCGGCGCGATTCAGGGCGGCCAGGCGGATAACGCCACGCTGGTGTATGGCGGCAACCCGCACCTTTTCCCGTACAAGCATAATGAAGGGCAGTTCCAGGTGCTGGTGCCTTTGCACAACGCCACCTTTGCCTTCCAGCCAAACTGGCCTGCGCTGAAAAACCTCGATATTGAGCTTAACTTCCTCAATGACGGGCTGTGGATGAAGTCGGCAAGTGTTGGGCTCGGGGGCGTGACCGCCAGCAACCTGACGGCGAACATACCGGACTATTCGAAAGAAAAACTGCTCATTGATGCGGATATCAATGGCCCAGGCAAAGCCGTTGGTCCGTACTTTGAAGAGACGCCGCTGAAAGAGTCCCTGGCTGCTACCCTTCAGGAGTTGCAGCTTGATGGCGATGTGAATGCTCGCTTACATCTGGATATCCCGCTGGACGGGAAGATGACCACCGCCAAAGGCGACGTCCGGCTCAATAACAATAGCCTCTTTATCAAACCGCTTAATAGCACCCTGAAAAACCTCACCGGGCAGTTCAGCTTTGAAAACGGCAATCTGAAGAGTGACCCGCTGAAGGCGAGCTGGTTCAATCAGCCGGTTAACATCGATTTTTCGACCACAGAGGGTGAAAAAGCCTATCAGGTGGCCGTCAATTTGGACGCCAGCTGGCAGCCTTCCCGTATGGACGTGTTGCCAAAGCCGATTGCGGGCGCCATTAACGGCGCTGTGTCCTGGAATGGTAAGGTTGCCATTGATCTGCCATATCACGCTAGTGCGCGGTATAAAGTCGATATTACCGGCGACCTTAAAAACATCAGCAGTGACCTTCCGGCGCCGCTGGATAAGAAAGCCGGCCAGTCACTGCCAGTGAAGCTTAACGTGGATGGCAACCTGAACAGCTTTGAGCTGACTGGTAATGCGAACGGCACGAACCACTTTAATAGCCGCTGGCTGCTGAACCGCAAGCTTACGCTTGATAAAGCTATCTGGACCACGGACAGCCGCACAATCCCGCCATTGCCGGAACAATCAGGAATCGAGCTGAATTTACCGCCGATGGATGGCGCTGAATGGCTGGCCCTGCTCCAGCAAGGCATCGGGCAAAATGTTGACGATGCAGCGCAGTTCCCGCAAACCGTTACCCTGCGCACCCCGGCGCTGACCATGGCCGGACAGCAGTGGAATAACCTGAGCATTGTTTCACAGCCCACGGCGACGGGCTCGAAAGTCGAAGCGCAGGGCCGGGAGATCAACGGCACACTCACCCTGCGTAATAATGCGCCGTGGCAAGCGGCGATCCGCTATCTCTACTACAACCCGGCGACCGCGCCCGGGAAAGATCAGTCAGCAAACGCGTCGCCGTTCAGCAGCACTGCGCATGTGGATTTCAGCGGCTGGCCCGATCTGCAACTGCGTTGCGCCGAGTGCTGGCTGTGGGGACAAAAGTATGGCCGTATCGACGGTGATTTAGCGATACAGGGAAATACGTTGAGTCTTTCCGGTGGTCTGGTGGATACTGGTTTTGGACGCCTGACAGCAGAAGGCGAATGGGTAAATAACCCAGGCGAGCAGCGTACATCCCTCAAGGGGCAAATTAAGGGGAACAAACTGGATGCAGCGGCCAACTTCTTTGGTATCAGTACCCCGCTGCGTGGCTCCTCGTTTGACGTTAACTATGATTTGCACTGGCGTGCTGCGCCGTGGAAACCAGACGAAGCCTCTCTGAACGGCATCCTGAAAACTAACTTTGGCAAAGGGGAAATTGCAGATGTCAGTACCGGTCATGCCGGGCAGATCCTGCGCCTGCTGAGCTTTGACGCGCTGCTGCGTAAGCTGCGCTTCGATTTCAGCGATACCTTCAGCGAAGGTTTCTACTATGATTCCATCCGCAGTACTGCCTGGATCAAAGATGGTGTGCTGCACACTGACGACACGCTGGTGGATGGCCTGGAAGCCGATATTGCCATGAAAGGGTCGGTGGATCTCGTTCGCCGCGAGCTGGATATGGAGGCCGTGGTTGCGCCAGAGATCTCTGCAACCGTCGGTGTTGCGACGGCATTCGTGGTGAACCCGATTATCGGCGCGGCGGTGTTTGCAGCCAGTAAAGTGCTGGGGCCGCTGTGGAGTAAAGTCTCTATTCTGCGTTACCGTATTACGGGCCCGGTTGATAAGCCGCAGATTAATGAAGTGCTGCGCCAGCCGCGCAAAGATGCACAGCAATGATTTGACGAAGGCGCTTAATTGCCTCACTCTCAACTGATAAGAATTTATTTACCGCCATGCGGCGGCAACGAACGAGTAGCAAAACGATGAGTCTGAACCTGGTAAGTGAACATCTGCTGGCAGCGAACGGCCTGAGCCATCAGGACCTGTTTTCCATTCTTGGTCAACTGACCGAACGCCGACTCGACTACGGCGATCTTTACTTTCAGTCGAGCTATCACGAATCCTGGGTTTTAGAAGACAGCATCATTAAAGATGGCTCTTATAACATCGACCAGGGCGTTGGTGTGCGTGCCGTCAGCGGTGAGAAAACCGGTTTTGCCTATGCGGATCAGATAAGCCTGACTGCGCTGGAGCAGAGCGCGCAGGCCGCGCGTACCATTGTGCGTGAAACCGGCGATGGCCGGGTAAAAACGCTGGGTGAAGTACAACATTCCGCGCTGTATACCAGCATCGATCCACTGCAAAGCATGAGCCGCGAAGAGAAGCTGGATATTCTGCGCCGCGTGGATAAAGTGGCTCGCGCCGCCGATAAGCGTGTGCAGGAAGTGTCCGCCAGCCTGAGCGGTGTCTATGAATTAATCCTGGTTGCTGCGACTGACGGCACCCTGGCAGCGGATGTACGTCCGCTTGTGCGTCTTTCTATTAGCGTGCAGGTCGATGACGACGGTAAACGTGAGCGCGGCTCAAGCGGCGGCGGCGGTCGTTTCGGCTATGACTGGTTCCTGGGCGATGTTGACGGTGAAACACGCGCTGACGCGTGGGCCAAAGAAGCCGTGCGTATGGCGTTGGTGAATCTGAATGCAGTTGCTGCCCCAGCGGGGACATTCCCGGTGGTGCTGGGTGCTGGCTGGCCGGGCGTGCTGCTGCATGAAGCTGTCGGTCACGGTCTGGAAGGCGATTTTAACCGCCGTGGCACTTCCGTATTCAGTGGTCAGATGGGGCAGCTTGTCTCGTCTGAACTTTGCACTGTGGTGGATGATGGCACGATGCACGATCGCCGTGGCTCTGTGGCTATCGACGATGAAGGCACGCCAGGTCAGTACAATGTGCTTATCGAAAACGGCGTACTGAAAGGCTATATGCAGGACAAACTTAATGCGCGCCTGA
Source organism: Enterobacter sp. Li2LvB3 (assembly GCF_056156645.1). Taxonomy (NCBI): domain Bacteria; kingdom Pseudomonadati; phylum Pseudomonadota; class Gammaproteobacteria; order Enterobacterales; family Enterobacteriaceae; genus Enterobacter; species Enterobacter sp. Li2LvB3. The sequence goes on along the minus strand of NZ_JBSICG010000029.1, from coordinate 35,687 downwards.
TGGGCGTTGCGCCAACCGGTAATGGCCGTCGTGAGTCTTATGCGCACCTGCCGATGCCGCGTATGACCAACACCTACATGCTGGCGGGCAAATCCACACCGCAGGAGATTATCGAATCCGTTGATTACGGTATCTTCGCGCCAAACTTTGGCGGCGGCCAGGTGGATATCACCTCCGGTAAATTTGTCTTCTCTACTTCAGAAGCGTATCTGATTGAGAAAGGCAAAGTGACCAAAGCTGTGAAGGGCGCAACCCTGATTGGCTCCGGCATTGAAGCCATGCAGCAGATTTCGATGGTGGGTAACGATCTGAAGCTGGATAACGGCGTGGGCGTCTGCGGTAAAGAAGGTCAGAGCCTGCCGGTTGGCGTGGGCCAGCCAACACTGAAAGTGGACAGCCTGACGGTGGGCGGCACAGCCTGACCTGACCCGTCATGAAAAATGGCGCTACTCTGTGGGTAGCGCCATTTTTTTTAACGTAAGTTTCCGCGCGGGAACTCAGGGTCGGGCTCGTGAGTGATGCGGTTACGCAAATCACGACGAATAATTTCAATCGACCAGAACCAGATCAGATGGCCCACGATCTCTGAAACATGCTCATACCAGGGAAGTTCGAAGAGCGGTGGTGTCAGCCCCATCAGTGGGAACGAGATCATGTGAACAAAGAGCTGAGCTAATGCACCGGCGAGCAGGCCTTGCCAGAGTTTTATTTTTGGGAAGACTTCTGCAACTATGCAATAACCTACGGCGAAGACGATAGAAAAAATAATGTGCGTTACGCCAACCCAGTTAAATATATGACCAGCGAATGTGTAAACTGCCGCGTTAGGATCAACAACGCCCAGCCAGTCGCGTAGAAATATATAAGGCGGGTTTAAAAAGTTGCGAGAACAGTCAATCTGCCCGGCTGCTCTTATTAATTGCTCTGGCCCACATGCGCCGCTGAATAAATCAATAGGGCTACGCGGGGGCAGTGGTACTTCGGCTCCCCATTTGACGAACGCGGAGACAATCCCTGCGATCAAGCCAATGAACGCGGCTAGCCCGTAGCGCCTGCGCGAAGGCGGTGTTTGTTCAAATAGATTCATTTCTGGTCCTTGTTTAAATAATCCTGAAAAATATATTTTTATTATTCATATTGGTAACAAAAAAATAACAGTCTGAATGTCAGACTGCTTACACGGTAAATGTCAGGTGGTGGCAGTGTCAATTCGCTATTCTTGATAGGAGGGCGGGAAATTCCTGAAGTGCGGCGGAAAAATCCCGGAAATGTTCATGCCAAATATTCTTTCCGGGATTTAATTATTACTCTTTGCGTCTTCCCCGCATTCCCTGAAAAAGCTCCGCCACTTCCACAAAATACTCCGTCAGATAGTTAATACACACCTGCACTTTCAGCGGCAGCTTGTCTTTTTCGGTATACAGGGCATACACCGGACGCGGGTCGGATTGATAGCGCGGGAACAGGATCTCCAGTACCCCGCTGTTGATCTCGTTGATCACCCACATCAGTGGTACGTAGGCGATCCCGGCACCGGCAACCAGCCAGCGCGAGATGGTCATCGGATCGTTGGTGACAAACCGCCCTTCCGGCAGCAGTTTCGTTGAAAGGCCTTCCGGGGCAATCAACTCGAATTCGTTGTCCGGGCGAACGCTGTACTCCAGCCATGAATGGTTGCTGAGATCGGCGGGTTTTTCCGGGACACCATACTGCGCCAGATAGCTTTTTGAAGCACAGACCACCATGGGCATACTCCCCAGACGGCGAGAAAAGAGGCTGGAGTCCTGCAATGCGCCGACGCGGATCACCACATCAAGCCCATCGGCGATCAGATCCGGGGCGGGGATACCCGTGACCAGATTTACCGTTAATCCGGGGTACTCTTTGAGCATTTCAGCCGTCATGCCAGCGAGTACATTTTGTGCCATAGTTGAAGAACAACCGATGCGCAGCGTACCGATGGGCGTGTTGTTAAAGGCGTAGAGCTGCTCGTGCACTTCCTGCACTTCCTGCAACATGCGACGGCAACCCTGGTAGTAAATTTTGCCAGCTTCCGTCAGCCCAATACTGCGAGTGCTCCGGTTCAACAGTTTGACCTGTAGCTCATCTTCCAGTTTCGAAACCGTCTGGCTGATGGAAGAGACGCTCATCTGGAGCTGTCTGGCAGCGGCAGTAAAGGAGCCAAGTTCGACCACTTTGGCGAAGACCGACATGCGTTTTAAACGTTCCATTGTTCACTCTGGCTTAAAAGTGATTTAGATCACATATTATAGATAACAGCATAACAGTTACGTTAATATACTATTAATTACATAACGGCTACGCCACTCTCGCCCAGCCTTTCTTGCTCTCCTGCGGTGGCGTGTGCTTAAAAATTCTGTAGCCTGCACTCTCTCTAATCAAGGTCAACATGAGTCTGTTTCCCGTTATCGTGGTGTTCGGTTTGTCGTTCCCACCGATATTCTTCGAACTTCTTTTATCACTGGCGATCTTCTGGCTGGTGCGCAAGGTGCTGGTTCCTACCGGGATCTACGATTTCGTCTGGCATCCTGCATTGTTTAATACCGCGCTGTATTGCTGCCTGTTTTATCTAATATCGCGCATGTTTGTCTGAGGTCGATGTGAAAACGCTAACAAGAAAAATCTCCCGCACCGCCATTACCATGGCGCTGGTTATCCTCGCGTTCATCGCTATTTTTCGCGCCTGGGTCTATTACACCGAATCACCGTGGACGCGCGATGCGCGTTTCAGTGCCGATGTGGTGGCAATTGCACCTGATGTCGCCGGTCTTATCACTGCGGTGAACGTACACGATAACCAACTGGTGAAAAAGGATCAGGTGCTGTTCACCATCGACCAGCCACGTTACCAAAAAGCCTTAGAAGAGGCTGACGCAGACGTAGCCTACTACCAGGCGCTGGCGGCTGAAAAACGTCGTGAAGCCGGACGCCGCAACCAGTTGGGTATTCAGGCCATGTCTCGTGAAGAGATTGACCAGTCCAATAACGTGCTGCAAACCGTGCTGCATCAACTGGCAAAATCAGAAGCAACGCGCGATCTGGCGAAGCTCGATCTGGAGCGTACCGTAATCCGTGCGCCATCTGATGGCTGGGTGACTAACCTGAACGTTTATACCGGTGAGTTTATTACCCGGGGTTCCACCGCGGTCGCGCTGGTGAAGCAAAACTCGTTCTACGTGCTCGCCTATATGGAAGAGACTAAGCTTGAGGGCGTGCGTCCAGGGTATCGTGCAGAAATTACTCCGCTTGGCAGTAACCGCGTGCTGAAAGGTACGGTGGACAGCGTGGCTGCGGGTGTGACTAACTCCAGCAGCACCAGCGACACGAAAGGGATGGCAACCGTTGATTCCAACCTTGAGTGGGTGCGTCTGGCGCAGCGTGTGCCGGTGCGTATTCATCTGGATGAGCAGCAGGGTAACCTGTGGCCTGCGGGGACAACCGCTACGGTAGTGATCACCGGCGAAAAAGACCGGGATGCCAGCCAGGACTCTATCTTCCGTAAAATCGCACATCGCCTGCGTGAGTTTGGTTAATCGCTATGGGCATCTTCTCCATCGCCAGCCAGCACATCCGCTTCGCCGTGAAGCTGGCATGTGCCATTGTGCTGGCGCTGTTTGTAGGCTTTCACTTCCAGCTGGAAACGCCCCGCTGGGCGGTGCTGACGGCGGCTATTGTGGCCGCAGGCCCGGCATTTGCTGCGGGTGGTGAACCCTACTCTGGCGCTATCCGTTACCGCGGGATGCTGCGTATCATCGGGACATTCATCGGCTGTATTGCGGCGCTAACGATCATCATTCTGATGATCCGCACGCCTCTGCTGATGCTGATGGTGTGTTGTATATGGGCCGGTTTCTGTACCTGGATCTCTTCCCTTGTGAGGGTGGAAAACTCCTACGCCTGGGGGCTTTCGGGTTATACCGCACTGATCATTGTCATTACCATTCAGACCGATCCGCTGCTCGCACCGCAATTTGCAGTGGAGCGCTGTAGCGAAATCGTCATTGGTATTGTCTGCGCGATTGTTGCCGACCTGCTTTTCTCGCCTCGTTCAATCAAACAAGAAGTCGATATTGAGCTGGATTCGCTGCTGGTTGCGCAATATCAGCTGATGCAACTGTGCATTAAGCACGGTGACAGCGAAGTGGTTGATAAAGCCTGGAGCGGGCTGGTGCGTCGCACGGCGGCTCTGGAAGGGATGCGCAGCAACCTGAACATGGAGTCCTCGCGCTGGGCGCGTGCAAATCGCCGCCTGAAAGCCATCAATACGTTATCACTCACCCTGATAACCCAGGCGTGCGAAACCTATCTTATTCAGAACACACGCCCGGAAGTGGTGACCGATACCTTCCGCGAGCTGTTTGATGAGCCGGTTGAAACGGTGCAGGACGTCCACAAACAGCTTAAACGTATGCGCAGGGTCATCGCCTGGACGGGTGAGCGCGATACGCCGGAGACAATCTATACCTGGGTTGGCGCGGCGACTCGCTATCTGTTGCTTAAACGTGGTGTTATCAGCAACACCAAAATCAGCGCAACCGAAGAAGACGTCTTACAAGGGGAAGTGGTTATCAAGGCGGAGTCTGCCGAGCGGCATCACGCGATGGTTAACTTCTGGCGTACAACGCTTGCCTGTATGCTTGGCACTCTGTTCTGGCTCTGGACGGGCTGGACTTCCGGTAGCGGTGCCATGGTGATGATTGCCGTTGTCACCTCGCTGGCAATGCGCCTGCCCAACCCGCGGATGGTGGCGATTGATTTCCTGTACGGGACTATTGCCGCCTTGCCGATCGGCGCCTTCTATTTCCTGGTGATCATCCCTTCGACCCAGCAAAGTATGTTGCTGCTCTGTATCAGCCTGGCGGTGCTGGCGTTCTTTATTGGTATTGAGGTACAGAAGCGTCGTATTGGTTCTCTGGGGGCGCTGGCGAGTACCATTAACATCATTGTGCTGGATAACCCAATGACGTTCCACTTCAGCCAGTTCCTCGACAGCGCGTTGGGTCAACTGGTGGGGTGTTTCCTGGCGTTGATGGTGATTCTGCTGGTACGCGATAACTCACAGGTGCGAACAGGCCGCGTGTTGTTAAACCAGTTTGTTTCGGCTGCGGTATCGTCCATGACTACTAACGCCGCGCGTCGTAAAGAGAACCACTTGCCAGCGCTGTATCAGCAGTTGTTTTTACTGCTGAATAAATTCCCTGGCGACATCGCTAAGTTCCGCCTGGCATTAACAATGATCATTGCACATCAGCGTTTGCGAAATGCGCCAGTGCCGATCAACGACGATCTCTCTTCATTTCACCGCCAGCTGCGTCGCACAGCCGACCATGTCATTTCCGCATCCAGTGATGACAAACGGCGACGCTACTTTAAGCAGTTGCTGGAAGAGCTGGATATTTACCAGGAGAAGCTGCGCATCTGGGAAGCGCCGCCGCAGGTCACAGAGCCGGTAGAGCGACTGGTGTTCATGCTTCATCGCTACCAGAACGCGCTAACAGACAACTGATTACCTTAAAAAACCGACGCCAAAAGCGTCGGTTTTTTTGTGGCTATACTTAGTCTTGCAAGTTCTTAAACTCAGAAAGGGAGGACACATGACTACCCAGGCACTTCAGGACAATGCACTCTTTCAGACCGGCTATCTGGTCAATGGCGAATGGAAAACGCTGGCAACCACCTTTGATGTACTCAACCCGGCAACGGGTGACGTAATCGCCAAAGTCGCAAAAGCAGGAAAAAAAGAAACCGAAGAAGCCATTGCGGCGGCGACCCGTACTTTTCCCGCCTGGCGGGCGAAAACAGCGAAGGAACGTTCGACGATCCTGTATCGCTGGTATGAACTGATTATTGAAAACAAAAGCTGGCTCGGGTGGTTAATGACCACCGAGCAGGGTAAGCCCCTTAAAGAGGCCGAGGGTGAAGTCGAGTATGCAGCAAGTTTTATCCAGTGGTTTGCTGAGCAGGCTAAACGGGCAAACGGTGAGATTATCCCGCCGATCAAACCCGGCTCGCGTATTCTGGCTACCCGCGAACCTGTCGGTGTGGTGGCGGCAATTACGCCGTGGAACTTCCCGATGGCGATGCTGACACGTAAGCTCGGCCCGGCGCTGGCTGCGGGATGCACCGGTGTTATCAAACCGGCCAATAACACGCCCCTGAGCGCTTTTGCTCTGCTGACGCTGGCAAAACAGGCAGGTGTACCGGATGGCGTATTAAACGCCGTGGCAGGGAACACGCACGAAATCAGCGATGCGATTATGGCCAGCCACTATGTTCGAAAAATTTCCTTCACCGGCTCTACTGCGGTCGGCAAAACGCTGGTACGTAACGCGGCAGAGACAATGAAAAAAGTCTCTATGGAGCTGGGCGGAAACGCGCCCTATATCGTCTTTGAAGATGCAGATATCGATGCCGCCGTTAAAGGCGCTATCGCTAACAAATTCCGTAATGCCGGGCAGGTTTGCGTCAGTGTAAACCGCTTCTATATCCAGGAAACCGTCTACGACCAGTTTGTGAACAAGCTTGCTGATGCCGTGAAGGCCTTAAAGGTTGGTAATGGCCTGGAAGAGGGCGTTGTCGTGGGGCCGATGATTGAGCCTGCGGCGGTGAGCAAAGTGCGGGAGCATGTTGAAGATGCCGTTGCCAAAGGTGCAACCGTGCTGGCAGGCGGCAAGGCGCACCCTCTGGGCGGTAACTTCTGGATGCCGACCGTTCTGGGGGATTGCCACGAAGATATGCTGCTTGCAGCAGAAGAGACATTTGGCCCGGTTGCTGCCTGCTTCCGCTTTACGTCGGAAGAGGAAGTCATTCAGCGCGCCAATAATACTCCCTTCGGCCTGGCGGCCTATTTCTATACCCAGAACCTGTCGCGCGTGTTCCGTGTTTCTCAGGCCATTGAAAGTGGCATGATCGGCATTAATGAATGTGCAGTCTCGACCGAGCTGGGACCTTTCGGCGGCGTTAAAGAGTCAGGGCTAGGCCGTGAAGGCTCTGTGTTGGGGCTGGAAGAGTTTCTGGAAGTTAAAACCCTGCATATTGGGGGATTATAATCGTCAGGGCGGCATCTGCCGCCCGCCTGGACCGGGTGGTTGGCAATGAAAACCTACACATTTGATTTTGACGAGATCGACAGTCAGGAAGACTTCTATCGTGAATTTATTCGGGTGTTTGACCTGGAGCGGGAGAGCGTCACCAATTTAGACACGCTGTGGGATGTGGTTACCGGCAATCGGCTGCCATTACCACTGGAAATCGAGTTTATCCATCTGCCGGAAAAACTGCGCAGGCGTTTTGGCGCGTTGGTGTTGTTGTTTGATGAGGCTGAAGAAGAGCTTGAAGGGCAGCTGCGTTTCAACGCCCGGCATTGAACCACAGATAAAAAAAGCCCCTGACCGGAGTCAGGGGCAAGTCGTATGATGAGATACGACGAGGGTCTATTTGTACAGCTCAGCCGTTGCGTGCCAGTGGTCACCTTCATTCAGTTCGGTGATCCGATAGCTGCTGGCGCCTGCTTTTTCAGCTTTAGCGGCCAATTCCTGACGGATATCCATCGGAGAACCCGCTACTGCTGCAACAGATACGCTACCCATGGATTGCAGATTTTCTGCTTGTTCGGCATTAACCTGGTGAACTGCGGCGCTAGCGCCAAAAGAGAGAACAGAGGCCAGGCCAAGGGTTGCGATGATTAATTTAGTGTTCATAGTCATTACTCCTGAATCGTGTTTGCTCAACGGCGAGAAGGGTTAAACTGCTTTTTTTATGCCTGGTGCCGTTAAGGGAAAAAGTGTCTTCAGTTATCAGCAAATCTTATTTGTACAGTTCAGCCGTTGCATGCCAGTGGTCGCCAGTGCGGGCTTCAATGATGCGATAAGATGACGCACCTTGTTCTTCCGCTTTTTTGTTCAGCATGGCGTTCATATCCATAGGCGAAGTGCTGATAGCCCCTACGGAAACCGTACCGATTGCCTGGCGGGACTGCGCCTGATCTGCGTTGATTGAGTCGGCTGCGAAAGCACCGAATGACAGGACAGACAGAACGCTCAGAGCCGCTACAGTAGTTTTGATTTTCATGATTCTTTACCTCGTCGAATTTTTTATTGGGGTCTTGTTTCGTGACCCTCATCACAAAATCAAGTATACACTAATAACGACAAAAATTAATACCATGCTAATGGTTTCGCTGGTAATTAAGTGTTAACCAACATATTTTTTATAACCAAAATGTATAAAAATGGTCATTTTCTCGTCACGATGTTTGGTTATGTCTAAAAAAATCATATGGATATGAGACTTTGATTTTTTGTGCGATTTGTTGATTTAGCATTCACCAAATGAATGTTTGAACGCAGTAAAACGCACTATTTGTCAAAGTGAAGGGTGATATAAAGTAGGGCGAAACGAGGCGGGAGCAGGATGATCCCCGCAGCCAGCGGCCACGGGGAGAAGGGTTACAGCTCTTGTTCGAACAGCACCAGAATAGCTTCGTAGAGATCTTTTACGGAGAAGCCATTTGCCGGAGTAGTGAAGATGGTGTCATCACCGGCAATGGTACCGAGGATGCCTTCCGCTTTACCTAAGGAGTCCAGCAGACGGGCAATAAGCTGCGCAGCGCCCGGACTTGTGTGGATAACCACAACGGCATCGTTGTAGTCGATATCCAGCACCAGGTTTTTCAGTGGGCTTGAGGTTGTTGGCACGCCAAGCTCAGCAGGCAGGCAGTAGACCATTTCCATTTTGGCATTACGCGTACGTACTGCGCCAAATTTGGTTAACATGCGGGAGACTTTCGACTGGTTAATGTTATCGAAGCCTTGTTCTTGCAACGCCTGAACAATTTCTCCCTGAGAACTGAATTTCTCTTCTTTGAGTAACGCTTTAAACGCCCTCACTAATTCTTCTTGCTTAGACGAGCTTCGCATAAGTCACCCGGAATATGACGGTAGAAACAACATTATTATGCATGTGGATGAATTTTTATGCAAACTATCTGCCAGGTGTAAGGCTGAAATAATGTTATGAAAGGGAGTGATTTTATCAGATTTCGTTATCAGAAAACATGCCTGGGTCACGCCGCGCAAATAAGGCTAAAAGTAAATTAAATGTTATCAAATTGATGTTGTTTTGGTGGCGGGGCAGGGTGTATTGTAACCACCTCTTAATTCGTTGCCGCCTGCTGTCCGATAGCATTCTGGCGTTGGCGAAAGGCGAGTGACCTCAAATTCTTTAGCTACGAAAATTGAAATTATTTACTTGCTGAATTAAGGTCGCCGCGACGAAGTTTTAGTTACTTAAGTTAACCATAATAAGGAGTTTAGGATGAAAGTCGCAGTCCTCGGCGCTGCTGGTGGTATCGGCCAGGCGCTTGCCCTACTACTGAAAACCCAACTGCCTTCAGGCTCAGAACTCTCCCTGTACGATATTGCTCCGGTAACCCCAGGTGTGGCGGTTGATCTGAGCCACATCCCGACAGCTGTGAAAATCAAAGGTTTCTCCGGTGAAGATGCGCGTCCTGCTCTGCAAGGTGCTGACGTTGTGCTGATCTCCGCAGGTGTTGCACGTAAGCCAGGCATGGATCGTTCGGACCTGTTTAACGTCAACGCCGGCATCGTGAAAAACCTGGTACAGCAGATCGCTGAAATCTGCCCGAAAGCGTGCGTAGGTATCATCACTAACCCAGTCAATACCACCGTGGCTATCGCAGCAGAAGTGCTGAAGAAAGCGGGTGTTTACGACAAGAACAAACTGTTCGGCGTGACTACGCTGGATATCATCCGTTCCAACACTTTTGTTGCCGAACTGAAAGGCAAACAGCCAACCGACATCGAAGTGCCGGTTATCGGTGGTCACTCAGGCGTGACTATTCTGCCTCTGCTGTCTCAGATCCCAGGCGTGAGCTTCACCGAGCAGGAAGTGGCTGACCTGACCAAACGTATCCAGAACGCTGGCACCGAAGTGGTGGAAGCGAAGGCAGGTGGCGGTTCGGCAACGCTGTCTATGGGCCAGGCGGCTGCACGTTTCGGTCTGTCTCTGGTTCGCGCTCTGCAGGGCGAGAAAAACGTGGTGGAATGCGCTTACGTTGAAGGCGATGGCGAGCACGCACGCTTCTTCTCTCAGCCACTGCTGCTGGGCAAAAACGGTATCGAAGAACATCAGTCTATTGGCAAACTGAGTGCGTTTGAACAGAACGCGATGGAAGGCATGCTGGATACGCTGAAAAAAGATATCACCCTGGGCGAAGAGTTCGTTAACAAGTAATATCGCTTCCAGGCATAAAAAAAACGGAGCTAATCGCTCCGTTTTTTTATGCCTGTTAATTTGTCGCGGGGTATTCCTGGATAGTCACCTGGATAGTCAGCTTCTTATCATTACGCATAACTTCTACCGGAATGATCGAACCTGGACGAATTTCCGCAACCTGATCCATGGTCTCCAGCGCAGATACCGCTGGTGTGCCATTCACTGACACAATCACATCGTTAACCTGAATACCCGCATTGGCTGCCGGGCCGCCAGGTGACACTTCGTTGACCACGATCCCCTGGATCTGATCAATGCCGCCACCCTGGGTATGCATTGGCGCAATTTCACGCCCGCCAATACCGATGTAGCCACGGATCACGCGACCATCGCGGATCAGCTTGTCCATGATTTTGGTGGCCAGCTGGAATGGAATTGCAAAACCGATCCCTTCAGGCGTTTCACCGTCATTACTCTTATCAAAGGATAAGGTATTGATCCCCATCAGTTCACCCAGCGAGTTCACCAGCGCGCCGCCGGAGTTACCGTGGTTGATAGAGGCATCCGTTTGCAGGAAGTTCTGTCTGCCAGACGGGTTCAGGCCGATTCGACCGGTGGCGCTGATAATCCCCTGGGTAATGGTTTGCCCCAGGTTATATGGGTTGCCAATCGCCAGAACAACATCCCCGATATGCGGCGTACGTTTGCGGTTAATCGGGATAACCGGCAGGCCGCCGGTGGCGTTGATTTTCAGCACGGCAAGGTCGGTCAGGCTGTCAGAGCCAACCAGCAGAGCTTCAAACACGCGGCCATCCTGCAATGCGACAATTATCTGGTCGGCATCGTTGATAACGTGCTTGTTGGTAATGATGTAGCCGCGTTCGTCCATAATCACACCGGATCCGAGCGTGCGGATTTCCAGCTGGTTATGGCTCGAACTGTTAAGGCCGCGGTTATAGACGTTAACCACAGCAGGAGCGGCACGGCGAACGGCCTGGTTGTAAGTGGCAGGCGTTTCATCCGTGCTGTCAAATTGCGGTGCCGTCAGCTTATTGAACTGACGTAAAGACGGCATAGCCACTAACAGCAGGCCTGCAACGATCAAACCGATGGCAATGGAACGAAAGAGCTTTAAAAGCATGATGCGCGTGTCGTTAAAAAAGGAACGGTTTGCAGCATAACATGAGTTCTCCGGACATCACACGCAGCGGCGATGTCCGGAGTCGCAAATGCTTAGCGCAGTAAAATATAAATAGACTCATTGCCACGCATAATTTGCAGGGCAATGACCGTCGGTTTACTTTCCAGCACCTTGCGCATTTCCGCAATGGATTGCACGCGGTTGCGGTTCACTCCGATGATCACATCATCCTGATGTAAACCAGCCTGAGCGGCAGGACTGCTTTTTTCGACGGTATCGATAGTAATGCCTTTCGTTCCGTCTTTAAGCTGCCCGTCACTCAACGTTGCGCCTTGCAGCGCAGGGGCGATAAGTTCTGCGCTGGCAGAGGAGGACGTGCTTTTATCCAGCGTCACTTCCACATCCAGCGGTTTGCCATCGCGAATCAGGCCGAGTTTCACTTTGGCACCCGGTTCGGTGGTGGCGATACGTGAACGAAGCTCGGCAAAACTGCTCAGTGGTTTATCGTTCAGGCTCACAATGACATCACCCGATTTCACCCCCGCCTTGGCGGAGCCGGAGTTTGGCAGCACTTCGCTGACAAACGCGCCACGCTGCACGTTGATGTTGAACGCTTTAGCAATATCCGCGCTCATCTCCATTCCTTTGATGCCCAACAGCCCGCGTTTCACTTCACCAAACTGCATCAGCTGTTGCGCCAGGGTTTTGGCCATGTTGCTCGGGATTGCAAAACCGATACCGATACTGCCGCCGCCAGGCGCCAGGATAGCGGTATTAATGCCAATCAGTTCGCCGTTCAGGTTAAGCAGCGCGCCGCCGGAGTTACCCCGGTTAATAGAGGCATCGGTCTGGATAAAGTTTTCCAGCCCTTCCAGATTCAGGCCGCTGCGCCCCAGTGCTGAAATGATGCCGGAGGTTGCCGTTTGCCCTAAACCAAACGGGTTACCGACCGCCACGGCGAAATCGCCGACACGAAGTTTGTCGGAGTCGGCGATGGCGATTTGGGTCAGATTACTGGGATTTTGCACCTGCAACAGCGCGATATCACTCTGGTCATCACCGCCAATCAGTTTGGCATCAAACTCCCGGCCATCGTTCAACTGAACGCTGATTTTATCGGCCTGGCTGATAACGTGATTGTTGGTCAGAATATAGCCTTTGGCTGCATCGATGATCACCCCTGAGCCCAGACCTTCAAAAGGCTGAGCCTGCTGGTCGGGAGATTCATCGCCGAAATATTTTTTCAGTTCTTCAGGTACGCGCTGGTTTTGCAGCGCAGTGCCTTCCACCTTTACGCTCACTACAGCAGGCAGCACTTTTTCCAGCATCGGTGCGAGGCTAGGAATGGCTGACTGTCCCGGAACCTGCGCAGGCAGGCTTGCGGTTGCAGGGAAGGACGCCGAGAGAGATAACCCGACACTTAACGCGATAGCGCTCAACAGCTGGTTTTTTTTCTTCATCGATGTTGACTCTCGTAACCTGAAATAAAGGAAGAACGGCCCCAAAAACACGTTGATGTTATTGAATTTTAAACCGCTGAACAATGAGGTATTTGACTAAATAATAGCTGGGGTCAGAAAGAAAGGACGGGTGCAGCATGTGCACCCGTAAAATATATTCAGGTTGTGCGATTAATCGCGTTTTGCGCCACCGCGCAGCAGGCCGGATGCGCCGTCTGAATAGTCACGTGGCATCTGCACCGGGGCTTGATCGTTACCGGCTTCGGAGTCAGCCAGACGATTGCGGAATGGGTTGGATTCCGCGGTCATTTCCGGCAGCAGGCTGCTGGAACTTTTTGCCATGTGTTGATACAGCTGACGATAGTCGGTGGCCATGTTATCCAGCAGCTCGGCGCTACGGGCAAAGTGGCTGACCAGCTCTTCGCGATACTCTTCCAGTTCAGCTTTATTCTTTTCCAGTTCGTACTGTAAGGACTGCTGCTGACGCAATTTGCGATTACCGAAACGCATGGCTACAGCACCGATCACGATGCCGACGACTAAACCAATTAGCGCATATTCCCAGGTCATGAACTTCTCCCGTTGTCTTGTGATTCCGTAGGGTGTTGGCTCGGCTCCTGCCTGTGCCTGATAATGCCACTATAACCGCTATTTCCGCAGAAGTGGAATCCTGACGTATCATCGCGTAGTGTAGAACGGCCTTTTTTTCATCAGTCGTGCACACTGATGAGCATTAACTGAAGGAATAACAACAATATCATGCAAAGCCTTTCCCCCTCATCGCGATACCAACAGGCCCTGAACGAGGGCTCACATCAGCCAGATGACGTTCAGCGTGAAGCGGTAAACCGACTGGATACAATTTACCAGGAACTCACGGCAAAACCCGCAGACGTAGTGCAAAGCGGTGGGTTAAAAGCGGCATTTGGGCGGTTGCTCGGTAAAAAAGAGCCGCAGGTGAATGCACCGGTGCGTGGCTTATATATGTGGGGAGGCGTGGGGCGCGGTAAAACCTGGCTGATGGATATGTTCTACCAAAGCCTGCCGGGAACGCGTAAACAGCGCCTGCATTTCCACCGTTTTATGCTGCGTGTTCACGAAGAGCTGACGGCGCTACAGGGGCAGAGCGATCCGCTGGATATTGTTGCCGAACGTTTCAAAGCCGAAACGGACGTGCTGTGTTTCGATGAGTTTTTTGTATCCGATATCACCGATGCCATGCTGCTGGGCGGCCTGATGAAAGCGCTGTTCGCGCGCGGGATTACGCTGGTGGCAACATCGAACATTCCCCCCGACGAGCTTTACCGAAATGGTTTGCAGCGGGCGCGTTTTCTGCCCGCCATTGATGCTATCAAGCAGCATTGCGACATCATGAACGTTGATGCGGGTGTGGATTATCGTCTGCGCACGCTGACCCAGGCGCATTTGTGGCTCTCGCCATTAAACGCCGACACACAAGGCCAGATGGATAAACTGTGGCTGGCGCTTGCGGGTGCGCCGCGAAATAACATGCCGGTGCTGGACATTAACCACCGGCCACTGCAAACGCAGGGCGTTGAGAATCAAACGCTGGCGGTCTCTTTCACCACGCTTTGCGTGGATGCCCGCAGTCAGCATGACTACATTGCGCTTTCGCGCCTGTTCCACACGGTGATGCTGCTGGATGTGCCCGTTATGACGCCGCTGATGGAGAGTGAAGCGCGCCGATTCATCGCGCTGGTGGATGAATTCTATGAGCGCCACGTGAAGCTGGTGGTGAGCGCAGAAGTGCCTTTATATGAGGTGTATCAGGGCGAGCGGCTGAAGTTTGAGTTCCAGCGCTGCCTGTCGCGTTTGCAGGAGATGCAAAGCGAAGAGTACCTCAAGCGTGAGCATATGCCTTAAATGCCACCCTCTCCCGGTGGGAGAGGGGCTGGGGGTGAGGGCATCAGGCCGCACAAAACTCACCCCCCGAAAAACCCGCTCCGAATCACATTTAAGGGTCGATCTTTAACCTCAACTTCTCTATAATCTTGCGACCCCACGTTACGAGAAGGTTTTTTTCCCGAAACTTTCTATGTGTCGGCATTAGCTATTCGAAGGGGTAGGTTTGCCGGACTTTGTCGTGTGAACCTCAACTGACTAAACGTTTGGGTGTTCACCAACGTGTAACTTATTATTTGGGTAAGCTTTTAATGAAAACTTTTACAGCTAAACCAGAAACCGTACAGCGCGACTGGTATGTTGTTGACGCGACCGGTAAAACTCTGGGCCGTCTGGCTTCCGAACTGGCTCGTCGCCTGCGCGGTAAGCATAAAGCGGAATACACTCCGCACGTTGATACTGGTGACTACATCATCGTTCTGAACGCAGAAAAAGTTGCTGTAACCGGCAACAAGCGCGAAGACAAAGTGTACTACCATCACACCGGCCACATCGGTGGTATCAAAGAAGCGACCTTTGAAGAGATGATTGCTCGCCGTCCTGAGCGTGTGATTGAAATCGCGGTTAAAGGCATGCTGCCAAAAGGCCCGCTGGGTCGTGCTATGTTCCGTAAACTGAAAGTTTACGCAGGCAACGAGCACAACCACGCGGCACAGCAACCGCAAGTTCTTGACATCTAATCGGGATTATAGGCAATGGCTGAAAATCAATACTACGGCACTGGTCGCCGCAAAAGTTCCGCAGCTCGCGTGTTCATCAAACCGGGCAGCGGTAAAATCGTAATCAACCAACGTTCTCTGGAACAGTACTTCGGTCGTGAAACTGCCCGCATGGTAGTTCGCCAACCGCTGGAACTGGTTGATATGGTAGAAAAACTGGATCTGTACATCACCGTGAAAGGTGGTGGTATCTCTGGTCAGGCTGGTGCGATCCGTCACGGTATCACCCGCGCTCTGATGGAGTACGACGAATCCCTGCGTTCTGAACTGCGTAAAGCTGGCTTCGTTACTCGTGACGCTCGTCAGGTTGAACGTAAGAAAGTGGGTCTGCGTAAAGCACGTCGTCGTCCACAGTTCTCCAAACGTTAATCAATTTCTGCTTCCGCAGAACGATTGGCGAAAAACCCGCTTCGGCGGGTTTTTTTTTATGGATAATGCTCAGGTTATCCACAAATTCAATGCATATATGTCCTCTTTTTCCACATTTCCAGAATCCCCTCACCACAATGGTCTTAAAATCTGGTAAACTATCATCCAATTTTCTGCCCAAATATCGGTGAATACTCGATTTTTGTTCGATTCTTGAACAATGTGTCTTCTCTGGGATGGGCGATATTTCATCTGGCTGGCCCTGGTGGGCCGGTAGCAGTAAAAATTCTGAATATACCTGGAGGTTTTCATGGCTGTCGCTGCCAACAAACGTTCGGTAATGACGCTGTTTTCTGGTCCTACTGACATTTATAGCCATCAGGTTCGTATCGTGCTGGCCGAGAAGGGTGTCAGTTTTGAGATCGAGCATGTGGAAAAGGATAACCCGCCTCAGGATCTGATCGATCTCAACCCGAGCCAAAGCGTACCAACGCTTGTGGATCGCGAGCTGACCCTGTGGGAATCCCGTATCATTATGGAATACCTGGATGAGCGTTTCCCGCATCCACCACTGATGCCTGTTTACCCTGTTGCGCGTGGTGAAAGCCGCCTGTACATGCAGCGTATCGAAAAAGACTGGTATACGCTGATGAACGTCATCGTTAACGGTTCCTCGTCTGAGGCGGATGCTGCACGTAAGCAACTGCGCGAAGAACTGCTGGCGATTGCCCCGGTATTTGGTCAGAAGCCATTCTTCCTGAGTGACGAGTTCAGCCTGGTAGATTGCTATCTGGCACCGTTGCTGTGGCGTCTGCCTACCCTGGGCGTTGAGTTCAGTGGCCCGGGTTCGAAAGAGCTGAAAGGCTACATGACTCGCGTATTTGAACGCGATTCTTTCCTGGCTTCTCTGACAGAGCCGGAACGTGAAATGCGTCTCGGCCGAGGCTAATGACTGTGGAAATGTCACAACTTTCTCCACGCCGTCCTTATCTGCTGCGCGCCTTCTATGAATGGCTGCTGGATAACCAGCTCACGCCGCACCTGGTTGTGGATGTGACGTTGCCTGATGTGCTGGTGCCAATGGAATACGCGCGTGACGGACAGATCGTGCTGAATATTGCGCCGCGTGCAGTGGGGAACCTGGAACTGGCAAACGACGAAGTGCGCTTCAACGCGCGTTTCGGCGGCGTGCCGCGTCAGGTATCCGTGCCGCTGGCTGCCGTTCTGGCCATCTACGCGCGTGAAAACGGTGCAGGTACCATGTTCGAGCCGGAAGCGGCTTATGACGAAGACGGTGCCAGCCTGAATGATGACGACGTATCTGACGATCGCGAAAGCGATACGGTGATGTCTATCATTGATGGCGACAAGCCTGACCATCACAACGACCACGATCCTGATGACGATCCGCCGCCGCCGCGCGGTGGCCGTCCGGCGCTTAGAGTCGTTAAATAATGCGCTGATAAGTCTCAAGAAAATAACCAGCCTGATAATACATCACGGTTGGTTATTTTTTTTAGAATGCATAAAAAATCACGTATATGTTATAAAATATTTATATGTGTGATGGATTCTTACTTAAACCCGCTGTAAGCATTTTGTTCGGAAATATATATTTTGTGAGCATAAATGCCGGTTTTTACGCAGTTACTCCCTGATTTTATAATGGCGAGTTAATCATTTGAGTTTATCTAAACGTGACTGTTAATATTGCTAATTTGCATATATTAATATGATGGATATTATAGCGGCATGCAGTCAGGCATGAATTTTTGGATACAATATTAATTGTAAATTTAATATTATATCTGGATAATTATTATAAATATCATACGTTAAGGAATAACAAATGAAAAAGATTTTACTTGCTACAGCCCTTTCTCTTTGCGTGACGTCTGCATTTGCAGCGGAAACTGCAGTCATGAAAGTACAAGGTACATTAACGAATTCCGCATGCACGCCAGAACTCAGCAACGGCGGTGTTGTTGATTACGGTATTATTCGTCTGGATGAACTTTCTGCGACTGATGTTAATCAGTTAGGCCAGAAAAATATCGATTTGACCATCAACTGTACTGTTGAGACCAGAGTGGGCTGGTCGATGATGGATGACCAGAGCAGCACCAGCGCCGGTATCAATATCAAAAATGCGACGCCTGAAGGTGGAGACATCGATTTAGCCTACTATCAGTTTGGTGTAGGTAAAACGGCGGGTGATGTTAAAATCGGTAACTACGGCGTATTTGTCAAAGATCGTACCTCAGTATTAGATGGTGTAAATATGACAACCATTGGGCGTATGGTTAGCGATACTACCTGGAGAACAACACCTAGCCCACGTAGTGATGCGTATAACATCGTGACAGCGGCAAACCCAGGAACGCTTGAGCCTGTTGCGTTCAAAACCGCAGTATTCCCGCTGGTGACCTCACTGGCGATTCAGGGCACTGACACCCTTGCGATTACGGATGATACGGCAATCGCGGGACAGGCGACGATTAGCCTGGTCTATCTGTAATAACGTTCAGGTACTTTGTGATATAGCGATCTAAAAAGAGCGATTTATTCGCTCTTTTTTATCAAACGGAATCCTGAATGTTAATTCCATAACCCCCGGGTGCTAAAAATAACCTATATCATTAATATTTTTGCATATTTCGATTTATCGGTGATGATTGTTATATAGCTGTGGTTTATTGAACAAGGCGTTCCCACCACTATTATGGTGCGTGTTTACAGGGTTTCTTTGGGTAAAAATACTCAATTTATATATATATAAGAAATCTTAAAGACTGATTCAATAATGCTAAATTGAAAACATTCAATATTTTTATATTATTTACTCATACATAGCTGCATTCAGGCAGGTATAGAAGGACGGTTTTCCCTGCCCTGTAAGAGCAATGTCTATAACACAATGTTTACAACTCAATGTTAAGGATTAACAATGAAAAAGGTATTAGTAGCGACAGTATTATCTCTTTGTGTCAGTTCGGCTTTCGCTGCGGAAACGGCGGTACTGAAAGTAACGGGTACGCTGACTAACTCGGCATGTACGCCAGAGCTTAGTAATGGCGGGGTCGTGGATTACGGTATTATTCGTTTGGGGGAATTGTCCTCCACGTCAAATAATCAGCTGGGTCAAAAAGAGATCAGCCTGGCCATTAACTGTACTGCGTCAACGAAAGTCGGCTGGAGTGTTTCTGACGATCGTGCCGATTCGAGTGCTGGAATCAAAATCAGCGGCGGAAAGGCAAGCGGTAATGATGCTAGTGAAAGCTATTTCCTTTTTGGTGTCGGTAAGACAAATGACGGCGTCAGTATTGGTAACTACTCCATCTTTGTTAAAGATTACAAAGTCACTATTGATGGTACAGAGGGCGATGTAACGGGCCATAATAAGGACTGGGCTGAAGGTACGTGGACACCTGCACCAAACACTATACGTTCAGATAACTTTTTGATAGTCAGTGCTGCTAATGCCGGTACTTCAGCTCCTGTTGCATTTAAAACAGCCGTTTTCCCACTGGTGACGACGTTAGCCATTAAAGATACCAATTCACTGGCAATTACGGATGATACTTCACTCAATGGTCAGGCGACCATTACGCTGACCTATCTCTGATTAATCTATCGCAGTGACTTTAAAACAAAAAAGAGTAAAGACCAAACCTTTACTCTTTTTAAATCAAGTCGATAAAAAGGATATTTGCACACTCTTATCATAGGCAATAGTAATATGTTTTATTCAAAATCGGGTTTTACTAAGTTAGCGTTTACTGCTTCATTATTTGCCTTTCACTTTTCTGTGAGCGCGGCAGGTATGGTGCCGGAAACCAGTTTACTGGTTATCGATGAAGCCACACACAGCGGCACGATAAACGTTAAAAATACGGACACCCATCCGTCACTGTTATATACCAGCGTGGTTGATCTGCCTGATGATAAAGGCATTAAACTGATTGCAACACAACCGGTTGTTCGCCTTGAGCCAGGTCAGACTCAGCAGCTTCGTTTTATCCTGCAAAATAAAGAGTCGCTGAGCGTTGAGCACGTTAAGCGTGTAACCTTTGAAGGTATCCCGCCAAAAAGCGACAGCAAAAACGTCAAAATCGGTATCAATATTCGTCAGGATATTCCTTTACTGATCCGCCCGGCGAAACTGAGTGTTGTGACTGATGCCTGGAAATATCTGGAATGGAATGCATCCGGCTCATCTGTCACGGTTAAAAACCCAAGCAAATATGTCGTTCGTCTGGCTCAAAACGTTGTACTACAGCCAACCGGCGTTTCCGGGATGCTGGCTAAAACCTATATTTTGCCAGGGGAAAGCATGACGCTTTCCATGGGTAAATCTGTCAGTGGGAATAATAAAGTTAAGTTTTTCCCGGCCAGTCGCTATGGCGTTGAAGTCCCGAGCTTTACCACGGAATTAAATAAATAATAAAGGACTATCGCGGTGCGTAAAAAAAGCCACCTAGCACTTTTTGTGCGCGCTGTTGTTTCCGGCGCATTACCTCTGCTACTGTTGAATTCGACTTCCCTCCTGGCGAGGGAAGTGACGTTTGATACGGGCATTCTGCAGTCGCGTGGGTTGGGAGCCGATCTCAACCGCTATTTTGCAGAGGCACCGCGATTTTTACCGGGTACCCATTCTGTCTCGATAAAAGTGAATGGCCAGGATCGTGGCGTTGCCGCAGTGCGCTTCAATGAAGACGGCGTCATGTGCGTGGATAACGACTTCCTGGAATTCGCTGGGATCATGCCGTTACCTATTAAAGCAGATGAAACCTGCCATGATATTCACACTGATTATGCTCAGGCCGTTGTCAATGCGCTGCCAAACCAGGAAGCCGTAGAACTCTATCTCCCCCAGGAATCCATTAATAGCCTGTCGGCTGATGTCAAAAATTTCCAGCACGGCGGTACGGCGGGGATGCTGAATTACTCCTTATTCAGCACCCGTAACGAATATGGTGATAGCGACAGCAACCGCTATTCACAGGCAAGCCTGGAAGCAGGCTTTAACGCGCTGGACTGGTCCCTGCGCAGCAGCTATATCCTGACGGACGATGACGGCAAGCGTAACGCAGAGAGCATTTATACCTACGCCGAGCATGTCTTTGTGCCACAGCGTTTAACCATGCAGGTGGGGCAAATCAACGCCAATTCGGACGTGCTGAGCGGTGTACCGATAACCGGTATTCAGCTTATGCCGACCACCGGTTTGCAGAAAAGTGGCTCAGGCGTGAGCGTGTCAGGTATTGCCCGCTCATCACAGGCGCGTGTCGAAGTGCGTCAGAACGGACGCTTAATATATAACACTCTGGTGCCTGCGGGTCCCTTCAAACTCGATGACGTACCTATGGTGCGCAACAATGTCGATCTCGACGTCACGGTGGTGGAGTCTGACGGTTCGTCCAGCCATTTCATCGTGCCTGCTTCTGCCGTTAAATCCAGTAACCTGTCACGTCCAAATGGGCTGACCATCTCTGCTGGACAGGTTCGAAGTATTGAAAGTGATTACAGCGACCCGCTTGTTTTAAACGTTTCTAATGGCTGGCGTATTCTGCCGTGGATGAATCTCCTGGCTTCCGGCGTGGCAGCCGAAAACTACCAGGCCGCGGGGGGCAGAGCGGAGCTGATGGTGACCGACAGTTGGGGTGTTTCGACCAGCATTGCTGCCAGCAAAGCGAACTTTGGCGACAGCGACAGCGGCATCAAGAATGAGTTGCAAAGTGAGTACTCATTAACGGAAAACATAGGACTCTCCGCCAGCGTTGCCCATTACAACGGTGAATATCGTGAGCTGGCCGACGCCATGGACGACGATTACCAGGGGTATGACAACAGCTACACGGGTAATATCCGTTGGTCGAACTCTGTGGCCGGGGCGTTCAGCGCAGGCTTCAGCTACAACCAGGCCACCGGCGATGATGAAGACTCACGCTACTTACTGCTCTCATGGGCGAGGACATTCAAGTATGCCTCCGTCACCGTGAACTGGCAGAGTGCGGTGGGGAATAGAGACGACGATCAGAACGACGATCTTCTCTATGTCAATCTCAGCATTCCGCTCGGCGGCTCGCAGAGCCTGAGCTCCTATATGCGTAAGCAGGGCGACAGCACCAGCTACGGTTTGGCCAACAGTGGCGCGCTGGGCGAGAACACCCATTACTACATTGCCGCTGACCGCGATCAAGAGTCGAAGGAAAACAGCTTCAACGGCAACATTAACACGAACCTGCATTACACCCAGTTGAGCGTGGGTGGCGGTACCAGCGGCAACAATCAGCGTAACTACAATGCGACGCTGTCGGGTGGGATCGCCATGCACAAAGACGGCGTTACGTTCTCGCCGTATTCCATCAAAGATACCTTCGCGATCGCCAAACTGAGCGAACCGAAAGCAGGCGTAGAAATTACCACGCCGCAGGGTACCGTCTGGACTGACCGCTGGGGTCAGGCCGTGATACCGGGACTGACGGAATGGCGTAACTCGCGCATCGAGATCGATGCCAACAAGCTGCCACAAAGTATGACACTCGCCAACGGTACAAAATACGTCGCCGCCGCTCACGGTTCGGTGAGTGAAGTGAGCTTTAAGGTACTGAATAGCCGTCGCGTGATGCTGCGTATCAAGCAGGCTAACGGTCAGCCGCTGACAAAAGGCTTGTCGGTGGTGGATGAGAAAGATAACTACGTGGTGACGGTTGTCGATGACGGACATGTGTTCCTGAACGATGCAGACCAGGTTAACAGCCTCTATGCCATCAATGATGATAACCAACGCCTGTGTAAGCTTGATTTCACACTCCCTGAGGAGCATGACGAAGATGCTTTTTATGAGGAAGTCAACGGAGTTTGTCGATGAATATTAAACGTCTGGCAGCGCTCCTGCTGCTTGCATTACCCTGCATTTCGTTTGCAGATGGTTGCCAGTTAACGCTCTCCCAGCAGGTGGTTGATTACCATCAGATGCGGCGCGATAACATCGTCTCGAGTCAGCAAAGCTGGAATAAGATGCCGGACAAAGACATCAATGTCAGCGTTTATTGTCCTGACAAACAGCAGATGGCGATCTTGTTGCAAGGGGCTTCCGGGCAGAAAGGGCGATTCCAGTTTGGCCAGAACGGCGGTGTGGCAATAAAAGTGAGTAATCTGACGCTGGATGGGAAAAGTTACAGCGTAGGGAAAACGACCGATCAGGTAAATTTCACGCCAGAAAATGACAACGGTGCATCACTTTATATTCGCAATAACGAGGCGGTGGTGGCAGTTGAAAACGGTCAAGTGCCCAGCGGCCAGCAATTGAATTTTACCGTGACCATTTTCCCGGTACTGAATGACAGTTCTTTCAGCAATATTTCGGACCAAACGAAACTGGAAAGTGATTTGACCTGGCATCTTTTAATGAAGTGAACAGTAGTTGTAATACAAAGCAATATTGGATATTTAAACATAAGGAGTAGTAAATGAAAAAAGTATTATTTTTAAGTGCATTAGCGCTTACCGTAAACTCGGCAATGGCAGCAGAAACTGCGGTACTGAAAGTTACCGGGACATTAACAAATGCCGCCTGTACGCCGACGCTAAGTAATGGGGGGGTTGTTGATTATGGAACCCTTCGCCTTGGTGAGTTGTCAGCAACAAGCGTTAACTCTCTTCCGAATAAAACTATCGATTTAACAATAAATTGCACCTCTGCAACCAAAGTTGCATGGGATGGTATGGACAATCAGGCATCGAGCCGTCCATCACCTGCTTTGCCTGTCAATGCTGGTTCAGACCTTGCTACCCCAGCGAATACGTTGACTTTCGGCATGGGTAAAACCGATGGCGGTGTTAACATAGGCAACTATATTATTCGTATTGATACCGCTCCTGTCTATGATGGTATTTCAGGACTTTTAATTACCCACAATACTGACTGGGGTAATGTCTGGAATACATCGGGAAATGCGCAACGTAACGACGGTTATTCCTGGTATACTGCGGCTCAGACAGGAACGACGGAACCTGTGGCATTTAAAACCGCAACATTTGCGCTTTCTATTCGTGGAACCATTCAGGATACAACAACCCTGGCAGTGACTGATGATACTGCCATTAATGGTCAGGCAACTTTCACACTGCGTTATCTGTAAAAGTATGAGTCCGGCAAGAAATTTCTGGACATTTCTAAGGACGCTAACGAGATTTGTTCAGGCTGGCTGTAAGTAAATGAAATCATCAGGACAAATCAATTATAGCTAACAACAATGTTAAGGATTAACAAATGAAAAAACTTATGTTACTGGCTACACTCGCTGTCAGTATTAACACGGCATATTCTGCAGAAACGGCTGTATTGAAACTTCAGGGAACGTTAACGAATTCAGCGTGTGTTCCTGAAATGAGCAATGGCGGCGTTGTAGATTATGGGATGATTCATCTTGGTGAATTATCTGCGACTGAAACGAATCAGTTGGGTAAAAAAGATTTCACGCTGACAATCAACTGCGTTACTCCGTCTAAAATGGCGTTTTCTGTGAATGATGACAGGGCAGGGACATTAGCCGATATTAAAGTTAAAAATGGTACAAATGATTCAAGAGATGTTATTGATACTGACAAACTTTTCGGCATAAATAAAACCGCAGGCGGGGTGAATATCGGAAACTACAGTATGAACGTCAGGGAAAGCAGCATGACAATAGACGGTGCTGCTGGACGTATAATTTACAGCGCGGATCAGGGAACCACGTGGGAAGATCTGGGGGTGGGTGAAGTGATGTATAACAGAACAAGAATTGTCTCTGTTGCTGCAAAGGGTCAAACGACGCCACTGGCATTTACTACGGCCGTACTTCCAATGAGTACCGTGATGGCGATTCAGGACACGACCACGCTTGCCATTACTGACGATACCCAAATCGACGGACAGGCAACCTTTACGTTGATTTATCTATAACAGATTTCAAAAAAAAGATGCCCGGCTGTGCCGGGCATCTTTCTTACACTTCCAGGAAGTTCAGAATACCGTCGGCCGCTTTACGACCTTCGGCAATGGCTGTGACCACCAGGTCAGAACCGCGAACAATATCGCCACCGGCGAAGATTTTCGGGTTGCTGGTCTGGAATGCGTTGTCGCTGCCTTCAGGTGCAATCACGCGGCCCTGTGAATCCAGCTCAACGCTGTGCTTCGCAAGCCACTCCATGCTGTGAGGACGGAAACCAAACGCCATCACCACGGCATCGGCCGGGATAACGTGCTCAGAGCCTGCCACGATCTCCGCGCGACGACGACCTTTCGCATCCGGCGCACCCATCTCAGTGCGCGCCATTTTCACACCGCTCACCTTACCGTTGGCATTAACTTCAATACCCAGAGGCTGGATGTTGAACTGGAACTCCACGCCCTCTTCACGCGCGTTTTTCACTTCGCGTTTGGAGCCTGGCATGTTCTCTTCGTCACGGCGATAAGCACAGATAACGTGAGTCGCATTCTGACGAATGGAGGTACGCACGCAGTCCATCGCGGTATCACCACCGCCCAGCACCACAACGCGTTTGCCTTCCATGCTGACGAAAGGCTCATCGGCCGTTTCGCCGTAGCCCATGATCTGCTTGGTGTTGGCAATCAGGAACGGCAGGGCATCATAAACGCCTGGTGCCTCTTCGTTCTCCAGACCGCCGCGCATGGACTGATAGGTGCCCACGCCGAGGAACACGGCGTCGTAATCCTTCAGCAGGTCGTCGAGCTGCACGTCGCGGCCCACTTCCACATTCAGTTTGAACTCAATGCCCATGCCGGTGAAGATTTCACGGCGACGGGTCATGACCTCTTTTTCCAGCTTGAAGGCCGGGATGCCGAACGTCAGCAGACCGCCGATTTCCGGATGACGGTCAAAGACCACCGCCTTCACGCCGTTGCGGGTCAGCACGTCCGCACAGGCCAGGCCCGCCGGGCCTGCACCGATGATCGCCACGCGTTTGTCGGTTTGCTTCACGCCGGTCATATCCGGGCGCCAGCCCATCTCGAACGCTTTATCGTTGATATAGCGTTCGATGTTACCGATGGTCACCGCGCCAAACTCGTCGTTCAGCGTACAGGAACCTTCACACAGACGGTCCTGAGGACACACGCGGCCGCACACTTCCGGCAGGGTGTTGGTCTGGTGAGACAGCTCGGCGGCTTCAAAAATACGCCCTTCGTTGGCCAGTTTCAGCCAGTTCGGGATGTAGTTGTGTACCGGACATTTCCATTCGCAGTAAGGGTTACCGCAGGACAGGCAGCGGTCTGCCTGTGCTTTGGCCTGGCCTTCTGAAAACGGCTCGTAGATTTCAACAAATTCAATTTTACGGATCTTCAGCGGTTTCTTTGGCGGATCAACACGCTGCAGGTCGATAAACTGGTATACGTTCTGGCTCATCTGAATTCCTTACTGCGCCTGCACGCGCAGCTCTGCTGCGCTACGACTACGGTGACCCAACAGGGCTTTAACATCGCTGGACTTCGGTTTAACCAGCGCGAATTTCGCTGAGAACGCAGGCCAGTTCGCCAGGATCTCTTCACCGCGCGAAGAACCGGTATGCTGCACGTGTTCGGTAATCAAACCGCGCAGGTGTTCTTCGTGAATGGCCAGGGTATCAACGCCCAGCACTTCCACCAGTTCAGGGTTCACGCGTTTGCGGAACTCACCGTCTTCATCCAGGACGTAAGCAAAACCGCCCGTCATGCCTGCGCCGAAGTTCACGCCGGTTTTACCCAGTACGCAAACAATCCCGCCTGTCATGTATTCACATCCGTTATCGCCAATGCCTTCCACAACGGTGATAGCACCGGAGTTACGCACGGCAAAACGTTCACCTGCACGGCCTGCAGCGAACAGACGACCACCGGTTGCCCCGTACAGACAGGTGTTACCGATGATGCTCGCATCACAGCTGCGGAAGGCTGAACCCACCGGAGGACGTACCGCCAGCAGACCACCCGCCATGCCTTTACCCACATAGTCGTTAGCATCGCCAGTCAGGTACAGCTCAACGCCGCCTGCGTTCCACACGCCGAAGCTCTGACCCGCAGTACCGCTGAAGTGCGCGGTGATTGGATCGGCAGCCAGGCCCTGGTCGCCATGCGTCTGAGCGATGTAACCAGAGAGCGACGCGCCAACAGAACGGTCGGTGTTGCGGATATCAAACCAGAACGTTTTGCTCTGTTTGTCATCCACGTACGCTTTTGCCTGTTGCAGCAGCTGTGCGTTCAACACACCGTTATCGAACGGCGGGTTGTTCTCGGTGCAGTACACCGCTTTACCCGCCTTAGGCTCGGCCGTTTCCAGCAGTTTAGACAGCTCCAGTTTCTGCTGTTTGGCAGTGAACCCTTCCAGCTCTTTCAGCAGGTCAGTACGGCCAATCAGGTCGACCAGGCGTTTCACGCCCAGCTGCGCCATTAGCTCGCGGGTTTCGCGGGCGATAAAGTCAAAGTAGTTGGTCACTTTGAACGGCAGACCATGGTAATGGTTCTTACGCAGTTTCTCGTCCTGGGTAGCAACACCGGTTGCGCAGTTGTTCAGGTGACAAATACGCAGATATTTACAGCCCAGCGCGACCATTGGACCGGTACCGAAGCCGAAGCTTTCAGCGCCCAGGATCGCCGCTTTGATGATATCCAGACCGGTTTTCAGACCGCCATCCACTTGCAGACGGATCTTGTGACGCAGGCCGTTTGCCACCAGTGCCTGTTGGGTTTCCACCAGACCCAGTTCCCACGGGCAACCCGCATATTTCACGGAGGAGAGCGGGCTTGCACCTGTACCACCGTCGTAACCGGCAATGGTAATCAGGTCGGCATAGGCTTTTGCCACACCGGTTGCGATGGTGCCGACGCCCGGTTCAGAAACCAGCTTCACGGAGATCATCGCTTTCGGGTTGACCTGTTTCAGGTCGAAAATCAGCTGCGCTAAGTCCTCGATAGAGTAGATATCGTGGTGCGGTGGCGGGGAGATCAGCGTCACGCCCGGCACGGAATAGCGCAGTTTGGCGATGTACGGCGTGACTTTATCACCCGGTAACTGACCGCCTTCGCCCGGTTTAGCACCCTGAGCGACTTTAATCTGAATGACGTCGGCGTTGACCAGATACGCTGGCGTAACGCCAAAGCGACCGGATGCCACCTGCTTGATACGGGACACTTTGTTGGTGCCGTAACGCGCAGGATCTTCGCCGCCTTCGCCGGAGTTTGAGTTCCCGCCGATACTGTTCATGGCTTCCGCCAGTGCTTCGTGGGCTTCCGGGCTGAGAGCACCGATAGACATTGCCGCGGTATCAAAGCGCTTGAACAGCTCAGTCGCAGGCTCAACCTCGTTGATGCTGACGGCTTCATCACCTGGATTCACTGCCAGCAGGTCACGGAGCGTCGCCGCCGGGCGGTTGTTAACCAGCTCAGCGTACTGTTGATAATCGCTGTATTCGCCGCTCTGTACGGCCTGTTGCAGGGTGCGTACCACGTCCGGGTTGTAGGCGTGATATTCACCACCGTGAACGTATTTCAGCAGGCCACCCTGATCCAGCGGTTTACGTGCCAGCCAGGCGCGTTTTGACAGGTTCGCCAGGTCTTGTTCGAAGTCAGTGAAACCGGCCCCGCCGATACGGCTGATCACGCCCTGGAAGCACAGGTTCGCCACGTCATCGTGCAGGCCAACGGCTTCGAACAGCTTCGAGCAGCGGTAAGAGGCAATTGTAGAAATGCCCATTTTGGACATGATCTTGTACAGGCCTTTGTTGATGCCGTTACGGTAGTTCAGCATCACTGCACGGTATTCTTTGTCGATAGCGCGGGTATCGACCAGACGAGCCAGTGTTTCGTAGGCCAGGTACGGGTAAATTGCGGTCGCACCGAAGCCTAACAGCACGGCAAAGTGGTGCGGGTCACGCGCACTTGCGGTTTCAACAATGATGTTGGCGTCGCAGCGCAGGCTCTTGTCGACCAGACGCGTCTGGATAGCACCCACGGCCATTGGCGCAGGCACCGGCAGGCGGTCTTTCGCGATATTACGGTCGGACAGCACCAGCAGAACGGTACCATTACGCACCATCTGTTCGGCTTTGTCGCACAGGGCATTCACCGTCTCTTCGAGGCTCGCTTTCGTCACGTCGAAAGTGATATCGAGCGTGTCGGCGCGGTAGTGCTCCTCTTTCATGGTGGTGAGCTGTTTGAAATCGGAGTACAGCAGGATCGGTGATTTAAAGGTCAGACGGTGCGCCTGGCCTTCGGCTTCGCAGAAGACATTCATCTCGCGACCGATGCTGGTGGCCAGTGACATCACGTGTGCTTCACGCAGCGGATCGATTGGCGGGTTGGTAACCTGCGCAAACTGCTGACGGAAGTAATCGTAAATGATACGTGGCTGGCTGGAGAGCACGGCAAACGGCGTGTCATCGCCCATGGAGCCAACGGCTTCCTGGCCGTTTTCACCCAGCACGCGGATAACGGAATCCAGCTCTTCAGCGCTGTAGTTAAACTGTTTCTGGAAGCTCGCCAGTGTGTCGTCGTCCATTTCGCGGCTGCCAACATCTTCATCAGACAGGTCTTCGAACGGCACGAGGCGACGCACGTTTTTCTCCATCCACTCTTTGTACGGATGGCGGCTTTTCAGGTCGTTATCGGTTTCGGCGGAGTGCAGGATACGCCCACCGCGGGTGTCGATAACCATCAGTTCACCCGGGCCAACGCGGCCTTTCTCGACCACTTCATCAGGCTGGTAATCCCAGATACCGACTTCAGAGGCGCAGGTGATCAGTTTGTCTTTGGTAATGACGTAGCGCGCAGGACGCAGACCGTTACGGTCCAGGTTACAGGCAGCAAAACGACCGTCGGACATCACGATACCCGCCGGGCCATCCCACGGCTCCATATGCATGGAGTTAAAGTCGAAGAACGCGCGCAGCTCCGGATCCATATCCGGGTTGTTCTGCCAGGCTGGCGGCACGAGCAGACGCATGGCGCGAACGATATCCATACCGCCTGCCAGCAGCAGTTCCAGCATGTTATCCATTGAGCTTGAGTCAGAGCCGGTTTCGTTGACGAATGGCGCTGCATCATGCAGGTCAGGGATCAGTGGAGTCTGGAACTTATAGGTACGGGCGCGTGCCCACTGGCGGTTACCGGTAATGGTGTTGATCTCGCCGTTGTGCGCCAGATAGCGGAACGGCTGAGCCAGCGGCCAGCGTGGAACGGTGTTGGTGGAGAAGCGCTGGTGGAACAGGCAAATGGCCGATTCCAGACGCAGGTCCGCCAGGTCCAGGTAGAAGCGCGGCAGGTCAGCCGGCATACACAGACCTTTGTAGATGTTCACCAGGTTAGAGAGGCTACAGACGTAGAACTCTTTATCTTCCTGGAGACGCTTTTCAATGCGGCGACGGGCGATAAACAGACGGCGTTCCATATCACGTGGACGCCAGCCCGCAGGCGCGTTAACAAAAATCTGTTCAATACGAGGCAGCGAGGAGAGGGCGATTTCACCGAGCACCCCTTCGTTGGTTGGCACATTGCGCCAGCCGACAATCGACAGGGTTTCACGTTGAAGTTCTTCTTCGACGATGCGGCGTGAGGCGGCCGCTTTTTCAGGATCCTGATTCAGGAACAGCATCCCGACAGCGTAGTTTTTGGCTAAACGCCAGCCGCGTTCTTCCGCAACGATACGGAAGAAACGATCGGGTTTTTGCAGCAGCAGGCCGCAACCATCACCGGTTTTACCATCGGCAAGGATTGCACCACGGTGCTGCATTCGGGCCAGTGCGTGAATAGCAGTACGCACTACCTTGTGGCTAGGTTCGCCTTCTATGTGGGCGATCAGGCCGAAACCACAGTTATCCTTCTCAAGGGATTTATCGTACAACATATCAGTGAACCTCCCCAGGCTCGTCGGGCTTCCCACTGAACTTTACCGTGGCGCACAGGCACAGAAAGAGCATGGCGACGGGGTTTGCGTTTCATACGCGTACCTCGCATTCGCCCTCTTTTCATCCTTTCGCGCAGGTAAACAAGTTTGAGGACTTGCTTCAGAGGGAATCTCAATTACTGCATAAATATGATGAGCAGGCCGCTCATCCAGAAAGCTTCCAGCGGATTTCCAACTTATCGGGAATTGGTACACAGGTCAAATGGCAATCTTATTTATACAAAAATGTGCTAAAGAGGCATTAAATATTTGAATGTAAAAGATATTTAACTATTTTTACATCTACTAAACGTCCTGAGGAGTCACCGCGGAGTGTGATCTGACTCACTATATGAAAGCGGTATTATCATTGCAGCGTGCTGAATAGTGATTTTTTAGCAGGATTTTAATCTGGTTCTGGCTGTAAACCCGCATAAAGACACTGTTTTTCAGTGTTGATAGCATTAATGAAAAAAACAGTCTGAACATAAGGAAAAGTAATTACGTCTGCTGTGAATGAAATTGCAGTAATCTTGATTATTTATTCAAATGGATAAAGGCCGTCCAGGGCGATTGATCCAGGTCATCGCCGACAGAGGCTAAAAATGGCAGGCTTGTCCCCTTTCTTCGGGACGGTCTATCAGATTATGCAGTTACAGAAATTAGTCAATATGTTTGGTGGGGATCTTTTGCAACGCTATGGGCAAAAGGTTCATAAGCTGACGCTGCACGGCGGTTTTAGCTGCCCGAATCGCGATGGCACCATCGGGCGTGGCGGCTGCACGTTCTGTAACGTTGCCTCCTTTGCCGACGAGGCCCAGCAGCACCACTCCATTGCCGAGCAGCTTTCACATCAGGCCAGCCTGGTGAACCGCGCAAAGCAATATCTGGCTTATTTCCAGGCCTACACCAGCACCTGGGCGGAAGCGCAGGTGTTACGCTCGATGTATCAGCAGGCCGTCAGCCAGGCCAATATCGTGGGGCTGTGTGTGGGCACGCGCCCGGATTGTGTACCGGAGGCCGTGCTCGATTTGCTCTGCGAATACAAAGAGCAGGGGTATGAAATCTGGCTGGAGCTGGGGTTACAAACCGCACATGACAAAACGCTGCACCGGATTAATCGCGGGCATGATTTCGCCTGCTATCAAAAAACGACGCGCCTTGCCCGTGAGCGCGGGCTGAAAGTCTGCTCGCATCTGATTGTCGGTTTACCAGGAGAAGGGCAGCAGCACGGGCTGGAGACGCTGGAAAAGGTGGTTGAGACGGGCGTGGACGGTATCAAGCTGCATCCGCTGCATATCGTGAAGGGCAGCATCATGGCGAAAGCCTGGGAAGCGGGGCGGTTAAATGGCATTGAGCTGGATGAATATACGGTCACTGCGGGGGAGATGATTCGCCATACGCCGCCGGAGATTATCTATCACCGTATCTCCGCCAGCGCCCGCCGTCCAACGCTTCTGGCACCGCTCTGGTGTGAGAACCGCTGGACGGGGATGGTGGAAATAGACCGCTATCTACATGAGCAGGGTGTACAGGGATCGGCACTTGGCCGCCCGTGGGTTCCTCGTTTACCGGCGGCGACCGCCTAACAGGCTCCCTAACATACCGCGTACAATCTGATTGGTGACCTGTCGCGCGGCGCTTTTTGCCATCGTCTGAACTACGCCATCGCGTTTACCCCCGCGCGGCCCGGTGCTACCAAACAGAATATCTTTCAGCCCACCCAGAATACCGTCATCCACGGCAGAAGGCTGGGCACTGGTGGTGGGGGTATTCTGTGATTCCGTGGTTGCCTGTACCCCTTTTTGCAGCATCTCGAACGCCGATTCACGATCCACTTCGTCTTCATACTTTCCGTAAACCGGCGAGTTGTTAATCAGACCGTTGCGCTCATCGTCGGTGACTGGCCCCATGCGGGAGCAAGGGGCAATGACCATCGCGCGCTCCACCACAGACGGGCTGCCTTTCGCATCCAGGAATGAGATTAACGCTTCACCGGTACCTAATGCCTGGATGGCGGCTTCGGTATCAAATGCCGGATTAGCCCGCATGGTCTGGGCGGCCGCTTTGACCGCTTTCTGGTCCTTCGGCGTAAAGGCGCGCAGAGCGTGCTGTACGCGGTTGCCAAGCTGCCCGAGCACGTTATCGGGGATATCGGACGGGTTTTGCGAAACGAACCACACGCCAACCCCTTTAGAACGGATCAAGCGGATAACCTGCTCAATTTTGTCCAGCAGTACCTGCGGCGCATCGTTAAACAGCAGGTGTGCCTCGTCAAAGAAGAACACCAGCTTTGGCTTGTCGAGATCGCCCGCTTCCGGCAGCTGTTCGTAAAGTTCGGAGAGCATCCACAGCAGGCTGGCGGCATAGAGTTTCGGCATCTGATACAGCTTTTCTGCACTCAGAATATTGATGATACCTTTGCCGTTACTGTCAGTTCGCATCCAGTCTTTGATATCCAGCATGGGCTCACCGAAGAAATGCTCAGCGCCCTGTTGCTCAAGGGTCAGTAACCCGCGCTGGATGGCTCCCACGGAAGCGCTGCTGATATTGCCGTACTGGTTCTGGAACGATTTAGCGTTGTCGCCGATGTATTGGGTAATGGCGCGCAGGTCTTTGAAATCAAGCAACAGCAGACCCTGGTCATCGGCAATACGGAAGATGATATTCAGTACACCAGACTGCACATCGTTCAGATTAAGCAGGCGAGCCAGCAGCAAAGGGCCAAGGTCGGACACCGTCGCCCGTACCGGATGACCTTTCTCGCCAAAGATATCCCACAAGACGACCGGGTTTTTATGTGGCTCCCAGTCAGTGATGCCAATATTTTTCAGCCGCTCGATGAGCTTTTCTGATGCCGTGCCTTCCTGAGCTACCCCGGTTAAATCGCCTTTTACATCGGCCATAAAGACCGGAACGCCAATTTCTGAAAGGGACTCTGCCAGCTTTTGCAGGGTGACGGTTTTACCCGTCCCGGTGGCGCCGGTGATTAAGCCGTGGCGGTTCGCCATTGCAGGCAGCAAAAACAGTTCTTTATCCAGCGTCCGGGCAATTAACAGTGGTGTACTCATGATGAACGTCCTCTTTTTGTCCTGGGTGGAGTATAGGCAACCTGGCGGCACTATGACTCAGTAAATTCCTTACTTTGCGGCGCATTATCCAGCGCGGACTATGCTTTTGCATACGGTTCACAACATTTCAGGAAATTATGTCCAGATTCTTCTTTAACGACCGCAAACAACTGGTCAACGACGCCATTGAAGGCATTTTGATTTCTGCTCCGCACGGCAACCTCGTCAAACTCGATATCGACCCGGCCATTCGTGTGGTTGCACGCAGTGACTGGGATAAGAGCCGTGTGGCGATTATTTCTGGCGGAGGTTCAGGGCATGAGCCGGCTCACGCCGGGTTTGTCGGGAAAGGGATGCTAACGGCGGCAGTTTGTGGGGACCTGTTTGCTTCTCCCAGCGTGGATGCGGTGCTGAATGCCATTGTAGCGGTGACGGGCGACCGGGGCTGCCTGCTGATTGTCAAAAACTATACCGGGGATCGCCTTAACTTTGGCCTGGCGGCGGAAAAAGCCAAACGCTATGGCCTGAAGGTCGAAATGGTGATTGTCGCCGATGACATCGCCCTGCCGGATAACAAACAGCCGCGCGGCATTGCGGGTACGGCGCTGGTTCACAAGATTGCGGGTTACGCGGCCGAGCACGGTAAATCGCTGGGTGAAGTACGGGACATTGCGCAACAGGCCTGTGACAACCTCTGGAGCCTGGGGGTGGCAATGCAGACCTGCAACCTGCCGGGAAGCGACGATGAAGAGGGGCGCATCAGAAAGGGCCATATCGAGCTGGGGCTGGGTATACACGGTGAGCCGGGAGCATCGGTTGTTGATACGCAAAACAGCAAAGAGATTATCGACACGCTGGTCAACGCGCTGAAAGCACGGGCCGCTGAAGGGCGGTTTGCGGTGCTGATCAATAACCTCGGCGGCGTGTCGGCACTGGAGATGGCTCTGCTGACCAAAGAGCTGGCGCATTCCACGCTGAAAGATCAGATAGCCTGGCTGATTGGCCCGGCGCTGCTGGTGAGCTCGCTGGATATGAAAGGATTTTCCCTGTCGCTGTTGAAGCTTAACGACCTGTTCGAAAAAGCGCTCCATGAAGACGTCGAGACGCTGGGCTGGCAGAAGCCAGTGGCGTTTGCACCATTGCGTAGCGTTGCGCACAGCGCCATTCATGACCGCGTGGAATATACCCCGTCGGAAAATCCTCAGGTGGCGGGCTATGTGTCGGCGGCAACGGACACGCTTTCCCGGCTGGAAAACCGGCTGAATGCCCTCGATGCAAAAGTCGGCGATGGCGATACCGGTTCGACCTTTGCGCAAGGCGCGCGGGAAATTGCGCAGTATCTTGACGCGGGGAAACTTCCGCTTAACGATCTGCCGGCGCTCTTGTTGCTGGTGGGGGAGCGGCTGGCAACGGTAATGGGCGGATCGAGTGGCGTATTAATGTCGATCTTCTTCACCGCCGCCGGGCAGAAACTGCATGACGGGCAGCCGTTGCCGCAGGCATTGCAGAGCGGGCTTGCCCAGATGAAGCAGTACGGCGGGGCTGATCTTGGCGATCGCACGCTGATCGATGCCCTGCAACCGGCGCTGGAGACATTGCAGAAAGGCGATCTTCATGCGGCGGCACAGGCGGCGAAACAGGGGGCAGAGGCAACGGCGAACATGGTGAAAGCCGGGGCTGGGCGTTCGTCGTATGTGAATAAAGAGAATCTGGAAGGGGTGATGGATCCGGGGGCTGTGGCGGTGGCAGAGGTGTTTAAGGCCATGGCAGAAGCAAAACGGTAACAACCGTTACCGTTTTTAGTGCTTGCGCCCTCTCCCCGT
>NZ_JBSICG010000028.1:0-71912 GCF_056156645.1 Enterobacter sp. Li2LvB3 | reverse complement strand
GATTATCTCTTTCTATAATTTTAATTTCGGAAGTAGTAGTTAATGTCCAAACAGACGCAGCTGTGGCTGCACAATCTGACAGTTACGCAGAGAGGTTAATACTATCATCAACAGTCTTACACAGAAGGGTTATCATGTAAGTGGTAGCCTTTTCTTTTGCCAAGCTAGACGAACCGTCAGGTGAGTATAGTCTTGTTGCGTCAAGGGGGTGCGGGGGACTCTCCCCTGCGTTACCTACCTACCTACCTACCTACATTCCTCTCATAAATTAGACGCACTGATGTGCAAGCCCTCTAAAGGATAAATTTAATAAAAATAAATTCATCCAGAATACAGACACTTATAAAATAATTTAAAAATAAATGGAACAATTGTCACTTTTTCGAGTGTATATACATATAGGGTATAAAATATTAGATGTACATTAGAAATACATAGGTAGTAATAAAAAATAAAAAAGTAGCCTAACTAATAAGAGCCTTCCAATAAGAATAATAAAAAGGAAACGAAGGATGATAAAAACGATTGAAGGCTTCTTTGTAGACACGTCTACAGGGGAGTTAGTAGACCCATATGAGTATGGATGTTTACCACCTGACTATAATGTCAGTAACGCAGTAGAGATGGCTTTAACTGGCCTCCCTTTGAAAGAGACTTTAACTACTACTTCCGAAATTAAATCAGGTAGAGGACGTAAGCCCAAAGTGATTGACAACCCCTACTGTTCAATCTTCCAAAACCTAGAGCGTAAGGATTTATATACTACCACTTCCGACATTAAATCAGTGGCTGTTTTGCCCTCGGTTATTGACGATGTAGTTACTGGAGCGTTACGCCTTAACACTGATGGCGGTAACACAGAGATTCCCCGTAATCAGTTGTTGTTTGTATTGTCCCATCTAGAGCGTTTATCTGTTGAGAGTGTCTCCTCGCTGTTAACCGCTAAGCGTGCATTAAAAGGGGACGATGTACCGGGAGAAAGATATTGTCGTTATCTCCTGCGTAAATGTGAGAGTGTTATTGAAAGCCTTTCATATCACATCGAACGTGGCAACATTGAAAAGAATTCAGCATTTGATTTCAATCAGGACGCTGCTGATAACGCTAAATATGGATGCATTCCTAATTGTGTAATTGCCCCAGCCCCATTTACAGAGGGTGACAGAATGGTTATTCGTAGAATGGCTCTTGCCGGTAACACAGTGGCAGCGGATGCTTATATCCAGAAAGTAGCAGACACACAGAAGCGTATGATTGAGCGGATAGCTATTCCGTCTGTTAGGCAGATAGAAAATGAGATGCGTCTAGAGTTTCCATACGATCCTTACCTTAGTGAATACTAATACGGGCAGCGTATAAGGGATATACGTTAGAATATCACTCGCCCTTGTGGTGATGTTCTTAGCCCACCTAATAAAACATAGCCTAGCAGCTCTAACCCAGCCCTGTGATGGACGGTAAAGGTTTGGTCGCCTGAACCGTCCGGCTATGTTCCTAACATAACTTCTAAGACAATCCACCTTATGAAGAAGCTAAATGAAAAACTCATATACATTATGACACTTGAATGGTTGAACTGGAAAACGGGTTTATTCCTTCTGGTAGTGTCAGCCCTACTGAAAATTACATTAGGAATATAAATATGTCTATTATCGAATACCAGTACCCTTCTAATTCTCTGGCAGCAGCAAGAGCGGCAGCCCGTGAGAAATACTATTTCAAAGTGCGTCCTATTGTTGAGGAGCTTCTGGAGTATGGTTACGGAGAAACAGCTCTTGCAAATGCGTTGAATAATAAAGGCGTCCTTACAAGCCACGGTAAAGAGTTTAACGCTGGCACTGTCAAACACCTTCTAAAAATGTTGGGGTATAAAGACTGATGCATACAATCCCGTCCGGTATTACACAAGCAATGCAGAACTCCTCTCCACGTAAACAGCACACTCCTAAAGCCTTTAAATCATATCGGGATAGTGATCTTGTTTATCGTGTCCTAGAGGCAAAAGGAATTTACGATATCTCAGCCACTTTTTCGTGGACTAACACCCATCGCTAAATAACCTCTTAGAACTCCTGTGTCAACGTATACGGGCTTTTCTATTTTAAGAAATCAAAGCGTACCACCCCACTAACAAAACACTTCTATGAGCATTCTATGAATTATAATGAAAACAGTATTCGCATTCTCTCAGCAGAGGAGGCGGTGGTGTACAGCGCCTTTGGCATTGCCTCCCACCTCTCAGCCAAATATCCCACGCTCCCTAGCGAACATATCACCCACATAGCAGAGGCATTATATATTACAGGTCTTCCCCCTTCCCTGTATGAACGCCGCTATTGCTCTCCTGTAGGGGAGACAAGCCCAGACGATATGTTTACTCAAAAAGAGCTGGACGATCTATCCAGCCTCCTTACCGCTTTTATTTCTACATCCAAATAATAAAAAGGCGCAACGCCTCAATAAGAAAAAAGGAAATTATCATGCCTCATTTATTCCCTGAGATTTTTGTTAACAAAGCTGGTTATGCATTTGCCGTTGTAGAGCGTCACGTTAAAAGCGACAAGCACGGCAACGCACTGCACCGTATTCGATTCCTTAACACTCAGTATGAAACGCTGGTAACTCAATTCCATATCAATGCGGGAAGTATTAAAGATTATATGGAGCCTGATGTTTATGGCGTAGGCTATTGGGGTGCAGACCCTAAAACCCTGACATACAGCAAGCGTGAGTACGCGTTATGGAATCGCCTGTTAGCCCGTGTATACGGTGGCTACAAACAGAATGCCTCCTATAAAGATGTTATTGTCTGCGCTCGCTGGTTCTGCTTTAAACATTTCCTCGAAGATATCCGTACACTGAATGGCTATGACAAATGGTGTGAGCAAGTAAGTGATTACCAGCTTGATAAAGATGAACTGTCTAAGCGCCTTGGATTTAAAGTGTATTCCCCTCAGACCTGCCAATTCATTTCTGCTGAGAAGAATTTGGAAATGTGTGCATGGGATAAAATAACTAAGAAACTTCTACGTAAAG
The DNA here is from genome assembly GCF_056156645.1 of Enterobacter sp. Li2LvB3. Taxonomy (NCBI): domain Bacteria; kingdom Pseudomonadati; phylum Pseudomonadota; class Gammaproteobacteria; order Enterobacterales; family Enterobacteriaceae; genus Enterobacter; species Enterobacter sp. Li2LvB3. Next base: position 68,876 of record NZ_JBSICG010000028.1, on the reverse strand, counting down.
CCGTAGATATCCGTAGCTTCTCCTAATTAAATATTCCAACAAAAGGAAACCATTATGGCTATTACAGCAGACCAGTATTTAGAAGTAGTTAACGCCCTCATTGAGAAGGGTATGCCAGAAGAAGAGGCACATGCCACTGTAGCAGCAGAACTTACCAAGCAAAGCGCCCCAGCAGCAGACACCCCGCCTCCAATGCGTGACCAATACGGACGCCTTAACACCAAGGCTCATGCGGAATTCTTTTCTCATACAAATAAGCAAGAGCTGGCTAAGAAATACTTTGACCCGTTAGACGGTATTGAGAGTATCGACACCCTCACTAAGAAAGAGCAGATGGATATTATTACTGGACGTAGCAAAGAGTCCCATAAGCCTAATCCTTTACGCAATGTGCAGGACGGGATTGACTTCTTTAAAAGCCTCCGCGAAGGGAAGTAATTAAGAGCGCCTCCTGAAAGGGAGGCATCTTGTTAATGCTATCATCAATTGAACATGCGAGGTTTTATTATGTTCCTTAAATTCCCTAAAGAAATGTTTGAGCTATTAATTAAGACAGCGAACGAACAGGGTAAAAGCTCCCATGTTTATATCGTTGAGAAAGTTATTAAAGCATTGCACGAAGATGCAAAGCTTGTGAAAGAATAAGAGAGAGAAAACACTTATGAGCAAAGCAATTTTTGAAGAAGCTTCAACCCCTTTCCGCATCTGGTCTATCCTTGCTGTGAATGAATTCAAATTCAAAGAAAAGAAAATTGAATTCCCTATGAATCACCGTGTTGTATTTGCGTATCTGGCATCACTCGGTAGTCGCTTCGGGGATATTTCTGTTAGCTATCTTTCCGTATGCAAGAAAACGGGCATTGCTGATGTAGAAGAAATGGCTGAGATCTTTGGCTGGTTAATGGCCTTTGAATTATTGGCCTATGTTCCAGCCTCGTTATTCGATGGGGAACGCGTCAAGTTTAAATACCGTGTCAATTATCCTGACAACACTTTCCCTTATAACGTTATCCCTGTAAAACTGGAGCGCTAATTCATGGCAGATAATTTAGAACAGCAGCAATCAACACAGACCCCAGCACAAGATTTCTCTCTGGACGATTTCACAGATACAGCTTCCTATTCTATCGAAGATTTTCAGGATGTGGACGCAATTGGAGAAACGCCCCCTCCTGCCACGTCCCTAGCTTCCAACCGCAGCCGTGCCACCACTACTGCTCTACTTAATTCCAATGACCCACAGCAGCAAATGGCGACCTACCAAGCAATTAATACGGAGCTGGTGAATCAGGGGACTAGCTCCACCATGAAGCAGGTAACGGATAAGTATGTGGTAGAAGAGCAGAACGCATACCGCAGAGCCACAGCAGACTTCCTATCCAATCCCGCTGTATCAGATGAATGGAAAGCACAAGCTATCCAGAGCATTAACAGTAAAGATAACCCGCTGTACAACCCACGCGCGTTATTGGCAACCAAAGAGGCCTCCCAGCCTGTTCAAGGGGAGACAGAGGAATCAGCTAATTTACGTGGAGTATGGGCGGCAGGCGTTGGTGATGTCCTTCAGTATCAGCGTGAACAGCAGAAGCAATTTAACGCGATGCAACAGAAGGATAACGAAAGCGCTCTCCCTGATGCTGTAGGATTTGCCGAAGATCTTCTCCCTCTGGTATCTGGCGCTAAAACTGCTGGACAGGTTACAGCTTTAGGGGGTACAGGTGCTGAGGCATTAAAGGCTTTCTTCCTCCCCGGCTCTGGTAAAGAGAAGATTGTATCCACCTTTAATAATCTCCCTCTGGCAGAACGTCAGGCCGCAATGGAAAGTATTGCAGCAGCGTTAAATAAAGACGGCAAGACAATCCTCCTCCCTGACAGCATTGACCAAGAGAATTATGAAGCATTCCAGCAGATTGTTTCTAATGGCTCTTATACCATTTCAGATAAGTATTTAGATAACATCTTTGGCCTGCTGGATATTACAGGCATTGGTAGTGCAATCAGCAAAGGGTTTAAGGCAGCGGGTAGAGCAGCTAAGGTGGCGGAGGGTGTTGAAGAAGCAGCAGCGGCTACAGATTTAGCCCGTAGCTGGCAGCGTCGCTTTATTGCCTCAGATGTGCAGCCTACCGCCCCAGCTCAGGTTGTTAAAGATGCTAACCCGTCCAAGGCTCGACAGCTCCACGCTATGACTGATGCTGATGAATCTGGAGAGTTGGCCTCTAACCTTTATGGCACCTCACGAGAGGAAGCATTAGCCCATGACCTAGCCCCTCAGCCTTCAGCGGTGAAAGGCGGAGTTAAGAGCAAAGTTAGCCGTCCTGAAATTACCAGTGACATGGCTACAATGGCTGACCCTGATATGCTGGATATTGCCGTTAACACAGCGGCTCCTCATATCTCCCAGCGCGAGAAACGGGCATTAGCCGCTAACGTTACTAACGACTTCCTTAACGCTACAGGAATGCATTCCCGCAAGGAAATGACAAGCGTTGCTGAGAGCGTGGACGGTGGCTTGAATGTTTCCGCTGTATATGGTCCCTCAGATAGTGGGTGGGCTAACGTACAGGATGCATTTAATCAGGCTCAATATGCTCTAGCTAAATATGGCGTAGACGAGAAAGACATTACCATCCTTGTGCGTAGCGGTGATGACTATGTTCCTGTAGGACGTGAGGCACAGGACGCTCTCCTGAAAGGAAATAACACGCAGATTAAAGGTGATTACCTTCTGCAAGTTAAGCAGCGCTATGAATATAATGGCAATGATTTACGAGATGAGCAGTTTGAGAAATTCGGGGTAGGTAATATTCTGAATGTCTTTAACCGCTTTGAATTTGCTAATGGTAAAACTGGACAAGGTTCCCTCACATCTTCGGTGATTGACCCCGCGTCTATGTTCTCTCCTGAATTCCTGAAAGGGGCAGTATTAGCAGATATTAAAGCTGACAGCGTAAGCCAGAAGCTATTAGACGCTTCCAAACCATTTATTCAGGCTATGAAGCGTGTCCCAGCAGAGCGCCATTTCGCAATGGAACAACGTATTAAAGCGGCTAACCTGAAGGGGCAAGCTCTGACAGAGGCGGGATTACGCGCTGATGGTTTTAATACAGAGGAAATTGCTGGTCTGCTTTCCTTCCGCAATACACAGGACACTCTCTGGAGTCTCACCAATGCCGATATGGTTAAGAGTTATAAAAACCGTGGCTATGGGAAGCTGACACATAAAGAGAGCGGCTTTGATGTGGTGGCTAAGCCCCTCCCACGTAACCAAGTGGCGGGGGATATTAAAGCTTATGACCCTGTAACGGATGAGGTAAGAACTTTATCTAAGCAGGAAATCACAGAAATGTATTCACGTAATGCTTCTGTGGCTGAAACTGCTGATGTCATGAATATTGATGGTATGCCTATTCAATATGTAATTAACCACAACGCACCTAATTCTGGTTACATCCGTGCATTAAGTGCAGGTGAGCCAGTGCTGTCTTACCGTCATGGCTATTACGCGGTACGATACAAAGACCCGCATTTCATTGAGCGTAAACTTGTTGATGAGAACGGCGCACCTCTCAAAGACAGTAACGGTAATGAAATCTGGAAGACTGTAGCAACTGCCCCAGATATCCCTTCTGCGCAAAAGGCTATCGGGCGTTATACAGCTACCAATGGGGGAGAATATCGTTTCCGTAATAACCTGAAAGGCGAGGAATACGAGAAAGCTAATACGCAGCTTCATACAGCTAGCGGCCTAAGCTCTCAGCGTATCCGCGGTAAGCGTCTGGAAGACTCCCTTGGAAGCAACTTTGAGACAGATGCCGTACACATTGAGTCTCCGGGTGAATCCATGCTTAACAGCATTAACGCTGTTAGTAGCCGTATTTCTTATCGGGATTGGCTGGAAACCTCCAAGCGTCGCCTCATTGCCACTTATTCAGATGTTCTCCCTAAAAAGGATGGACGCATTCAATACCCATCAAATGTATCTGAGATTAAAGGAACGTCTAAAGATGCAGCTGATGCAAGGGCTACATTTGAATATATTCGAGCAATGGAAAATGGCTACACTAATTTGATTGATGATGGTTATAAAGCTGTTGTTAATAACGTCGCTGAAATGTTAGGTGAGAAAGGCTTTGGTAAGCTGGAGCAGATTGCTCGCAAAGGTTCAGAAGCTACTCCGTCTAATATTCCTAAACGCGTTTCGTTTAACCTGATGATTGCCCTTGCCCCTCTCCGTCAATTAGTGTTGCAAAGCTCTCAGAATATTCTGTTAGCTACCCGGTTCCCGTCATACGCTCCGCGCTTGATTGGGGATAATGTCCTCCTCATCACTCATCATCTATCTGCCGGACGTGATCTTCCAGAAGCTGTTTACAAAACCTTTGGACGCAGCAAAGAAGAATGGAAAGCAATGATGAAAGTTCTTGATGAGAGCGGGCTTACGAAAGGCATTAGCAAGCATGACCTTGCGAAAGGCTTAGTTGATTCCACCGCAGATTCATCTATCCGCTCTATGAAAGCGGTAAGAGACAGCAAGCTAAAGAAAGCATTAAAAGCCCCCGTCACAGCGGGACGTGCTATTACTGCTGGCTCGCGTAAGATTGGTTTTGATGCAGGTGAATACATGGTTCAAGCTGGTTCCTTTATGGCTCATTATACTGACGCCACTAAGGGAGGCAAAGCGCTTACCAAAGCAGAGCTGGACAATGTAACTCACTTAGCCCGTAACTTTACAGGTAACTTTGGGCGTAGCGGCAACCTCGCTATGAACCAGAATACCCTTTCAGTGGTTACGCAATATTTACAGGTGCCAATCAAGCTGGCGCAGCTCTTCCTGTTTAATAAGGCCATCCCGCTTAAGAATCGGGTAGGTATGGGCGTGAGTGCTTCCGTGTTGTTTGGCTTTGGCACTGAGGATGTTTACAACCTGTTTGGGGACGATTTACCGTCTGACCCATTCGCGCGTGAACTCGTCACCAAAGGCCTCTTGAGTGCGGCAGCAAATGGATTTATCCGTGGTGTTTCTGGTGATTCAAGCCGTATTGACTTTGGGGCACTTAACCCGTTTAACGCGTATGGTGCTGTGGAGTTTGTACAGAAAGCAATGAACAATGGCCTAGTGTCATTGGTAACGGAGTCTCCTTCTGGCTCCCTCCTGTTTGGTTCCAACCCACGCATTACTAACCTTCTGCGTACAGTTGGACAATTAACGGGTGTAATGCCAGCTGGGGAAAACATGGAGCCTAAGCTGTGGGGGCAAGTGTGGAAGGATGTAGCTAACCTTTCCTCAGGCGCTTCTAATGGCCTTAAGGCTAAATTAGCTCTGGAGTATAGGAAACAATATTCCGCTACAGGGGCTAACGTTGCTGATGAAATATCCACACCAGAAGCATTAGCTATTGCCTTTGGTCTTCCTGTGCAGGATGGTCAAGTGAATTGGGCTATTACTGAAAAACTCGTTGAGAAATACCAGACGCGTAAAGAGGATATTCAAGAGCTGTTTAACCAAACCTCACGAATACTCGTAGCGGAAGGTACACGCGCAGACGAGTTTGATTATATGGCTCAAATGTCACAAACGGCTATGTCTGTTTATAAGGATGACCCACAAGCGCGTGAGATGTGGATGGACATGCTTAAGAAGAAAATGGACGATGGGGATTCACGTTTAATTGACCGTATCATGAAAGCCGCTGGATGGGATAAGCCAGAGGAGATACAGAAGATGTTAGATGATGTCCCTAACCTCTCTCCAGAGGAACGCCAGAATTATAAAGCATGGGCAAAACACCTCGCTGGTGATAAAGCAGAATAAGAATAATAAAAGGACAGGGAAGTCCTACAACGAGGATATTATAAATGGCTTTATTCAACGCTCCGAAAGCCCCACCTGCTAAGGCTGTCCCTAAGAAATACAGACTTGGTAAGCAGTACGAAGAGGAAAACACCTTTAGAACGCGTGGAGGATATTGCCTCTTTGCTTATAAAGGACTGGTGATTGAAAAGATTAAGAACATGTATACAGTAGTCCGCCAGATAAAGATTAAAGGATTCCCAGAGGAAAGCTTAAAGCAGCTCTCCGGCTCCTACAATTCTGGTGAGATAATGAAAGGGGTTATTGATTTAGCTCTGCTCTCTGTGGATAAAGAACGTCATGACGCAGTGAGAGAAAAGTATCGTAACTGGAAATGTCCCCATTGCAATTCACAAGGGCTTTATGATTCCTCCCATGTATATATCGTCTACCGCTATACAGCTAATGAATGGAAGGAAGAAATTAAGACGGATACAGGTTTCCGTAGAATTCCTTGCTTGTACTGTGGTCATGATACATTAACACAGGATGTAGAGTACGTTGGTGATGAGGTGATGCGTTAATGATTATGTTCTTCCTCTCAGCGTCACCAATAATTGCTCCCGCTAGTTTCTTTCTCGGAAGCCTCCTATATAAAACACTCACTAACAAATAACAACCAAGAGAAAAATTATAATATGAAATATGAATTAGTTCGAATCCCTGAGAATGCTGATAACGAAACAACCCTTTCTATTCTAGATGTAAACAAAACTATTCTGGATGCTGCCTTGATGGTGGCTATTGCAGGGGGTGATAAGGCTGAGGTTGATTCCATTTGTGACTTGATGGGCAACTTAGCTTATGCCGCTGAGTTAGTTAAATGCTCTGACGAAGGGCGTTTATTTTACACAGAATCTAAATACTCCCATTAATAGAAAGGAAGGTAATTATTATGGCTAATGGTTTATTTGATACTAGCGGCGATAGCATCGCTCAATACAATTCACAGCCTCAGCAGGCTACAGCTCCAGCCCCCTCTACAGCAACCACTATTGCCTCCTCTGGCGTGGCTCAGAGCCTTGGTACGTTGTTAGGTGGATTCGCTCAGGGTGCAGCGGCAGCTAAGAAAGAGGCAGCTCAGAAGCTACAGGACAACGTTCTCTCTGATTATGCCCGTAAGGTGGCATCCCTGAATGCAGCGGTAGAACAAGGAAGCATGAAACAATCAGCAGCACAGCGTCAACAGCGTGCGCTTTACAGCTCCATTGTTGCTAACAACCCAGCTCTTACAGAGAAGCTTACAGACTTCACCAAAAGCCTTGCAGGTACAGCAGGGATTGGCGACACGCTAGCAGAAGGTACAGCAGTAGACCAGCAAATCGTAGCAGATACCAAAGCAGCTACGGCAGATGGTTTTATTACGCAAGGTATGTCTCAGGAAGAACAGGAGAAGGGACTTAACCTTTATCAGCAGCGTCAGCAGCAACTTGCGGAAATGAATTTCTACTCTAAGCAATTAGGAATTCAGCAGCAGAAGTTAAGTATGCAAGCGTCACAGGAATCTATTGCAGCCTCTCGTGTAAGTCGTGCTAACGCAGCAGCAGACTTGCAGATTAAGAAGAATAAGATGTATGCGCAGCAGTCTCTGGCAGACTTTGGGAATAACGCATTCCAGCACACTCAGACGCAGCTTAATGACATTCAGAAGCGTTTAGAAGCTGGTCAGATTGATAATGCTCAAGCTCTTGCTGAGAGTAATTCCCTTAAAGATAAGCTGATGGGACAGATGCAAGGAATCCGGGGTGCTACAGGTGGAGACTTTGCCGATAGCATTGCTAAACCAATTTTTGATTCTATTGACGCACGTAATAAGTTTCTCTCTGGACAAATTACCGCTGATACTCTTAAGACTCAGTTAGACGGTTTAGAAGCTAAATCTGCATTGCCGTATATGTCAGACCCATTAATGGCAAACATCATTACTCAGAGCAAATTTATGCAGGGTATTAATGACCCATCTATTATTGGTCAATACGGTAAAGCTATGGAGCAATTCTTAAAGCGTAATGGCGATAAGAACCGCACCCCAGCTAACCCCCTGGACGATGACCCCGAGACTAAAGCAGATACCAAAAACTACACAGGTACGCTGAAAGATGTAACTAATAACCTAGCCGCTAAGAACCCCTCCATTAATGACCCTAAAGGGACTATGGCAGATTTAGAAACTCATGTTAACCAACTCTTACGCGGTGTAGGTAGCTTCTCTGGTGCTCATAGCAACCCTAAAGATTATAATGAAGTGGTTGACTATATGGCAGACCCCGCTTTCCTAACTTACCAGAAGATGGGCGGCAAGATTGACCAGAGCAATCTAGAGAGTGTTAAGAACGTTGTATCCGTAAACTATCTAGAGAAGCTTGTCCCAGCCGTACAGAAGGAATGGGAACAGGGTAAAGCTATTGTTGGTTTCCCTCAGCAAGTTAAAAACTATGGCATGGTTCAAATGCCTGTAGAGAACAGCAAGCCAGCAGGTGATACTCTTGTTTATATCTGGAGCGGGAACACTATTGAATTCCGTCCGGCTAAGGGTTATGAGAATAACGCTGGTGTTCGTGCTAAGGCGGGGGAATTACAGCGCAAGCTTGCCCCTGTTATTAACAAAAGCGTTATGATGCGCGCGCATTTAGATGGTAGCAACGATTACACCAAATATTTCAAGATGAGTGAAGCTGAGATGTTTGGTGTTAAAGAGTCTCCTGTAGATGGTAGTGCAGTTAATGGCAGATAAGCTTACGCATAAAGATCTTACTAATATCTTTATATCTCATAACGTGCCTAGGGATGGGCACTTGTACAAATATGCTTTACGCTTACAGGGGAAGGGAACACTGGACGCTAATAATCAATTGGAGCTTACCTATATGGGCTTTAGTTCTAAATCGGCGTTTATCAATTACACTAACAAATTAATACAGTCTGAGCTAATCCTTCCTACTTATGATGAAGATGGAAATCTTATGTCTGTGCAATTCCTTTTAAGGACAAATAATTAATGAGCATTAAACTTTCTGCAATAGGTAACATGGCAAATCAATCTTCAATGATTGGGGCAATAAACACCAACTTTGAAAAGATTGAGTCAACAGTTAACTCTCTTTTAGCTGAACGCTCCACGTTACACTATCCATTAGATTGCAACGGGCAAGCGCTAATGAATGCCGTAATACCTTATGGCGCACAAATCGCTGATATGCCTGTATCCACTTTAATCTCCACCATACGATTATTAACTCAACGCATTGAAGCGTTGGAGGCAAAAATTATAAGGATGTAAAACTATGCGCCTCACTATAGAAGCTGTAGCTATTTCTATCTCCTTTATCGTTTCTATAACTGGTTATATATATCATCACTATTTCAAAGCCAGAAAGAAACGCAGAGAGAAGAGCAGGCAGGATTTTATAGATAAACTCCGTAATAAATATAATGAGAAAGAATAACTAGAAAGTCTTATCACGCCCTCATATACTCAACTGTGTATGGGGGCTTTTTTGTATCTATCGCATAGCTGTCCTCATACTAGCTATGTAATAATCAAGCTTGGACACGTCAGAATTTTTGCTAGATAAATTTGAGGGGCATTATGCATAGAAGTCACCCCCGGTATACCCCCCTTATTACCCCTCCAGCAGACCTCTCCCAATTTTATCTACCCCCTCCTCTCCTTCATGATAACCCTTTAATAGATCAACTCACTCCTCTTCTGTCAATATATTTATTTTAGCATCACCTGAGTACACCCTAGTGATACCATGCTATTATCTATACATAAATTAAAGGGGGATGTATGGCTATTGTAGGTTATGTGCGTGTATCAACGCAGGAACAGAATATAGAGCGTCAGCTTGTAGCCCTTGAAGGCTGTGACCGTGTCTACACCGATAGGCTCTCAGGTAAAGATACAGAGCGTCCTGCATTACGTCAGATGATGGATGACGTAGTGGCTGGGGATGTTGTACGCATTAAGAGTGTAGACAGGCTAGCGCGTAATACAAAAGATCTTCTCACTCTGTTAGATAATCTGCTGGAGAAGGATGTGTCTGTATTCTTCATTGATACCAACATGACGTTTAGTAATAACCCTGTTAGTAAATTTATGATTACTATGCTTGGGGCTGTAGGTGAGCTTGAGAGGGGCTTTATCAATCAGCGTCAAGCTGAGGGGATAGCTCTAGCTAAGGATAAAGGGGTGTATAAAGGGAGGCCGGGGGATGGTTCCACCACTAGGGATGTACAGCGCTATAAGGCTGAGGGAATGACACAGCAAGCCGTGAGTGAGATATTAGGGCTAGGTATAGCAACAGTTAAAAGACATTGGAACAGGGTTATTTAATTTCGGAAGTAGTAGTTAAGTGCTTTAGTCTAAACAGGCGAATGATATGAGTGAGAGCTTTGTTCGGAGGGGAAGAGCCGTAAGGTGATTCCTCCTTCGTGCGTCATGCAGCTCTGCTGCGTTTCTTTTGACTTTGATGATAGCATTAATTGTTAGTCAGGATGAAAAAAGCATAACACCCCTTTCCCCTCATTACCTCCATATTTCACTAGTGTTTCCTCTCATTTATACCATTCAGTATGCCTTATATTTAATGTCTTTTACCTACTGTTATTTAGCATGTTATAGATGCCTACGGCGAGAGAATTGCACGAAGTGCGTCTATCAGGGCTATATATACTAGCGATGCTACGGCAGGAGCGAGCGACGTAGATAAGATATGTCTGTTCTATTGGTGGTTAATCAGACGCAAGCAAGCTTGCATGGCTCCGTGACGTATGTCACTTCCTTTTGGAGCCAGTAGACGGTAAGCTATTGAAGAGGTGGGGAGATATACAGCAGGCGCATTAACATGCGAGTTCATCTGAATAGCTTCCCTATGATAAAAAATTAATACGCGAGAAGATTTTAATAATGAGTATATTTCAAAAGCTTGTATTGGTGCTAGCCACCATTTATGTTTTAGGTAATATTCAGATAGGATTCTCCCCAAATATATTATCATCAATTTATTTTTCACTACGTTTTAGTGATTAAATCTATGACAGGTAGTACAACCTATTAATAAAAATGGGCACGAATGCCCATTATAATTTATTCCAGACGCCCTAAGTGCTTTCTTGTATATTCATAAAGCTCTTTGTGAGTGACGGTTGTTTTTCTCAGAATACTCTTTAACTCATCACCCAAGGTCTTTAGTGTATTTCTATTTGCTTCAGTGTGACGCTTACCGATACGGGTTAAAACATAGTTTTTCTCATGTTCCTGAGAAAAGTTAACTAACTCATGGTCACTTGGAGGCATGGCATTTAACTCCCACTGAGATAAATTATCAAATAGAATTGAACGCTTTCCCTATTAATAAAACGTCCTTGCACCTATCATTACTAGGCATTAGTAAATATTTTGCAAGGGCAATCATCCCATAAAAAGGATATATTATTACTTTGAGAGCTGGTTCAAACTTTACCTTACAGCCAGTCAAGTCCATCAATGATATGGCATACAACCGATAGAGGGAAGGTGTGGAGATATCGTCTTGTTATCCCCGTACCAGTTTTCTCATGGCCTATTACCTGTTGAAGGTGAGTAATATCATTCATCCAACCAGAGGCCGCAGTGACAACGCTATGCCTGAAGCTGTGAACAATACGCCGTTGATTTTGGATGTCCCTGTATGGGATGTGTAAAGCGTCCCTAACATCAGACAACACCTTACCAATCTTAGCCATGTTACTTCCTGCCACTTCTGGAAACAGCTTATCAGCTTTCCCCGCAACAAATTCTAAGAACCCCAAATCAATTAGATGCTGATGCAAAGGAACCTGTCTCACTGCGTTATCTGTCTTCCCTTCTTTGATTAGAAGATAGTGACGATTGCTATCATCATCAAAGCACACTTGGGATGTGGTGAGGGTGGCTAGCTCTCCCCTTCTGGCTCCAGTGTATGCTAGCAATAAGATAATCCATTTAAGCCAATCCTGTTTAGCCTCTTCGATTGCATACCTAACCAAAGATTTCATTTCGCTATTGGTGTAAGCCCCATATCTAGCAGACGATGGAGGGGCTGTTACGCCGTCAGTAGGAGATACTGAAAGAACGCCTTTATCCTCAGTGAGATATGTTTTGAACAATGATTTATAGATTTTAAGATGCTTATGGATTGCCTCAGTTCCTAGCAAATGCTCCTCGGGGATGTCATCACAGGATAAGAGTTGCTCTATTGTCATTGAGCGGTATGGCTGAACAACACGTTTGGGGAGGCCAGTGACAGCTTCCATAACATGTTTGATGTCTTGCCTTGTGATACTTCTTACGTCCCTCTCTGCGCCTAATACAGTTAACATCGCCTCCATGTAACGCTCATTAGCGGAATGAATTGCCGCCGTCCAAGATTTCCCCTTGTCCTTAACGTACCGCCCCCAAGCCTCCCCTAAAGTGAGTACGCTTCTATCCACGGTAATTACATCCACATTATTGATTGGTGCGGTGATGGTGGGCTTTGTATACAAATCAGGTGAAACTCTTGCACCCCTATAGAGCATTCTGGTCTGGGTGAGTTCTTCAATCTGGCTAGATAGCTTTTCCGGGGGACATACCCCCGCTTTCACATTAAGCACGAAAGGCATTAAAGCTATCATCAATGTATTGGCTTCCTTATGGCTATCCGTACCAAGGGAACGTCTAAACATTTTGCCATCTGGCAAACAGAATTGGACGTAGTAAATGGAATCGCGGAGGAAGGTGTAACGAATGCGTTTAGTAATCAAAATTAACACAGCCTCTGTCTCAGTGATGAAAAGCAAGTAGACAGAAGAACGTTTAACCAATTGAAATATCTAAATAATTAACGCCCTACGCTGGCATTATCCAGATCAGGTAATACGGGTATTTCTCAGCCTTCATCGAAGAAGGGCACCCCGAGTCAAATTACACAAAATAATGTAACAGAGGCAGACTAAGGTAAGCTGCACGCAATAGCAAGCCCTGCCCCTTTCAACATCCCCAGCGATACCCACGCTAAACAATCAAATTTTTATCCATTATTTTTTGCCGCAACTATTTTTAAATGCATACATTTAATGTTATTGATTTATGAGTAATTAAACGCTCAGCCGGATTTACCCCGCTTGTACACCACTCATAAATATCCATTAAAAACAATAAATTACAACAATAATATTCATATAGTCATGGGCTTATCTAATAGTATCAAATGTGATCTACATCAAAATGATGTCAGTCCTGATATTGGATAGTTGTCCTCCGTAACCAGTGTCGCTACTAAAGAAACGCATACTAAAATAAGCTCTACGAAAATTCATAACATTTACGATATTCCTTAATCGCCATATTGATACTGTTCGATGAAATTAATTATATATAGCGCAATAGTTTCTTTGTGCCTGGTCGCGACGGGCATTTTTATTGGCATGATTTATTTTACGCAAATAAACCAGTGCTTATAGTTGTCAGGTAAATAAACGAATTGACTCTGTGTCGTTTTCAATAATCAAGGTCATATAATGAAAAAATTAGTGATGATAGCCGTGGCCCTTTCAACGCTGGCAGGTTGTACAACCCAGGCGGATCGGATGGCGAAATGCGAAGCGCAGGGCATCAGCCGCGATACCTGCTACCTTGCCGAGCAAAACCGTACGGCAGCGGTAAACGCAGCGGCTGAAAAGCAAGCGATGGAAAATGCCGCAGCAGCGGTACAACATGCACAAGAAGCCAAGATCCACGATCCCATGCGTGAAGCCTCGTTCTCATCGAACGGACTTAATGCCACCATTTCGAACGGCTTTTTTAGCGCAACGGTTAATGGCAAAAAAGCGACCGTTAAACGCTTAAATGCAAATTTTTATGAAATACATGGTAACGGATTTGTTATATCCATTAGCCTTGATGAGAACGGTATTACGGATGCATCCTGGAATAAAGCCAAAGGACGCGAGCACGGACTTTTACAGGTGACACAGAAATAACGAAGCGGAGGAGGCAATAAGCCTCCTTTTCCAGCAAAAAAAGGCACGATTTGTAACACTCTCCCCCCGACTTTTACGGTCACAGCGAAGTCAGCGTAACGTGCTGTTTTTATTACCCGGAACTCACTACTTTCATTCTCAAAACGAAGATATTCCTCCCCCTGAGCGCCATGTAACAAAACAGTAAACAAATTAACCATTGAGCCCCGTGGCAAAAGGCTCTATATTGGCGGCGTTTTTTTCAGGCCCCATCTGTTTTTTAACTTTTTATTCAATCGTGGCTCATAACGAAGCGGCGGTTGTAGGAGTGATATGATGACGGATAAAGTCCGTATTGACACCGTAGATGCCCATAAAAGCAACGAAACCTATCTGGCCCGTCAGGCCGAGTTTGAATCTAACGTCAGGAGTTATCCGCGCAAGCTGCCTTTAGCTATCACTAAAGCAGACGGCGTGTGGATCACCGATGCAGATAATAAAGAATACCTTGACTGTTTAGCAGGCGCAGGCACCCTTGCGCTTGGCCATAACCACCCTGATGTGCTGAAAAGCATCCAAAATGTCATTACCAGCGGCTTGCCGTTACATACATTGGATCTGACTACGCCGTTGAAAGACGCGTTCTCCGAATATCTGCTGTCTCTGCTGCCTGGTCAGGGCAAAGAGTATTGCCTGCAATTCACCGGCCCATCTGGTGCTGATGCTGTTGAAGCAGCACTGAAACTGGCGAAAAAAGTTACCGGCCGTAGCGGTATCATCAGCTTCTCTGGTGGCTACCACGGTATGACTCACGGCGCACTGTCCGTGACCGGCAACCTGTCTCCGAAAGAAGCGGTTGACGGCATGATGCCAGAAGTTCAGTTCATGCCTTACCCACATCAGTACCGTTGCCCACTGGGTATCGGCGGTGAAGCGGGCGTGAAAGCGCTGACCTACTACTTCGATAACCTGATCAACGACGTAGAAAGCGGCGTGCGCAAACCTGCTGCCGTTATTCTGGAAGCGGTTCAGGGCGAAGGCGGCGTGAACCCGGCTCCGGCTGAGTGGTTGCAGCGCATCCGTAAAGTGACTCAGGAACACGGCATTCTGCTGATCCTCGACGAAGTTCAGGCAGGCTTTGCCCGTACAGGTAAATTCTTCGCCTTCGAACACGCAGGTATCGAGCCAGATATCATCGTGATGTCCAAAGCTGTTGGTGGCGGTCTGCCACTGGCCGTGCTCGGTATCAAAAAGCAGTTCGATGCATGGGCACCAGGTCACCACACCGGTACTTTCCGCGGCAACCAGCTGGCGATGGCAACCGGTCTGACGACGCTGAAAATCCTCAAAGACCAGAACATCGCAGGCAAAGTGGCTGCACAAGGCGAATGGCTGAAAGCACAGCTGGCTGAGCTGCAAAAACGTTATCCGGTAATCGGTCATATTCGTGGTCTGGGCATGATGATCGGTATCGAGATCGTTAAGCCACACGAAGCGGCTGACCACATGGGTTGCTACCCGGGCGATGGCGAGCTGTCTGCGCTGATTCAGAAGAAGTGCTTCGAAGCTGGTCTGATTCTGGAACGTGGCGGTCGTAACGGCATTGTGCTGCGTCTGCTGCCTTCTCTGCTGATCAGCGATGAAGAGCTGAAGATCTTCCTGGATAAATTCGAGCAGGCACTGCTTGCTGCGGGCGTTCGCCCGGCGTAACCGGAGTTATTGATTACGATGTCTGATTCAAACCCAATTTTGTTCTCCTCTGCACAGAGCATTGAAGCTTACCAGCAGGCGATTGAACAAAGCACTCAGGCTGTGATGCAGTGGCTGAAACAGCCTGAGATGTACCAGGGCAAAACGGTCGCAGAACTGCGCGACCGTATTAAGCTGGATTTCAACCCGAAGGGGCTGGGCAACGACGCGGCGATTGAACGCGCCGTTGAGTTCTTCCTGAAAGACAGTTTGTCCGTTCATCACCCGCAGTGTGTTGCGCACCTGCATTGCCCAAGCCTGGTGGTAAGCCAGGCCGCGGAAGTGCTGATTAACGCAACTAACCAGAGTATGGACTCCTGGGATCAAAGCCCGTCCGCAACCATTATCGAAATCAAACTGATTGAATGGCTGCGTACCCGCGTGGGTTATCAGGCTGGCGACGCAGGTGTCTTCACCAGCGGCGGCACCCAGAGCAACCTGATGGGGCTGATGCTGGCACGTGATGCGTTCTTTGCGCGTCTGGGCCACTCTGTCCAGCAGGACGGTCTGGTTGGCGATCTGCGTAAAATTCGTGTGCTGTGCTCCGAAAACGCGCACTTCTCCGTGCAGAAAAACATGGCGTTGATGGGCCTGGGTTACCAGTCCGTGGTACAGGTGAAAACTGACGAATTCTCCCGCATGGATCTGACCGATCTGGCGGCGAAAATTGAGCAGTGTAATGCCAACGGCGAACAGATCCTGGCGATTGTCGCGACAGCAGGTACTACCGATGCCGGTGCTATCGATCCGCTGCGTGCGATTGCTGAGCTGGCGACGAAGCAGAATATCTGGGTACACGTTGATGCGGCCTGGGGCGGCGCATTGCTGATGTCTGAGCAGTATCGCCACTATCTGGACGGTATCGAGCTGGTGGATTCCATTACCCTGGACTTCCACAAACAGTTCTTCCAGACCATCAGCTGCGGCGCGTTCCTGCTGAAAGAAGCGCGTCACTATGAGCTGATGCGCTATCAGGCTGCGTACCTGAACTCTGAGTTCGACGAAGAAGCTGGCGTGCCTAACCTGGTATCCAAGTCTCTGCAAACCACGCGTCGTTTCGATGCGCTTAAATTGTGGATGAGCCTGGAAGCACTGGGTCAGGAGCAGTACGCTGCTATCATCGATCACGGTGTGACCCTGGCACAGCAGGTTGCTGCCTATGTGAAAGAGCAGTCAGCTCTTGAACTGGTGATGCAACCTCAACTGGCAAGCGTGCTGTTCCGCTTCCGTCCGCAAATGCAGATGGATGATGCGGGCATCGCGCTGCTGAACCAGAAAATCGGCGATGCACTGCTGGAATCCGGCCGTGCCAACGTCGGTGTCACCGAGCATAACGGTATCACCTGCCTGAAGCTGACGCTGCTGAACCCAACCGTGACGCTGGAGGACATCAAAATCCTGCTGTCTCTGGTTGAGCGTACTGCGCAGGAAGTTCTGGCGAAGTAATATCCCTAACGGGTGCGAGCATTCGCCCGCACCCGTTTGTTCTCCCTCACCGTTTATCAGTTTCCCGCCCTGCGTTTCTTCTTCCCTTTCGCGAGAGCAACCTTCTCATAATCATCGCCTTGCAGATTGTAGCCTGCACTGTAATAACTCACTGCCGATCTCACCACGTCATTGACGATAACGCCCTTAATATTCACGTTCATTTTTTGCAGTCGCCGCGTACAGGCAAGCATCTCTTTCACACTGGTGACGTTATAACGCGCCACCAATAGTGTCGATGCAGCAAGGCTTCCAACCAGTGCGGCATCCGTCACTGCCAGGATAGGCGGCGTATCAATAATCACCATGTCATAGCGTTCACTGGCCCACTGTATAAATTTGCGGAAGCGATCGTGCATCAGCAATTCCGCGGGATTTGGCGGGATCTGCCCGCAAGTCACTACATCAAAATTCGCGGTTTCATAAGTCTGGATTGCCTGCTGGAATGACACTTTCCCGGAAAGAACGTCGGATAACCCCGAATCATTTCTCAGCGGAAAAATGTTGTGAACGTAGCCCTTACGCATGTCGGCATCCACCAGTAATACCCTCTCCCCCACCTGAGCCACCAGTGCCGCCAGGGTGGTACTGACCAGCGTCTTGCCGCAGTTTTGCGTCGGCCCACTGAACATCAGAATCTTGTTTTCAGCCTCCATCATCGCAAAGTGCAGGCTGGTTCGCAGCCCACGCACTGCCTCGACGAAAATATCCAGCGGTCTGTCGATGGGTAAAAAGGGTACGTTAGTGGTTTTGTGTTTCTCGGCAGCGCCAAAGAAATGCACTTTCGGGATCCGGGTTTTATCTCTCAGCCAGGATGAACGGGGCAGCGTGGCATAGACGTTCATACCGTGGGCTTCCAGCAGTTCCGGGGTATCTATCCCTTTCTTAAAGGCGGCTTTCACCATGACCGAACCGGCAGACAGAATCAGGCCTATCAGCGTTGAGAGAAGAACAATCAATAACTTACGCGGCTGAACAGGTTCAGGAGACATAAGCGGCTCATCGATAATGCGCACATTACCTATCGTACTTGAGCGGGAGATATTCAGCTCCTGCTGGCGGGTCAACAGTTGCTGATAGATAGCCCGGCCTGAATCGACATCACGGCTAAGACGCAATATCTCTTGCTGCATTGAGGGCATTCCCGAGACACGCTGGCTCAGCCTTGCGCGTTCATTCTCCAGCGTGTGCCGTTTCTCGCGCAGGGCGCGGTAGCTTGGGTGATCTTTCTTGAAGTGCTGCGAGATTTCCGCCTCGCGAAATGTCAGTTCATTGAGCTGATTATCCACATTCACTATTTGCTCGAGCACAGATTTCGCCTCAAGACTCAGGTCAACCGAGTCACGTTGCTGGCGATAAGTATTCAGGCGTTTTTCTGCCTGTTCCAGATCGGCCCGCACGCTGGGCAGCTGCCGCTGCAGGAAATCCAGACTTTGCGAATCCTGGGCAGCCTGGCGGGCGATGTTCTGCTGAAGATAGTTATCGGCAATGCTTTTCAGTGTCCGGGTGATAAGCTCCGGGCTAGCGCCCGTCAGGCTCAGGCTCAGAATGCCGCTGTCTTTTCCCATCTCTTTTACGTTAAAACGCGTGGTCAAATCATTGATGGTTTGCGGCAAAGAACGCTGTTTTACCTGAAAACGCGTGCCCACCGGGGCGTCTAGTTCGCTGACCAGCAGCGATACGCCTGCCATTTTCAGCAGTTGTCCTGTTTTTCCCTGAGCGCGGATCCCCACAGCTTCCACCCGAAAACGGTTTTGACCTTCGGCAATGACAGTCAGGTTTTTGTCACCGGCTTGCTGAGCCGGGAATTGCAGGAATGTCAGGCTCAGCGCGCCCGGTTTTTCACCGGTAAGCCTGGCCCAACCGGCCCCCAGAATCGGGAGTCGTGACTGAATGACCTGATAACGTAAACCGAGATCATCGATGGTTTTTCCGAGGATCATGCGCGATTTGAGCAGCTGTATTTCCGCCATTGAGTCTGGCGTATAACCCGGCGTCAGCTGGTTAAGGGACTTCAGCAGGCTGTTTTGTTGTTTGTCCTCAATCTGGATCAGGGCATCAGCACTGTACTGCGGCGTTGCAAACAGCGTGTACATCCCCCCAAAAAATGCAAAGCAAAGGGTGACGAAAATAATGCGCAGCCGATGGTCAAACAGTTCGGCGAAAAGACGCCCCATATCCAGCTGCTGAATCTCAGTAGATTCGCCGTAGGCATACTCATTTTTCGATAACATAGGTTAATCCTTTACCTGTTGAGCCGTCTGGCCCACTCCTGACTTGCCCTGACCAGCAGGTCAAAAACGTATTCAAATGCATCCGGACTTTTACAGTACGGATCGGGTATTTCTTTGTTATCAAGCCACCGTCCAAACAGCAGGCTTTTGCCTCGCATCTCGGGGGCAATCGCTGAGATATAATTTAATTGCCGGCTCTCCATCACCAGGATCAAGTCAGACTGGCGCATCATCGCGTGCGTCAATTTACGCGCCACATGTCCCTGCAGCGAAACACCGTACTGAAGGATCGTATCTGCTGCGCAGCAGTCGGCAGGCTGTCCTTCAAGACCATTAATTCCTGCGGATTCAATGCGGATAAGGGGAAGGTATTTTTGCAGCAGACGCTCCCCTGTCGGGGAGCGGCAGATATTGCCAGTGCACACAACCAATATTGACTGGATAATCATTGTGGCCACGACTTGATATAGCGGACCGTTTCGGTCAGGTCGTGAATACCGCTAATCGTTGGTACCAGCTGGCTGACGATGCGATTCCAGCGCGAAAGTGGAGCAGTGGTGACATAGACAATATCGTAGGGCTCCAGCTGAAATTCAGCACTCAGAACCATGGCTGAAGCATCCCGCGCGTTCAGCTGGTACACCCTGGCTATTTTCTCTTTGTCGCTGCTACGCAACACGGAACGAATAACAAAGATCCCACTGGCATCCGCCATATTCAGATTTAGCCCACCGGCATTTCCCAACGCCTCGGCAAGGGTCATGCCACTGCGATCCATTTTGAGGGTGCTCTGTTTAACCACCTCCCCCATGACAAAGACCTTCAGGGCATCATTACGCGGAATAAACAGAATATCGCCCGGCAATAACAGATGATTCTGTGTTAAATCGCCATGCTGCATAAGCGCATAGAGCGAAATGGGTACATCTTTACCCTCATGGGTTAACACCACGTGACGCCAGTCAGCATCTGCAGACAGGCCGCCAGCTGCGTTCACCGCGTCCATCACGGTCAGTGGGATGTTGGTGATCGGCTGCTGCCCTGATTTCACCACTTCGCCGGTGACATAGGCTTTTTGCGAGCGGAAAGCGGCAATGCTGACATCCACCTGCGGGCTTTCAATCACCTGTTCCAGGCGCGCAGTAATACTGTCGCGCACCTCCGCTATCGTTTTGCCTGCTACTGATATTTTCCCCACATACGGATAAAACAGCGTCCCGTCTGCCCCAACCCAATTTCCGGTATCGCTGGCACTACGGTATTGCCCGGCAGGTGTGGTCAACTCAGGGTGATCCCAGACGGTAATCATCAGTACATCCCCCGGACCGATACGGTATTCCCACCGCTTTAGTTGTTCGTCCAGTCCAGGATTAGTCTGGGATTTCAGTGGCGCAGTGCGCAGGTTTTCAATAACTGAAGGCGTAAGAGGATAAATATCGACTCTTTTATTCAGATCAAATTCTTCGTCAATAACCGGGGGCTTATTTTTTCCGAATGTATTTAAATACTGCCCAGGTGCCATCTGGCAGCCCGCGATAAAAATGGCCGATATAAGCAAGGGAATTCTTATTAATTTCATTTTTTATATTGATGATAGGCATGGGTTAATCGCCTGAAATATTTAGGAAATAAATATTAAATATCAGCGAGTGATAAAGTCTGCATCCTAAGTTAGAGGGTGTGCTAATACAAGAATTGCGCCCAACAATAATAGAAATTCAGAAAGCGACCCGAAAAACTATCCAAAAAAACAGGCAGGTAATAGAAATTAACAGACTATTACAGCGAGAGTGGAGTGTTCGCTCGTCCGATAGCCAGCGCTATCACATCGCTCTTTCTGATAAAGACAAGACACAACCATTTGTTACATTTTTTCCCAAACGAGCCACACTGCCAGTCATAAGATACACTGTTTCTGGCTGGTCACGGAACCACAGGCCAGATTATCGCTAAATGAAACATCGGAGAAACAATGTCGAAAGGTAAATTACTGCTTCTGGGCGCGTTGATGTCAGTTGCAGGTATCGCGTTTTCCGCGCCAGAGGCGGCGGCAGCCCCTGCGGGCATCCAGGCATACGCAGAACAAGAGTTCATTGCCGATTTCACGAAATTCAAGATCGGTGACACGGCGCCTGCGCTGTACCAGACACCGGAATACACCATCAAACAGTATCAACTGCGTAACCTTCCAGCACCGGATGCGGGCACGCACTGGACCTATATGGGCGAGAATTACGTTCTGATCGGTGATGCCGATGGCAAAATCTATAAAGCGTACAATGGAGATATTTTCTATCACCGCTGATTCAATAACGATCCGCCCGTGGCAGGAAAGCGACCGTCCTTTCCTGCGCACGCTCTACCTACACGCGCGCCGTGATGCCTGGCCGTGGTTAAACAGTTCGCAATGGCAACCTGAAGACTTTGACGCAGCAACCCGCGACGAAGAGATTTGGGTCGCTGTGCAAGACGGCCATCGCCTGGGTTTTGCATCCATCTGGATTACCGATAACTTTCTGCACAACCTGTTTGTCGACCCGCAGTACCAGAGTCTGGGCGTGGGACGATTACTACTGGAACAGGCGCAAAAGACGTTTACCAGTACCGGGGCATTAAAGTGTCTGGTGAAAAATAAACGGGCCGTCGTCTTTTACCAGCGCCACGGCTGGCATATCGAGGCATCGGGAGATTCTCCGGACGGAGAGTATTATTTGATGCATTACCGATTGCGTTAAAAGTCGGGTGGCGGCTTCGCCTTACCCGACCTACGTGATGAGCCGGGTAAGCGAAGCGCCACCTGGCACTAAAGCAAAGAAATTACACCGCGCGGAACGCGATTTCACCCGGAATGACTTCACCCTGCCAGTAGAGCTGCGCGGCAACGCGGCCCGCAAGCTGGCGATACATATCAGCGAACTCACTTTCAGGGCGGCTCACAACCGTCGGTTTACCGCTGTCCAGATCTTCACGCAGCGTAATGTGCAGCGGCATCTGGCCGAGTAACTGGGTGTGATACTGCTCAGCCAGTTTCTCTGCGCCACCGGTGCCAAAGATTGGCTCATGATGTCCGCAGTTGCTGCAAATATGCATACTCATGTTCTCGACAATACCGAGCACCGGTACGTCCACTTTCTCGAACATGACGATCCCTTTTTTGGCATCAATCAGCGCGATATCCTGCGGCGTGGTCACCACAACGGCACCAGTAACCGGAATGTTCTGCGCCAGAGTGAGCTGAATGTCACCCGTACCCGGCGGCATATCCAGAACCAGGTAATCCAGATCGGGCCACATCGTTTCCTGCAACATCTGCATCAGCGCTTTACTGGCCATCGGGCCACGCCAGACCATCGCGTTATCGTCTGTTACCAGATAGCCAATCGAGTTAGTTGCCAGGCCATGCGCCATGATAGGCGCCATGTGCGTACCATCTGGCGAAGTTGGACGTTGGTTTTCTGCGCCCAGCATGTTGGGAATCGACGGGCCGTAGATATCAGCATCCAGAATACCCACTTTTGCCCCTTCGGCAGCCAGCGCCAGCGCCAGGTTTACCGCCGTGGAGGATTTACCCACCCCACCCTTACCGGAGCTGACCGCGATGATATTCTTCACGCCGTTCACACCCGGATGGTTTTTCACCCGCTTAAGCGTGGCGATGTTGTGGGTCAACTTCCAGTCAATGGCTTTCGCCCCGGTGATGCGCAGCAGATCAGAGCTGCACTCCTCTTTTAACGCATCAAAGGCGCTGGTGAACACGAACGGCATTTGCAGTTCAATGTGCAGCGTTTCATCCAGCCAGGCGACATGATGCAGCGCTTTCAGCGTAGTGAGATTGTGCTTCAGGGTTGGATGCTGAAAATTAGCCAGGATCCCGGCAACCATTGCGCGTAAGACTTCCGGTGATTTGGCCTGGGATTGCGAACTCATCCCGACTCCTTTGTTCTTGTGAATAAGACCTTAGTTGAACAAGTTTACCTGAAAGGCCGCGGTTTGTGCTTACTTAATAATGCCCCATTTGGTAATATCAAAAACCCTTTTCACAGTTAAAAGAAGTAATGACTACTATGACTCAAGTCGCGAAAAAAATTCTGGTAACGTGCGCACTGCCGTACGCCAACGGCTCAATCCACCTCGGCCACATGCTGGAGCATATCCAGGCTGATGTCTGGGTCCGTTACCAGCGAATGCGCGGCCATCAGGTCAACTTCATCTGCGCGGACGATGCCCACGGCACGCCAATTATGTTGAAAGCACAGCAGTTGGGTGTTTCTCCTGAGCAGATGATTGCCGAAATGAGTCAGGAACATCAGACTGATTTTGCTGGCTTTGACATCAGCTACGACAACTACCACTCCACGCACAGCGACGAGAACCGTGAGCTGTCGGAGCTTATTTACTCGCGTCTGAAAGAGAACGGTTTTATTAAAAACCGCACTATCTCTCAGCTGTACGATCCAGAAAAAGGCATGTTCCTGCCGGATCGTTTCGTGAAAGGCACCTGCCCGAAATGTAAATCACCCGACCAGTATGGCGATAACTGCGAAGTGTGCGGCGCAACTTACAGCCCAACCGAGCTTATCGAACCAAAATCGGTAGTGTCTGGCGCAACGCCGGTGATGCGTGATTCCGAACACTTCTTCTTCGACCTGCCGTCGTTTAGCGAAATGCTGCAGGCGTGGACCCGCAGTGGCGCGCTGCAAGAGCAGGTGGCGAACAAAATGCAGGAGTGGTTCGAGTCTGGTTTGCAGCAGTGGGATATCTCCCGCGATGCACCATACTTCGGCTTCGAAATTCCGAACGCACCGGGCAAATATTTCTACGTCTGGCTTGACGCGCCAATCGGCTACATGGGCTCCTTCAAGAACCTGTGCGACAAGCGCGGCGACACCGTCAGCTTTGACGAATACTGGAAGAAAGACTCCGATGCCGAGCTGTATCACTTCATCGGCAAAGACATCGTTTACTTCCACAGCCTGTTCTGGCCGGCAATGCTGGAAGGCAGCAACTTCCGCAAGCCGACCAACCTGTTCGTACACGGCTATGTGACGGTCAACGGCGCGAAGATGTCCAAATCTCGCGGCACCTTCATTAAAGCCAGCACCTGGCTGAACCACTTCGACGCGGACAGCCTGCGTTATTACTACACCGCGAAACTCTCTTCACGCATCGACGATATCGACCTGAACCTGGAAGATTTCGTGCAGCGCGTGAACGCAGACATCGTGAACAAAGTGGTCAACCTGGCTTCCCGTAACGCAGGTTTTATTGCCAAGCGTTTCGACGGAGTGATGGCAACTGAACTGGCCGACCCGGCCCTGTACAAAACCTTCACCGACGCAGCTGCCAGCATTGGCGACGCGTGGGAAGCACGTGAGTTCGGTAAAGCCGTGCGTGAAATTATGGCGCTGGCAGATCTGGCTAACCGCTATGTGGATGAGCAGGCTCCGTGGGTCGTGGCGAAGCAGGAAGGCCGTGATGCCGATTTGCAAGCCATCTGCTCTATGGGGATCAACCTGTTCCGCGTGCTGATGACGTATCTGAAGCCGGTTCTGCCACAGCTTGCTGCCCGTGCAGAAGCGTTCCTGAACACTGAACTGACCTGGGATGCGATCGCTCAGCCGCTGCTCAGCCACAAAGTGAACACCTTCAAGGCGCTGTATAACCGCATCGAGATGAAACAGGTTGAAGCGCTGGTTGAAGCCTCTAAAGAAGAAGTGAAAGCCGCTGCTGCACCGGTCACCGGCCCGCTGGCTGACGATCCGATTCAGGAAACCATCACCTTTGATGATTTCGCGAAAGTTGACCTGCGCGTAGCGCTGATTGAAAACGCGGAATTTGTGGATGGCTCCGATAAACTGCTGCGTCTGACGCTGGATCTGGGCGGCGAGAAGCGTAACGTCTTCTCTGGTATCCGTTCTGCGTATCCTGATCCGCAGGTACTGATTGGTCGTCAGACCGTCATGGTTGCTAACCTGGCACCGCGTAAAATGCGCTTTGGTATTTCTGAAGGCATGGTGATGGCCGCAGGTCCTGGCGGGAAAGATATCTTCCTGTTAAGCCCTGATGAAGGCGCGAAACCTGGTCAGCAGGTGAAATAATAAAAAAGCCGGAGATCATCTCCGGCTTTTTTTAGCTTTTTTGCCGGGTGGCGACTCCGCTTTACCCGGTCTGCAACCTACGCTTTTTTGGCGTGCTCGCGTACCGTCAACCCGCGTAAAAAATAACGCATAAACTGGTCGCCACACTCGCGGTAATTTTTATGGTCCGGGGCGCGCATCATCGCGGTGATTTCCGGCATCGACACGCGGAATTTCTGCTCGGTCATGATCGCCAGAATATCGTCAGTTTTCAGTGAAAACGCGATACGCAGCTTTTTCAGCACCGTGTTGTTGTTCACACGACGCTCCAGCGCCAGCTCCGGCGCAGATTCATCTTTGCCGCGCTTATGGTAAATAAGGCCGTTCAGGAAACCAGACAGAATGATGTCCGGGCAACGCACGAAGCCCTCTTCATCTTCTTTGGTCATCCAGGTGTCGAAACCGGCTGACGTGGATTCCATATCGGCCAGCGCAAGAATACGCACCATATCGTTGTTGTTTGCTTTCAGGGTGTAGCGCAGGCTACGGAGTATATCGTTACTGAGCATAGAGCCTTCGAATGTCGATGATGCAATGGCGCGCAGTGTACCAGTTTTACAGGCCAATCGCCTCTTTCAAACTTTTCAGATAGCGACGGCTCACCGGTACGGTCTGTCCTGCACGCAATACCAGCTCAGCCTGGCCGTTATCCTCCAGGCGGATCTCTTTCAGGTGCGCCATGTTAACCAGGTACTGACGATGGCAGCGAATCAACGGCGTGCGGCTTTCCAGCGTGCGCAGGGTCAGCTCGGTAAAGCCTTCGTTACCTTCGGCGCTGGTGACAAACACGCCGCTCATGCGGCTACTGACAAAAGCCACATCGTCCATTTGCAGCAGATAAATTCGGCTGTGACCGGTACAGGGAATAAACTTCAGCGGCTGCTGATTTTCCGGTAACAGGGTAACATCCTGCACGGTACGCTCCTGGCGCAGGCGGATGAGCGTCTTTTCCAGTCTTTTTTCTTCTATCGGTTTAAGCAGATAATCAAAGGCATGTTCTTCAAAAGCTTTCACGGCGTATTCGTCAAACGCCGTCAAAAACACAATATACGGGCGGTGTTCCGGGTCGAGCATCCCGACCATCTCCAGCCCGCTGATGCGCGGCATCTGGATATCCAGAAACAGCACGTCCGGGCGCAGTTTATGTACGGCCCCAATTGCTTCTATAGCGTTAGCACACTCACCAACGATCTCGATATCGCTTTGCTCCTGCAACAGAATGCGCAGGTTTTCCCGTGCTAACGGCTCATCATCAACAATCAGCACTTTCAACATGCGTTTTCCTCCAGCGGTAATCGTAAGGTAATGCGGGTAAATCGGTCCGGCTCACAGGCGACGGTAATGCCGCACGCATCGCCGAAGTGAGCGCGCAGGCGTTTATCCACCAGGCTCATCCCTAATCCGCCCGAGGCGGTTGGCTGATAGAGCCCGGCGTTATCTTCAATATCCAGCACCAGATGGTGATTAAAACAGCTGGCCGATATGGTTATCTCCCCGATGCCCAGCAGCTGCGACGTGCCGTGTTTGATGGCATTTTCCACGATAGGTTGCAGGGTAAAGGCCGGAAGATGCTGATACGCCAGCTCGTCCGGCACGGATAACGACACATGCAGCCGCGACTGAAAACGCGCTTGCTCGATTTGCAGATAAGCGTTCACATGTTCAATTTCATCGGCCAGGGTGACAATTTCCGAAGGGCGTTTGAGGTTCTTACGGAAAAATGTCGATAAATACTGCACCAGCTGCGCGGCCTGGTCGCTGTCACGGCGAATAACCGCTTTTAGCGTATTCAGGGCGTTAAACAGGAAGTGCGGGTTCACCTGCGCATGAAGAAGTTTGATCTCCGACTGGGTTAAGAGCGCTTTTTGTCGCTCATATTGCCCGGCCAGGATCTGCGCCGAAAGCAGCTGCGCAATCCCCTCACCCAGCGTGCGGTTGATTGAGCTGAACAGCCGGTTTTTTGCCTCGTACAATTTGATAGTTCCCATCACATGCTGGTTTTCCCCACGCAGCGGGATCACCAGAGTAGAACCGAGTTTGCAGTGAGGATGCAGCGAACAGCGGTATGGCACCTCGTTACCGTCGGCATACACCACTTCACCGGTTTCAATGGCACGTAACGTATAGGTGGACGAAATCGGTTTGCCTGGCAGGTGATGGTCATCCCCTGTTCCGGTAAACGCCAGCAGCCGCTCGCGGTCGGTTATCGCCACCGCGCCAATATCCAGTTCTTTATAAAGAACCTGCGCCACCTTCATGCTGTTTTCTTCGTTAAACCCCTGGCGCAGAATGCCTTCCGTAGAAGCGGCAACCTTCAGAGCGGTAGCGGAAAACGCCGAGGTGTATTTCTCAAACATGGCGCGCTTGTCCAGCAGGATACGCATAAAGAGCGCCGCGCCTACGGTATTCGTCACCATCATTGGGGCGGCGATGCTGTTCACCAGATGCAGCGCATCCTCAAACGGGCGGGCAATCAGCAGAATAATTGCCATCTGCGCCATTTCTGCGACAAACGTAATCGCACCCGCGGTAATGGGGCTAAAGACTTTATCCGGGCGACCGCGCTTAATCATGTAGCTGTGAACCAGGCCGCCGAGCAGCCCTTCGACGATCGTCGAGATCATGCAGCTTAGCGCCGTCATGCCGCCCATCGAATAACGATGCAGGCCACCAGTTAACCCGACAAGGCCGCCAACAACAGGCCCTCCGAGCAGCCCGCCCATCACCGCACCGATGGCGCGCGTATTGGCGATTGAATCTTCGATATGGAGACCAAAGTAAGTCCCCATAATGCAGAAAATAGAGAAGGTAACGTAACAGAGCAGCTTGTGCGGCAGGCGTACGGTAACTTGCATCAGCGGGATAAACAGGCGCGTTTTACTCATCAACCAGGCGATGACAAGGAAAACACACATCTGCTGAAGCAGCAGCAACACCAGGTTAAACTCGTACATACTTGCAAACCGCACGTTCTAAAAACGCGTAACATACACTGATGTGGTTAAACTTTCTTTGAAGCGTACCGAAAAAGGTGTAATTCGTGTTCGATATCACATCTTTTGCTGAATATAACGTTACCTTCGCATTCTTTGTTCAAAAAGTCGCCAATCCTTCCTGGTTCACCATTCTGGGTCTACAGTTAAGCTGGGGACGCGTAAGCCAGGGGGCGAATATGGCGCTTTACACAATAGGTGAAGTGGCACTCCTTTGTGATATCAATCCCGTTACTCTACGGGCTTGGCAACGACGATACGGATTACTGAAACCGCAGAGAACAGACGGTGGTCATCGCCTGTTTAATGATGCGGATATCGATCGGATCCGCGAGATCAAAAGCTGGATCGACAACGGTGTTCAGGTAGGGAAAGTTAAATCGTTACTCAGCCAGGACGATCCTGACACACAACATATCTGGCGCGAACAACAAGAAACCCTGCTGCGACTGTTGCAGGCGGGGAATCTGCAACGCCTGCGTGCGTGGATTAAAGAGCAAGGGCGCGACTACCCTGCGCAAACCCTGATTACCCATCTTTTTATTCCATTACGCCGCCGTCTTCAGTGCCAGCAGTCCACCTTGCAGGCGCTGCTGAGTATGCTTGATGGCGTACTCATCAATTACATTTCCGTTTGCCTTGCCTCGGCAAGGAACAAAAACGGAAAAGATGCGCTGGTCGTTGGCTGGAATGTGCATGATACCACCCGTCTGTGGCTGGAAGCGTGGATAGCCACACAGCAGGGCTGGCGCGTGGATGTACTGGCGCATTCTCTGGCCCAGCTTCGGCCCGAATTCTTTGACGGACAGACGCTACTGGTCTGGTGTGGCGAAGTCCCGACAGCCTCACAGCAACAGCTGCTGACGGAGTGGCGCGAGCACGGCTACCCGGTTTATTCGCTCGGTCCGAATGAGTCGTAACGGCATTTAATGGTTCATTAACAGCTACGCTTCACCGTATAATTGCTCCGTTAACAACAGGAGCACATTTATGAAGGCAACTAAACTGGCCGTGATCACCCTTTTCGTCCTGATGGCCGTCAGCGGGATCGGCGGTGTTATGCTGGCAGGTTACTCGTTTATTGTTCGCGGCGGTGTCGGCTGAGGTAATTCGCCAGACGCTCGAAACCGTGGTCAACCACAATGGCCGCGAGCGCAACCAGCACTGCCCCCTGAACGATATAGGCCGTATTAAATCCGCTTAGGCCGATAATGATCGGCGTGCCCAGGGTGTTTGCCCCTACCGTGGAGGCAATGGTCGCAGTGCCGATGTTAATAATTACGGATGTGCGGATCCCCGCAATAATGACCGGGGCGGCCAACGGCAGCTCAACATTGCGCAGCCGCTGCAAGGCGCTCATTCCCATCCCTTCTGCCACACTCATCACCGATGCGGGCACGGCCGAAATCCCTGCTAGCGTCCCCTGCAATATGGGCAGCACGCCATATAAAATCAGGGCAATTATCGCAGGCTCCTGACCAAAACCTATCACCGGGACGGCGATCGCCAGCACGGCTACGGGCGGAAATGTCTGGCCGATGGCGGCAATGGTTTCAACCAGCGGGCGAAACTCCCGGCCCGAAGGCCGTGTGACCACAATCCCGGCGCCCACGCCAAGCACAATGGCCAGCACACTGGAAACCGCCACCAGCCAGAAGTGCGCCAGCGTCAGATTAATAAAACTTTCCTGCTGGTAGACCGGGCGCGGCAGCCCGGGAAAAAGCGCGCTGAATACCCTGGCGCTGTGCGGCATCAGGATTGACAGTGCGGCAAAAACCAGCACCAGCCAGATAAGCGGATCACGCACCCACTTCACGCGCCACCTCCCCCACCAGCAGATCGCGAAAATAGAGCGTGCCACAGAGTTTGCCCTGCGCGTCCGCCACTGGCAGAACGTCACACTGCCGGGCAACAAAAGCCGATAGCGCATCGCGCAGGCTCATGTGCTCCAGCAACGGTTCGCCACCAGTTTGCGTCTCCTGCCGATGCATCGCCTCCCCGACGGTTCGCAGCGAAAGCAGGCGCACGCCCAGTTCACTACGGCCAAAAAACTCACGCACAAAATCGTTCGCCGGGCGCGTGAGGATCTCAAGCGGCGTGCCCTGCTGAATGACCTCGCCGTTGTCCATCAGTATCAGCCGGTCGGCTAGCTGAAGCGCCTCGTCAATATCGTGGGTCACGAGGATTATCGTGCGCCCCAGAATACGATGAATACGGGTCATCTCCGCCTGCAATGCGCTACGCGTCACCGGATCCAGCGCACCGAAAGGTTCATCCATCAACAGCACCTGCGGATTGGTAGCCAGCGCCCGCGCCACGCCAACCCGCTGCTGCTGCCCGCCGGAAAGCTGATGCGGATAACGGTCACGCAGGACAGGCTCTAACCCCAGCAGCGCCATCAGCTCATCCACACGCGCATTGATTTTTTGCCGTGTCCATTTTTCCAGCTGCGGTACGGTGGCGATGTTCTGCGCCACCGTCCAGTGCGGAAACAGGCCAATAGACTGGATGGCGTATCCCATTCGTCTGCGAAGCTCGAGCACCGGCAGGCTGCGGATCTCTTCACCGGCAAAACGGATCAGGCCGCTGTCGTGCTCCACCAGCCGGTTGATCATCTTAAGCGTGGTGGATTTTCCCGAACCCGAGGTGCCTATCAGCACGGAAAAGGCCCCCTCCTCAAAATGCAGATTCAGATGGCTTACCGCCGGACGCCCCGCAAAGGTTTTACTTACATTGTGGAATTCAATCATTCTCCCTCCCCCTGAGCAGCGCGAGCCATAGGGCAAACAGCGCATCCACCACCACCGCCAGGGCAATCGCCGGAACAACGCCCAGCAGCACTAAATCCAGTGCGCTGCTGAGCAAGCCCTGGAATACCAGTGCGCCAAACCCGCCTGCGCCGATCAACGCCGCGATCACCGCCATCCCTACCGTCTGCACGGCCACCACCCGCAGGCTGCGCAGCAGCAGCGGTAACGCGATGGGCAGTTGTATCTTCCAGAAGCACTGGCGCGTGCTCATTCCCATCGCCTGCGCGCTTTCCAGCACATTCGGTGCAACCTGGCTTAGCCCCGCCACTACACCGCGAACCAGCGGCAAGAGCGCGTACAGCACCAGCGCAATCAGTGCAGGGGTTAATCCCGTACCGGCGATGCCGAGTGAAGCAAGCAGCGGGAATGATTTGACCAGGCCTGCCAGCGGTGCAATCAACAGGCCAAACAGCGCCACGGACGGGATGGTCTGAATGACGTTCAGCAGTGCAAAGACCGCGCCCTGCCGCGCGGGATGGCGATAACACCATATCCCCAACGGCAACCCCAGCAGCAGCGCCGGGAACAGCGTCCCGAACAGGAGGGTCAGATGCTGGGCCAGGGCATCATCAAAGATATCCTGGCGGTTGGCATACTCTTTTAACAATGAGAGGTTATCCAGCGCACCGCTGAACAGCAGCAATAGCGGGATAGACCAGATCTGCGCATTTAGCACCCAGCGCCAGACGGCGTGCGGCGTAAGACGCCGAATGGCATCACTGCTTGCCAGCAGACAGAGCGCAAGCCACAGCCACAGGCCGCTCCCCACAGAGGTTCGCGCCAGCGGGCTTTCGGCAGAAACCATCTGCGTTGCCGCAAGGCCTGCGCCCCAGAACAACACAATAAACAGCGCTTCGCAGAGGATAAGCGTCAGCCACTGGGCCGCACGTCCTTGCCAGAGCGATAACGCAATAATCGCGCCCAGCGCCCCTGCCAGCAGCAGCGGCGTAAATGACCAGACCTGCCAGAGCGCGCGCCCTTCACCTGACACCAGGCGGTTAGGCGCGACATTCACAAACGGAAGCGCAACGGCCACGATAGCGACACCGGTCAGCATCAGCAGAACGCGGTTATGACATTTTATTGGCACAGCCCTGTCCTGTTACTTCGCAAGCCCTTGTTGTTTCAGGAAGTCGGCAGCCACTTTTTTGGCATCCAGCCCCTCGACGGCAATACTGGCGTTGAGCTGTTGCAGCGTTTTCTCATCCAGTTTTTCAAAGACCGGTTTGAGCCACGCGCCAATCTCCGGGTACGCCTTCAGCGTGGCTTCACGCACGACAGGTGCTGGAGCATAAATTGGCTGAACGCCTTTCGGATCGGTCAGGGTTTGCAGGCCAAGCGCCGCAACCGGGCCATCGGTCCCGTAGGCCATAGCGGCATTCACCCCGGAGGTTTGCTGCGCCGCTGCTTTGATGGTCACTGCCGTATCGCCCCCGGCCAGAGAGAGCAACTGGCTCTGATCAAGCTTAAAGTCATAGGCTTTTTCAAACGCCGGAAGCGCGTCTGGCCGCTCGATAAACTCAGCGGACGCGGCGAGCTTAAAGTCGCCCTTCTCTTTGAGGTAACGACTCAGATCGTCAAGCGACGTCAGCTTGCCTTTTTCGGCAAGATCTTTGCGCACGGCAATGGTCCAGGTGTTGTTGGCAGGCGCTGGGGTCAGCCAGACCAGCTTGTTCTGATCCGCATCCAGCTTTTTGACTTTTTCATAGCCGGCCTGCGCATTTTTCCAGGCAGGATCGTTCTCATCTTTGAAGAAGAAGGCCCCGTTGCCGGTATATTCAGGGTAGATATCCAGCTCGCCAGAAGTAATAGCACCACGCACAACGGGCGTTGTGCCAAGCTGTACTTTATTGACCGTTTTGACACCGTGGCTTTCCAGCACCTGCAAGATGATATTGCCAAGCAGCGCACCTTCGGTATCAATCTTAGAACCAACTTTCACCGGCTCCGCCGCCTGTAGCGGCAGGCTCAGCGCTGCCAGAAGTACCGCTGAGCCAGTGATCCCCTTTGCAATCGTCATTGGGCTTTCCTCATTATTTTGCCGCCTTTTTCATAGGCTTGAGAGAAAAGCGTAGCCTAAAAACCAGAATTCAGCCTTCTTCCGGTAAGGTCAGCGGCACACTCAGCAGGCTGGCGGCAAAATAGAGAATGGCGATCACCCATAACGTGCCCTCCACACCAAGCGGGACAACGCAGAGTGTGACAATCAGCGGCCCGACAAAATTACTTAACCCGGAGCCCAGATTCAGGCAGGAGATGGCCGCCCCTTTATTGTGAGGTAACAGAGAAGGTATCAGCGCGCTCAGCGGGCCAAACGCCCCAAGACCAATGGCATATAACACCAGCGCCATAAACAGGGCCGTTTCACTGTTGCCAAACCACACCGGCGCGTAACAGACGGCAAGCATCGCCAGCCCGCACAGCGTGCCCGAGAACCAGACCACCGTCTTGCGCCAGCCGATAGTGTCCCCAAGCCAGCCGAAGAAGTAGTTGGCGAAGATATTGACCACGTTCACCAGCCCCCAGATACCCAGCCACTGGGCGATGCTGAAACCAAAGCGCGGCAGGTAGACCGGCATCAGGATCACCAGCGAGAACTTGCCGATGTCATTGATGGTTTTGACGATAACCGCAAGGCGCATTTTTGGCTCGCGTACCAGCACCAGTAATCCTTCCGCCAGAGCGGTGCCAAGCCTGCCCTCGTGCTGCCACTGCGGGCGGTCGCGGTTGAGTACCAGCGCGCAAAACGCCCCCAGCACCACAAATACAAAGCCGCTAAGCAGCGTGGCGGTTTCGCCGATAACAGGCAACATCATGCCGGAATACCACGGCCCGACAATGGTCATCCCCACGCCGAAGGCAATCCAGAACCAGGAGACCGCGCGGCCAAGAATACCTGGCTCACAGCGCTGGTTGACCCACACCAGAAACGAATAGGCAAACAGAGGATACGCCACGCCGCGCAGGGCGTAGCTCGCCACCATCAGCGGGTAATGCCCCTGCGGCAGCGCCCAGCCGATAAACGGAATAGAGCCAATAAAGTAAATCAGCGTAGCGGCCCACATCAGACGACGCAGCCCAAGCACGCCCGCACCAATGCCGGAGAACCACGACACCAGCGCCACACACAAGCCAAAGACCGACGAAAGCAGGCTGATATGCACCGCATCAAACCCACGGTGCTGTAACAAAGAGGCGAGCCAGCTTTGTTCGATAGTCGCCCCGGTAATAAACAAGAAAATGCCAAAAAATCCCCAGCACAACTCACGGGGCAGCCCTAACCGGGCCCAGATCCCCTGCTGGATAATCATACTGTGTTCTGTCATGTCAGTTCATCTTAAGCAGGCCGGGCGCACGAGCCCGGCCAAATCAGAAAGTCAGGCGTTTTCCAGTTGCCCGGCCAGTTTGCGGGCAAGCATCCGCTTGCGATTGAGGTAGCCGACGGTGTTTTCACCCCAGCAATGTTCGTATGGCATCCCGGTCAGGCTTTCGATCACCGCCCGGTTTTCTGTGCTCACGGTGGCCTTACTGCCGCCCTGTTTCAGACGCGCGACTTCCTCGTTCAGAATGGCGTGCGTACGGCTGTTCACCCTGAACTGGAAGGCAGACCAAATCCCCCACAGGGTGAGGGCAACCGGCAGGGCAATCATGATAATCATGATCATGCTGATAGCTGACTGCGGCTGAGCGCTCTGCCCGGAGACGAAGCCCGACATCTGCAACGCGACCCCGACCAGGAAGATCGAGAGCGCCTGAGAAGCTTTGCGCAGCAGGCTCATAAACCCGGCAAAGATCCCTTCACGACGATTCCCGGTAAGGATTTCATCCACATCGGCCACAAAGGTGTAGTTGTTCCACGGAATGGCATAAATCCCCCCGCGCGCCAGACCGGCAACCGCAGCGCCCACATACAGAAGGGTCATTCCACCCACGCCGCTGATGTACGCCGAAACAAACAGAGCAAAAGCGACCAGCGCCATGGTGGCCTGAGTGGCGAAAGCCCGGGAAGGCGAGAAGCGCAGCGTCAGCCAGGTGGCGATACCAACGCCAAAGAATTGCAGGCCGTTGATCACCCCCAGCAGGTTAGAGGCCATCACGGATGAGGTCATCATCGCGAAGACCACAAAATAGGTGAATACCGAGTTGAAGATGTCCTGTGCAACTGAGCCGCCAAGGTACATACCCAGATGCGAACGGAAGGTCTTTATCTTAAGCGTGGAGACAAAATCGTAGTAGATATGAAAAATGCGGGTCCCAAACGGCTCCTTTTCCTCGTCTTGCGCGTGGTGCTCGTTTTGCTGTATTTCTTCCAGCGAGCGCTCCCAGGTGCCGAAATAGACAAAGAACAGCACTATCATGAACGACACGGTGAAAATGGCCCCGGTGTAGAAGAAGGAATCCGAAGAGTCCTGGCCGAAGTAACCCACCAGCCGTCCGGGCAGGAATGCCGCCGCAAACCCGGCCAACTGGGCAATGTACATGCGGGCGCTGGTCAGTTTTGAGCGTTTTTTGAAATCAGAGGTCATCTCCGCCGACAGCGTGTCGTACGGGATAATTATCATGGTGTAGACGATTTCAAAGAGGATATAGAACAGCAGATACATCCAGTAATTGAACCCTTCTACCCACAGCAGGCTGTAGACCGACACCAGCGGAATACTGGCCAGCAGGAAGAAACGGCGGCGACCAAACCGACGTCCGAGTCGGGTTTTATGGAAGTTATCGGAAACATAACCGATAACCGGACACATAATCACATCGACAATCCTTGCCACTGCAAACAGCGACCCCGCCTGGAGAGGCGTCAGGCCGCAAAATGTGGTCAGGAAGAACAAAAGCCAGGCGCTGACAAGCGTAAAGGCCCCAGAACCAATCACATCCGCCAGCCCGTAACAGACATAGTTACGCAGCTTTATTTCACGTATTTTTTTTATCATTTTTATCCCCTGAATTTACCGTGTTAAACCCGGATTTCCTCAACATCCCAACCCTCAGGCAGCGGTGAAGGACGCGTTATGTGTAAATCACTTAATTGCAGCCGACTGACACCGCTGGCGAAAATCGCAGGTAGCCCTTGCGGATAACGCTCTACACCGTGGGCGCGCCCGGTATCGGGGTTCACCTTATAGGCGTTGTCCAGCCCCATTCCGGTTGGCCGTTCCGGGTTACACGGCGGGCGCACGTCGTAGCAGCCCTGTTCGTCTGACGGCCCACAAATCTGGTTGAAGGTCACTCCGCTGAAGGTGATACCGGAAATGGCATCGGGTATTTCACTGTGAAGATTGATGGCGCCCTCGCCCACGCCATTCAGGCCGGAGAAGGTGATTTGACTGATGTTGCCAGGACGGATATCCGGCGCGCGGTAACGCAGGGAGACAAAGACCGGATCGGCTTTCCCCCAGTGACAGGGATCACCATGACGGCAATCAAACAGGATATTGCTAAAGACCATCTGGCTGAACGCGCCGCCATCGCGTGACACCAGGCCGATGCCGCGATTGGATTCAAAAATCACACAGTTGTTGACGGCAATATTGCGGATGTCCGCGTGGGTTTCAGTCCCGACTTTAATGGCGCAACTTTTAGAGCGAATAATGCAGTTATTCACCGTGACGTTATAAATTGGCTGCTGGAGTTCAGGCGCTTTGGCGGTTGTTTTCAGGCAGATGCCATCATCAGCGGCGCTGAAATAGCTGTCACTGATGTGTACATGCTGGCAGCTGTCGATATCCAGCGCGTCGGTGTTGGAGAGCGTCAGGTCGTTATCGATGGTGAGATTACGGATAAAGACGTGGTTGCAGCTCACCAGATGGGCGGTCCACATGGGTGAGTCATACAGGGTGATATTACTGATACGCACCTGCTCGCAACTTTCGAACACCACCAGACGAGGACGTTGGGTTTTCGGCTGGCGATACCCCTGCGCATCTGCCTGCGGCTCAAACCAGGCAGTGGCGTTCCCGTCAATACAGCCCGCTCCGCTTAGCGTCACGCCGCGGGCATCACGGGCGTATATCAGCGCCATGTGCGAAAGCTCTGCCATGCTTTGCGTCACTGCCGCCTGGTAATCCTCTTCGCGATGGCTGGCAAGCAGCCGGGCACCAGCTTCCAGATGCAGCGTGATATGTGAGGACAATACCAGGGTTCCGGTCAGATAGATGCCTGGCGTGACCACCAGCGTGCCACCCCCGGATATCGCCAGCTCGTCGATTAAGCCCTGTAGGGTCGCCGTCACGAGCGAAGCCCCGGTACGGTCCAGTTCGACGTTTTCTAATGTGAGTTTCATGTCGTTACCTGTCAGTATTGATTTAACAGGCATTAAACGGGGATTTCAGCGCACGCTCGTGGCGCAATCAGCGGGAATTTATACGAAGAGTGAAGGTCATCACGCCTGTCTGATGGCATTGCCGACACTTTTGATGTTGTTCACGTTTTCGCCCGGGGCGCAAAAAAGAAGTGTGAAAAACCTCACATTTCAGGGGCGCAGAGAGGGGAAAAAAGCGGGTTTTGGGGATTTTTGTAGTGAGGAGTAAGAAAAGTTGCGTTGTGGGTCACGGAACAGGAGGAATGAGAACAGATCGGGGGTTGTCAGTCCGCTCTCCCCAAAGGAGAGAGCGGCGGGAAAATCACTGCAATTCGAACTCGCCTTTATTCACGCGAGCTGAATCCACCCCGATAAACACATTGAATTTGCCCGGCTCAGCATCGTATTTCATCTGCTGGTTCCAGAACTTCAGTGCATCCACATCGATCGGGAAGCTGACGGTTTTGGTTTCACCCGGTTTCAGGCTCACCTTATCAAAGCCGCGCAGCTGTTTCACTGGACGACTCATTGATGCAGTGACGTCCTGAACGTACATCTGGATAACCGTTGCCCCTTCACGTTTGCCGGTGTTGGTCACCTCTACACTGGCGGTCACTTTGCCGTCACGCTTCAGTGTTGGCGCAGACATTTTCACGTCAGAAACCTTGAAGGTGGTGTAGCTCAGGCCATAACCAAACGGATACAGCGGGCCATTAGCTTCGTCGAAGTAGCGCGAGGTGTACTTGTTCGGCTTGTCAGCGTTATACGGACGACCGGTGTTCAGGTGGCTGTAATAAACCGGGATCTGCCCAACCGAGCGCGGGAAGGACATCGGCAGCTTGCCTGACGGGTTGTAATCGCCAAACAGCACATCGGCAATGGCGTTACCGCCTTCGGTACCGGCAAACCAGGTTTCCAGGATGGCGTCAGCCTGCTGATCTTCTTTCACCAGCGCCAGCGGACGGCCGTTCATCAGCACCAGCACCAGCGGTTTGCCAGTGGCTTTCAGCGCAGCAATCAGGTCACGCTGGCTTTGCGGAATGGTGATGTCAGTGCGGCTGGACGCTTCATGCGCCATACCCTGCGCTTCCCCAACAACGGCAACCACCACATCGGATTGCTTCGCAGCGGCCACGGCTTCGTCAATCATCTCTTTCGGCGAGCGAGGATCAACTTTCACCGCCTCTTCATACTGATTAAGGAAGGTGACGATATCTTTATCGTTGGTGACGTTCGCCCCTTTGGCGTACACCACTTTACCGTTGTCACCGATGGCGTTTTTAATGCCGGTCAGAACGGTCACGGACTGATCGGCTACACCAGCTGCCGACCAGCTTCCCATCACATCACGCTTGCTGTCGGCCAGCGGGCCAACCACGGCGATAGTGCCGGATTTTTTCAGCGGCAGCGTTTCCAGACGGTTTTTCAGCAGCACCAGGCTTTCGCGTGCCACGTCACGCGCGTCTTTGCGGTGCAGGCGGCTTTCAGCGTTGGTATCAACAGGGTCTGACTCTTTTGGCCCCAGGTGGCTGTACGGGTCGTTAAACAGCCCCATGTCATATTTCACGTTCAGCACGTGGCGGGTGGCATCGTCCAGCTCTGCCATCGTCACTTTGCCGCTCTTCACCAGCCCCGGCAGGTATTTGCTGTAGTACTCGTCGCTCATACTCATGTTAATGCCAGACTTGAGCGCCACACGCACCGCATCTTCAGGGTCAGACGCCGTACCGTGCTTGATAAGCTCTTTAATCGCGCCGTGGTCAGACACCGTGATGCCCTTAAAGCCCCACTGGTCACGCAGCACGTCTTTCAGCAGCCAGGCGTCCGAGGTAGCAGGCGTGCCGTTGAGCGAGTTCAGCGCCACCATCACCGCGCCGCTGCCTGCATCCAGGCCCGCTTTGTACGGCGGCATGTAGTCGTTGAACAGGCGCTGCGAGCTCATGTCGACGGTGTTGTACTCTTTCCCGCCTTCAACTGCGCCGTAAGCCGCGAAATGCTTGACGCTGGTCATGACCGAATAGCGATCCGCCGGGCTTTTGCCCTGCATCGCTTCGACCATGGTTTTGCCCATCGTCGAGGTCAGATAAGTATCTTCACCAAAACCTTCGGAAGCACGCCCCCAGCGCGGATCGCGCGAGACATCCACCATCGGTGCCCAGGTCATGTTCAGGCCGTCATCCGCCGCTTCATAAGCAGAAATGCGCCCGACGGTTTTGACCGCATCGAGGTTAAATGAGGAGGCTAAGCCCAGGCTAATCGGGAAGACGGTACGCTGGCCGTGCAGCACGTCATAGGCGAAGAACAGTGGGATTTTCAGGCGGCTGAGTTCCATCGCCTGATCCTGCATTTTACGGATATCCTGGCGGGTGACGGTGTTAAAAATCGCCCCGACCTGGCTATCCTTAATCATTTCGCGGATGGCCTCTTTCGGGTTATCCGGGCCAACGCTGATAAGACGAAGCTGACCGATTTTTTCATCGACCGTCATCTTCTTGAGCAATTCAGTGACAAATGCATCACGAGCTTCCGGCGTTAGCGGGTGATTGCCAAACAAATCATCTGCCAGTGCAGGTTGTAACGCCAGACTGACGGCGACCCCTACAGAACAAAGCCATTTCATGTTGTTTTACTCTCTCATCAATAACCGCCGGAAGATCTCGGCCAAACCGTGCGAAAAGCGCAGTTTGCCACAAACCCTCTGAACCTTGCAGGGTTATTCTCTGATTTTTCTCATGAATACTCGACCACTTAACAGTTTATCGCGCTATGCTTTACAGCGAGAAATTTGCCCCACCACAAGGAGTGGAAGATGTCTTCTGTTCGAACCTACGATAACAATACTTTTATTAACGAACTGTCGCGCCTGGTTGGTCACTCTCACCTGCTCACCGACCCGGCCAAAACGGCCCGCTACCGCAAGGGCTTTCGTTCCGGACAGGGCGATGCGCTGGCGGTGGTGTTCCCCGGCACGCTGCTGGAACTGTGGCGTGTGCTAAGCGTCTGCGTCGATGCCGACAAGATTATACTGATGCAGGCTGCCAACACCGGCCTGACCGAAGGCTCGACGCCAAACGGCAACGATTACGATCGCGACATCGTAATAATCAGCACCCTGCGCCTGGACAAACTGCACCTGCTGGACAAAGGCGAACAGGTCCTCGCCTTCCCGGGCACCACGCTTTATTCACTGGAAAAAGCCCTGAAGCCGCTGGGACGCGAACCGCATTCGGTGATTGGTTCCTCCTGTATTGGCGCCTCGGTTATTGGCGGCATCTGTAATAACTCCGGCGGCTCACTGGTGCAGCGCGGCCCTGCCTATACCGAAATGTCGCTATATGCCCGTATTGATGAAAACGGCAAGCTGACGCTGGTTAACCATCTGGGGATTGATTTGGGTGTGACCCCGGAACAGATCCTCAGCAAGCTCGATGATGACCGTGTAAAAGACACCGACGTTCAGCATGATGGCCGCCACGCCCACGATCATGACTACGTAACACGCGTGCGAGATATCGACGCCGATACACCAGCGCGCTACAACGCCGACCCGGACAGGCTGTTTGAGTCTTCCGGCTGCGCAGGCAAACTGGCGGTATTTGCGGTGCGTCTGGACACCTTCCCGGCAGAGAAAAAACAGCAGGTGTTTTATATCGGCACCAATCAGCCGGACGTGTTGACCGAGATCCGTCGTCATATTCTGGGGGAATTCACCCACCTGCCAGTGGCGGGCGAGTATATGCACCGGGATATTTACGACATCGCCGAGCGTTACGGGAAGGACACCTTCCTGATGATCGACAAACTCGGCACCGACAAAATGCCATTCTTCTTCACCATGAAGGGCCGCACCGACGCGATGCTCGATAAAGTGTCGCTGTTCAAGCCCCACTTCACCGACCGTTTTATGCAGAAACTGGGCAACGTCTTCCCGGCACATTTACCGGAGCGGATGAAGACCTGGCGCGATAAATACGAGCACCACCTGTTGCTGAAAATGGCCGGGGATGGCATCGAAGAGGCGCAAACCTGGCTGACGGAATTCTTCAAAACCGCCGAGGGTGATTTCTTTGCCTGTACGCCAGAAGAAGGCAGCAAAGCCTTCCTGCACCGTTTTGCCGCAGCGGGCGCAGCGATTCGTTATCAGGCCGTTCACGCTGAAGAGGTGGAAGATATTCTGGCGCTGGATATTGCCCTGCGCCGTAACGACACCCAATGGTATGAGCATCTGCCGCCGGAAATTGATAGCAAGCTGGTACATAAGCTCTATTACGGCCACTTTATGTGTTATGTCTTCCATCAGGATTACATTGTCAAAAAAGGGGTGGACGCGCATGAGCTGAAAGAGCAAATGCTCGCCCTGTTACATGAGCGTGGCGCGCAATATCCTGCCGAACATAACGTCGGGCATCTGTATAAAGCACCGGAAACGTTAAAGCGTTTTTATCGCGAGAACGACCCAACTAACAGTATGAACCCCGGCATTGGTAAAACTACACGGCATAAACACTGGAAAGAGCGGGCTGAAACCGTGGATCCTGATACACAACACATTGATTAATGTGTACAGCCATTTTTAAGAGATTGTTAAGCGTTCCTCAATCGTACTAGAGTAAATCACCGACGCCGGAGAAACGTTTCTCCGGCTTTTTATGACGAGGAGCCAGCACACCATGTCGGCCGTCGAAATTTTATCCGAAACCGAAGTTGAAGTGCGCGATGCACTACCCGACGATGTGCACGCTATCTCGGCTATCTATGCCTGGCATGTGCTTCACGGACGCGCGTCGTTCGAGGAAGTCCCCCCTGCGATTGACGAAATGCGCCAGCGAATGAAAAGTGTTGCTGACAGCGGTCTGCCGTGGCTGGTAGCGCTGTATCGCGGCATTGTGGTGGGCTATTGCTATGCTACCCCTTATCGCCCACGTCAGGCCTACCGATATACCCTTGAAGAATCTATCTATGTGGATGCCAGCACCACAGGTCGCGGTTTTGGCACGGCGCTGATGGACGCTCTGATTGCGCGTTGTGAAGAGGGGCAGTGGCGGCAAATGATCGCCGTTGTCGGCGACGGAAATAACAACCCCGGCTCGTTGCGATTGCATAAAAAACATGGCTTCGAGGTGGTCGGGCAGTTGCGCAGTGTGGGTTATAAAAAAGGTGACTGGCGCGATACGATTATTATGCAGCGCTCACTGAACGATGGTGACTGGACGCTGCCGGAATAAGCCGCTGTTGCCCGGTGGCGCTACGCTTACCGGACCTACGGTTTTGTAGGCCGGGTAAGGCGAAGCCGCCACCCGGCACAGACAAACGACTCAGTCGTTTTGCGCAGTTGCCATCTGTTCAGCTTTCTGCTTTTTGTAACTCAGTGCCGCAGCCGGCACTGGCTGTACTTTCCCGGTTTCAATCCAGGTACGCAGGCGGCTTGCATCCGCGAAGTGGGTATATTTGCCAAACGCATCCATCACCACCAGCGCCACCGGTTTACCGTTAAATACGGTACGCATCACCAGACAGTGACCCGCCGCATTGGTAAAGCCCGTTTTGGTTAACTGGATATTCCAGTTTTCGCGATACACCAGATGGTTAGTATTGCGGAACGGCAGCGTATACGCAGGGTTGGCAAAGGTTGCCATCTCTTCACGCGTGGTGCTGAGCTGGCCAATCAGCGGATACTGTTTGCTGGCAATCAGCAGCTTCGTCAAATCGCGTGCGGTAGAGACGTTGCGAATCGACAGCCCGGTAGGCTCAACATAATGGGTGTTAGTCATGCCGAGCGATTTGGCTTTTGCATTCATTGCGCGAATAAACGCGTCATAACCGCCCGGATAATGGTGAGCCAGGCTCGCCGCCGCGCGGTTTTCAGAGGACATCAGCGCCAGCAACAGCATATTCTTACGGCTGATTTCGCTGTTCAGACGCACGCGAGAGTAAATCCCTTTCATTTCTGGCGTCTGGCTAATGTCTACCTTCAGTTTTTCATCCAGCGGCAGTCGTGCATCAAGCACCACCATCGCGGTCATTAATTTGGTGATTGACGCGATCGGGCGCACCAGATCCGGGTGGCTGGCGTAGATCACCTGGTTGGTGTTCAGATCAACAATCATCGCGCTGCCGGAGGCAATTTCCGGCTGTGCAGCGGTGGTCACTGCGGGCGTTTTGGCTAACGCTGGCACAGCAACAGATGCGCCCAGGATCAGCGCAAGGCTAAGTAAAGAAACTCGGAATTTCAGCATGGTGAGACTTCTGATAATTATTCACGCACGTAATGACGTACACCGCCTGTGTTGAAGGATAAGCACAGGCTGGCTTCGGC
This sequence comes from Enterobacter sp. Li2LvB3, assembly GCF_056156645.1. Lineage (NCBI taxonomy): Bacteria > Pseudomonadati > Pseudomonadota > Gammaproteobacteria > Enterobacterales > Enterobacteriaceae > Enterobacter > Enterobacter sp. Li2LvB3. The sequence goes on along the minus strand of NZ_JBSICG010000028.1, from coordinate 25,032 downwards.
ATCATAGCGGTCACCGTGCTTTGTCGCCAGCGAAGAATCATGAACAGATGCTGCATTGCTGGCATTTACGCCAGCAATGCAGTGAACTTAAAAGAGACGATATCCATAACCCCAAAGAATAACTGTCAGGGCAAGTAAGGCTTCCAGCACCAGCACACCAATTGCGAGTGTTGAACTGGAGAAGCTAAGCCCCTCTTCTTTGTTGATATTGAGGAAGGTTGGAACCCCCAGATACAGCAGATAACCTGTGTAAAAGAGAGCAACAGTACCGATCAGCGCGCACAGCCAGACCAGTGGATAGAGCGCAACAATACCGCTTAAGAACAGCGGGGTCGCGACATATCCGGCAAATACCATACAGTGTGCCAGCGACGGGCGTTGCGGATAGTTACGTGCCATCCAGTGAATGACACGCCCCATGACGGCCACCCCTGCCAGCATAATGCCGTAGAACAGGACGGCGAGATAAAGCCCGGTAAACCAGTTAAGCTTCACAACGGTGCCATCACCGAAGTTCCAGCCAATTTGCGTGGTGCCGATAAATGCGCAGATCACCGGCACTGCCGCCATCAGCAGCACGTGATGCGTGTAGTGATGCGCAATCGTTTCGTTCTCGCCTCTTATCACGTGCATTTCACGGTCGGGATGGGAAAAGAGTCCCCAGACATGGTTCATAGCGCCCCCTTGTTGTCGGCCCGTCAGCGATACTTCAAGTATAATGCAGGCTTCAGATTATTTTATGTACAACGCTAAAAATGCCGCCTGGTGCAATCTGCATTCATTGCACCAATATTGATTCATGGGGTATATGATTAATGCAGGCACTGGCAGGGAGACTACGCTGACTTTATGGATATCAATGGTCTGATTGAACAGTACGGCTACGCAGCGCTGGTGATAGGCAGCGTGGCTGAAGGCGAAACCATCACGCTGCTTGGCGGTGTGATCGCGCATCAGGGATTATTACGTTTCCCGTTGGTGGTGGCCGCCGTGGCACTGGGCGGCATGATTGGCGATCAGCTGCTCTATTTTCTGGGGCTGCGCTACGGCCCTGCCCTGCTGCAACGTTTTTCAAAACACCGTAAGAAAATCCGCCGTGCCCAGCGACTCATCCAGCGTCATCCGTACCTGTTTGTGATTGGCACGCGCTTTATGTACGGCTTTCGTATTATCGGGCCGATCCTGATTGGCGCCAGCCGCCTGCCGCCTAAAATTTTCCTGCCGTTAAATATCCTTGGCGCCATTGGGTGGGCGTTGATCTTTACCACGCTGGGTTATCTCGGCGGTGAGGTCATTGGTCCATGGCTGCACAATCTTGATCAGCACGTTAAACACTGGGCATGGTTGATTCTGGTGGTTGGGGCGGTGATTGCCGTACGGATTTGGCTCAAACGTCGGGAAAATAAGCGGGAGTGAAAATGCGCTCCCGCCGTTGCTGTTACCCGTGGTGATAGCCCCCACCCAGCGCGGAGGTCAGCTGGAGCGATGCGTCAAGGTACTGCCCTTTCAGGGTCAGCCCGGCAATGTGTTCCTGTAATGCGGGGATTTTGGCCTCGCTGACGCGTGAACCGGCAATCAACCCGGCGCTAAAGCGGGCCTGTGCAAGGTTCACCACCCGCGCGGCATCGTGTTCCACTTTCTGCTGCTGTTGATTTTTGTGGGCCAGCGTTTCAACTTCACTGGCGGTTCGCGCTACCTGATTGACCGCATCCACAACCGCTTTGTTGTAATCGGCAATGCTCAGGTTGGTTTGCGCCTGGGCAATATCCAGCCCGGCATTAAGCCGGCCGCTATCGAAGATGGGCAGCGTAAACCCGGCGGTGACGCCCATCTGCTGTGCAGAATGGCGGAACAGGTCGCTCAGGTGCAGGGCATCCTGTTGCAGGAACGCCATCAGGTTGAAGTCCGGGTAGAAGGCCGCTTTGGCGGCATCAACATTGCTCATGGACGCTTCAATGTACCAGTGTGCTTCCTGAAGATCCGGGCGACGTGCCAGCAACTCATAACCCAGCGTTGAGGGTAACGAGGCCTCAACCGCAGGTAAATCATGACGCGCCAGCTTTATCGACGACGAGTTAGTCAGCGCCTGTAGTCTCGCTTCAATAACCTTCATCTTACCGCTCACTTCGGCAATGCGTTCATCGGTTTTGCTGGCGTTGATATCCGTCTCCACCCCTTCGATGGATGAGGTGATCCCGTGCTGATAAAGCTCTTTATCCGCCGAGATAATCGAATTTTGTTCCTGCCTGATGTCGCTTAACACGCTGTTGATCGCCGACTCGGTCTGCCACTCCCAGTAAAGCCTTGCCACGCTGCTGGCCAGCAGTTGCCGGGTCTGTTCCAGCTCGGCTTTCTGGGCGTTAACCTTACCGATACGCGCCTCAACGAGATCGCGGTTTTTACCCCACAGATCCAGGTCCCAGCCCGCCGTCACGCCAAAGGTGCCGTTGGTATACCACGGCCCGGTAGTGCCTGCGGCCGGATCGGTTATCGCGAAGGGCCCCATTAACCCTTCGGCGGACATTTTTTGCCGTTCGACATCTGCGGATAAATCGATCTGCGGGCCGTCGGCGGCCATGGTGGCTTTAGCCTGCGCTTCCGCAAGCGTAATGCGCTGCCGGGCGATTTGCATATCTGGCGCATCATTCAGGGCCTTCGTAATCAGCGCATTAAGCTGCGGATCGCCATAGGCTGTCCACCATTCACTTTTCGGCCAGTCGGTATGGCTAAGTTGTGTTGCCACCGTCGCGTTTACCGCTTGTGTTCCGATGGGGGCTACCGTGGAATGTTGCGGTGCGCAGGCAGTAAGAATGAATAAAAGAGGAGCACTCAGAGATATAAAAAGAGACGATTTCATTACGCCATTCACTCAAAAAATAAAGGCGCAAATTACCCCTGTAAAACTTCTTTTTTTTAGGAAACCGTGGCAATCCGTAATTTGTTATACAAATTCACGTTTAGAAAAATATTCAGCGGACAAATTAATTAAATATATTTAATATCCAAACTAATTATTAACCCGACAGAAATAAAATCTGCCGGGTTAATAACCAGTGTTTTACACTTTCAGTGACGCGCCTTTTGTGGCAATCACTTCTTTATACCAGTGGAAACTTTTCTTACGGCTGCGCGCCAGCGTCCCTTTTCCGCTATCGTCACGGTCGACATAAATAAAGCCGTAGCGTTTAGACAGTTCCGCTTTAGAGGCGCTTACCAGGTCGATTGGCCCCCAGCTGGTATAGCCCATCACCTCAACGCCGTCGTCAATCGCCTCACGCACCTGGACCAGGTGATCGTTGAGATAGCTGATACGGTAGTCGTCCTGCACCACGCCTTCAGCATCCGGTTTGTCTTTCGCACCCAGACCGTTTTCCACAATAAACAGCGGTTTCTGATAGCGATCCCACAGCACGTTCAGCAGGGTGCGCAGGCCAACCGGGTCAATCTGCCAGCCCCACTCAGAGCTTGCGAGGTGCGGGTTTGGCACCATGCTCAGGATATTGCCGCGCGCCTGCTGGTTCAGCTCTTCATCGGTGGTCACACAGCCGGTCATGTAATAGCTGAACGAGATAAAATCGATGGTCGATTTCAGCGCATCGCGATCCGCATCGGTAATCTCCAGTTGGATGCCATTATCACGGAAGAAACGCAGCATGTAGCCCGGATAAGCGCCACGGCACTGTACGTCGCCGAAGAACTGCCAGGCGCGGTTTTCCTGAAGTGCTTCCAGCACATCTTCTGGTTTACAGGTCAGCGGATACATCAGGCCGCCCAGCAGCATGTTGCCAATTCTGGCGTCAGGAATAATGTCATGGCAGGCTTTTACCGCCAGCGCGCTGGCCACCAGCTGGTGGTGAATAGCCTGATACACCTCGCCTTTACTGCTGGTTTCCGGCAGGCCAACACCGGTCATTGGCGCGTGCAGCGACATGTTGATCTCGTTGAAGGTCAGCCACAGTTTGACTTTCTCTTTGTAACGCGCAAACACGGTACGGGCGTAGCGTTCGAAGAAACCAATCACCTGACGGCTGCCCCAGCCGCCATACTGCTTCACCAGTCCCCACGGCATTTCATAGTGCGACAGGGTGACCAGCGGCGTGATGTTGTGCGCGGCCAGTTCGTCGAACAGCTTGTCGTAAAACGCCAGGCCCGCTTCGTTTGGCTGTTGTTCATCCCCATTCGGGAAGATACGCGTCCAGGCAATAGAGACACGCAGGCAGCTAAAGCCCATCTCGGCAAACAGGGCAATGTCTTCCGGGTAGCGATGATAGAAATCGATCGCCACATCTTTAATGCCGTTGTCACCCGCCACGCGCTCCACCACCGGGCCAAACACCCCCTGCGGCTGGACGTCAGAGGTGGACAACCCTTTGCCATCGGTCAGGTAAGCGCCTTCTACCTGATTCGCGGCAACCGCGCCGCCCCATAAAAAATCATCCGGGAAAGTTTTCATCACGTTCTCCTGTTATTGATGGCTTACGCTGAGTAACGGGGTTCCGGCATTGACGGACGTCGCCGCCACGGTCACCACTTCGCGGTACTCGTCGCTGTTACTGATAATAATCGGGGTCGCCAGATCGTATCCGGCATCAAGAATGGCCTGACGATCAAACTCCAGCAGCAGGTCGCCCGGCTGTACTTTGTCTCCCACCTTCACGTGGGCGGTAAATGGCTTGCCGTCGAGTTTCACGGTGTCGATCCCCACATGGATCAACACTTCAATGCCACTTTCACTGAGCAGGCCGATGGCATGTTTGGTCTGGAACAGCGAGGCCACCTCGCCGGCAAACGGCGCAATTACCTTGTTATCCGCGGGAATGATGGCCGCACCGCTGCCCAGCAGGCCGCTGGCAAAGGTGGCGTCCGGCACCTGGTCCAGCGCCAGCACGGTACCGGTCATCGGCGACAAGACTTCGTTTTCGCCTACGCTCGCCGGTACTGCCGTTTCTTGCGTGGTACGCCGTGGCATCCCCGCCACCAGCGTCAGGCCGCAGCTCAGCACCAGCGCCACGACTGTACCGATAATACCGCCCCACAGAGTTGCATCCACGCCGCCTGGCGGGATCATCTGCGCGATGGTAAAGATGTTGGCAAAGCCGAACGAATAGACATGGGTATCGCTAAAGCCGACAATCGCCCCACCGATCGCCCCCGCCACACAGCCAAAGATAAACGGGCGGCGCAGCGGCAGGTTAACGCCATACACCGCCGGTTCGGTAATCCCGAAAATCCCCGCCGTGACAGACGACCCCGCCAGCATTTTCTGGCGAGCATCACGGGTACGCAGGAAGATACCGAGCGCCGCCCCCACTTGCCCGAACACCGCAGGCAACAGCATCGGTAGCATGGAATCGTGGCCAAGCACGGCCAGGTTGTTGATCATCAGCGGCACCAGCCCCCAGTGCAGACCGAAAATCACGCAGACCTGCCACAGCGCACCCATTGCCGCGCCCGCCAGCCACGGCGCCAGCACGTAAATCCACTGGTAGCCGTTTGCCAGCATCTGACTCAGCAAGGTCGCCAGCGGGCCAATCACCAGGAAGGTCAGAGGCACGGTAATGCCTAAGCAGATCAGCGGCGCGAAGAAGTTTTTCATCGACGGCGGCAGAAGCTTCGTGCTCTGTTTTTCCAGCCAGCAGCTCACCCAGGCCGCGAGGATAATCGGGATCACCGACGAACTGTAGTTGAACCAGGTCACCGGAATACCGAGGAATGCATCAGCCACCGCACCCGGCTGCTGGCTGGCGGTAAACGCCGAGATCATCAGTGGGTGTGTCAGTGCGCCACCAATCACCATGGTGATAAATGGGTTGCCGCCAAACTTCTTCCCTGCGGTGTAGCCCAGCACCAGCGGGAAGAAGAAGAACAGCGCGTCACTGGCCGCAAACCAGATTTTATAAGTCCCGCTGTCGGTGGTGAGCCAGCCGCACACCACCGCCAGGGCCAGCAGTCCTTTCAGGATCCCTGAAGCCGCCAGGATGCCGATAAACGGAGTGAAAATCCCGGAGACGATGTCAATCAGACGCCCCAGCAGATTGCCTTTTTCACCCTTCTCTTCCACGACGGGCGTATCATCCGTCAGCCCTGCTTCGCTTCGTACCGCCTTCCAGACGCTGTTCACATGGTTACCAATCACCACCTGAAACTGGCCGCCGCTTTCGACAACCATAATCACGCCCGGATTTTTCTTCAGCCCTTCGGCGTTCGCTTTTTGATTGTCTTTCAGTTTGAAGCGCAGTCGGGTGGCGCAATGGACAAGACTGACGATGTTCTCTTTACCGCCAACGTGGCCGAGAATATCCTTCGCTAAAGCCTGGTATTCCATCTCGATTTCCTTACATCCGATGCCCGCAGGCACCTGTTGACTGAGTATAAAAATAAAAAAACCCGAGAACGTCCTCCTTTCGAAGGCCGCGCTCAGGTTTTGCCTGCGTTATGCAGTAACAATCCAGATTTTGAGGCTTAACGCCCCTCTTTTCTCACCCGTTCAATATGAATGGCGAGGAACATAATTTCTTCGGTTGTCAGCTCGCGCTGATAACTTTTCTGCAAATGCTGCGCGATTTTCTCGGCGCACTTCCAGGCTTTCGCGTAGTTGTCTTTCACCGCCGTATGCAGAGATACATCATCGTCTTCCACCACGGTGCGGGTGAGCATCCGTTGGGCAAAGAACTTCAGATGGGTAACAAAACGCTGATAGCTTAACGACTCTTCGTCGTACTCCAGGTGCAGCTGGTATTTCACCAGTTGCAGGATCTCCTGCATGACCCGGGTAACGTGCATCACTTCCGGCATTTCGCTGTTCAGCTGCGCGGTCACCAGATGCAGCGCGATAAACCCGGCCTCATCCTCTGCCAGTTCGACATTCAGACGTTTGGCGATAATGGCCCGCGCCTCTTGCCCCAGTTCGAACTCTTTTGGATACAGGCGTTTAATATCCCACAGCAGCACGTTTTTGATTGCCAGCCCTTTCTTTTGCCGTTCAATCGCAAAGTAGCAGTGGTCCGTTAAGGTGATATACAGACTGTCCTGCAATTTCCCTAACCGCTGCGCTGCCAGTCCAATGATGCGGTCGCAGGTGGTCATCACTTCCAGCGGGATCTGACTCAGTAGTTCCCCCAGCCGACGCACCAGTTCGTCACTTTGCAGCGCAAACACTTTTTCGACAAGCGCAGTATCCAACTCTTCACCGACGCGCTTCTGGAAGGCAAGTCCTCGCCCCATCACAACCTGTTCGCGCCCGCGTTCATCCTGAACAACCACCACATTATTATTAAGAATTTTGGCGATTTTCATCGGAACCCCAGAAACAAAAAAACCTGACCTCCGGCAGATGCCAGAAAATCAGGTTTTGCCTGCCTAAGCAGTAACAATCCAGTTCTGGCACTCTATCAGTTTCATTCGTAGCCTCAATGTGTCACGAGCAAAAACGTGACGCAGATCGTACTTGCTACGGTTTAATCAGAAGGTCACAACGGTTTTCAGTTCGGTTACCCATGCATCCTGAGTGCGGGCAACCCCACCCGGATGGTGCCAGTACTGAATACCCGGTTGTAGTTCCAGCCAGGATACCGGACGGAAGCGATAATAGAATTCACCGTTCACCGAGTGACCCGGAACAGGGTGATACGCCGGATCGTTATAGTCAGAAACACCGCTCAGGGAATTCAGATACCGCTGGTTACGCGCGTACTGGCTGCTCATATCAATCCAGGTCAGACCAAAGCCAATCCAGTCATCCGGGCGGGCGTCAAACAGCCCGCGGTAGCGTAGCGAGGCGGCGTAGACCTGATGCATATAGTTACTGCTTTGATCGGCAAGGCTCATGCTGACAGAGGTGCTCAGACCGCGATTGGGATCGTCCTGATGCCGCGTCAGCTGCTGGTTCAGCCCGGCATACATAAACCAGGTCCGGTTATGCTCTTCGTATCCTTCAGGGTCACTTGCCCCTGCACCACCCGATTTTCCGCGATAGAGGTCAGCCTGTGGCGCATTGGTAAACACCACGCCCAGGTTGTACGCCCCCGGCAGCCCGTTAATCAGCGGACGGGCTTCGATTTCAACCGGCAGTAGGACGCCCTGGCTGCCTTTCGTTGACCAGCTCCAGGCGTGGTTACGGCTGGAGGCATCCGGGTTTTGCTCCATCACACCGCCTTTTAAGGTAACGGTTGGCGTCACTTTATACTCAAGCGTGGTGCCCCAGGTGTGGACGTTCCAGTTGTTCCAGGTCAGCGAGTTGGCCGATTTCCCGCCGCACTGGGAGAGCATCTGGAAATCACACGGGATGATTTGGTCGAAGGTTTGCACCTTGTTCATCATTCCGATACGCCAGGTCAGGCGACGGTCATCAAAGCTACGGGCAAAGGTCAGCCAGCCCAGACGGGTAATGGACTGCCCTCCCCAACTCTCCTGGGTCAGGTCGTTAAAGTTGACGCGCGGATCCTGCACACGTTTGGTGGTGAGATCGTCGTTGTGATTACGGTTGACGATATTCCCTTCGATGCGTGCATCCGGGATGCCGGTCCAGCGCTCCAGATCCTGATTGAAGGTCAATGCAAACTGGTCAATATAGGCCACATGGGAGTCGTGGTTGTAACCGCCGCCGCCATTCCAGCCGATTTCATTCAGATAGCCCAGGTTGTAGGTAAACCCGTTGTCATTGAGGATCTTACGAATGCCGAGCATATCGCCCAGGATCGGGTCGGGCGGCGCTTCAAAACCTAACACCGTCCCGTTCCACTCCTGCGCCATCGACAAAGGAGAAACCGTCAATAAGGCAAGTGCGCACAGCTTATAGTGAATATTTTTATATGCCATAATTAAACCTGTGATTGAGTATTTAGTGCGTAACCGGTCGCAGGCAATTTATATATCGCCTGTCATCATTAAATTTATTTTGGTAATAGCAGCCCGTGCAGTTATTCAATAACCACAAATGGTGTCCTGCTTTATTTCTGCGTATCGCGTTAAGGCAAATGTCTCTCCTGCGTAAATGACAGGCAAAAAAAAACCTAAGCGCTCCACAGCGATGAGTGCCGTGGAACGCTTAGGTTTTGCCTGTTAACCAGTAACAATCCTGCGTTGAAAACAGTGGCACCTTAACACCCTCGTGCCACATTGAAAACCGGATTTGTTTTATATATTAAAAAAGTGTGAGCAAATTAACGCTTATTATTTTGACTGAATGACGCGTGCAATATCCGCCGATGTCTGTAACGTGCGGATCTCCTGGAATAATCCCAGCGCCTCAGAATATTCTTTACGCAAATAACTCAGCCACTGTTTAATCCGCGCGACGTGATACAAACCGGTATCCCCCTGCTTTTCCAGGCGGGTATATTTTTGCAGTAAGGTGACGACATCCGGCCAGGCCATGCGTGGCTCATTGTATTTCACCACCCGGCTGAGGTTCGGCACGTTAAGGGCGCCACGCCCAATCATCACCGCATCACAGCCGGTCTCTTTCAGACAGGCCTGCGCGCTGGCGTAATCCCAGATTTCGCCGTTGGCGATAACGGGAATGGTGAGTCTTTTGCGGATCTCGCCAATTGCCTGCCAGTTGATGCGTTCGGCTTTATAGCCATCTTCTTTGGTGCGGCCATGCACCACCAGCTCGGTGGCCCCGGCCTGCTGCACCGCATCGGCGATTTCAAACTGCCGTGCATCGCTGTCCCAGCCCAGGCGCACTTTTACCGTCACCGGCAAATGCGAGGGCACGGCTTCACGCATGGCTTTCGCGCCACGGTAAATCAGCTCCGGATCTTTGAGCAAGGTCGCACCGCCACCGCTGCCGTTCACAAGCTTAGACGGACAGCCACAGTTGAGATCAACCCCATACGAGCCAAGCTCAACCGCGCGGGCGGCGTTTTCCGCCAGCCATTCAGGGTACTGACCCAACAGCTGAATACGCACCAGCGTGCCAGAGGTGGTACGGCTCTGACGATGCAGCTCCGGGCAGAGTCGGTAGAATGATTTTGCTGGCAGCAACATATCGACCACGCGCAAAAACTCCGTCACGCAGAGATCGTAATCGTTCACCTCGGTCAGAAGTTCGCGTACGAGGGAATCGAGCACGCCTTCCATTGGGGCCAGTAAAACACGCATATCAGTACCTGTGAAAAAAGACGCGCTATAGTAGCCGCTCTCCAGGTATGTTGAAAGCCCGGAGGTTAATCCGGGATCGTCTCGTCAGGCCGCAGAGTAAGGACGTCAAAACCATCGGCTGTAACGGCAATGGTATGCTCCCACTGGGCCGACAGTTTTTTATCGCGGGTGACCACCGTCCAGCCATCTTTTTTGGTTTTGATCCGGCTGTCCCCCTGGTTCACCATCGGCTCAATGGTAAACACCATTCCCTCTTTCAGCACCGCGCCTTCACCCGGTTTGCCGTAGTGCAGCACCTGCGGATCTTCGTGCATCTCTTTACCCACACCGTGTCCGCAATATTCGCGCACCACGCTGTAGCCGTTGCCTTCAACGTGCGACTGAATGGCGTGGCCAATGTCCCCAAGCGTTGCGCCGGGTTTCACCGCCTTGATCCCCTTCCACATGGCCTCATAGGTTTTTTTCACCAGCCGGCGCGCCAGCGGTGACACGTCACCAATCAGGTACATTTTGCTGGAGTCGGCAATCAGGCCGCCTTTCTCAAGGGTGATATCCACGTTGACGATTGACCCGGTTTTCAGGTGTTCCGACTCTTTCGGGATCCCGTGGCAGACGACCTCGTTTACCGAGGTGTTCAGCACGTACGGAAAGTCATACTGCCCTTTACTGGCCGGGCGGGAGTGCAGCTCATTAACAATAAAATCTTCCACCCGGTTGTTGATTGCCATCGTCGTGACCCCGGGCTGGATAAATCCGTCTAACATGGTAAACACGGAGGCAAGCAGTTCGCCGGCATGGCGCTGCGTTGCAAGCTCATCAGCCGTTTTAATGATTATTGACGGCATTGATCACCTCCAGCAGACGGTCGGATCCTGATTTCAGCATCATCATCTTAATTTGTTGGTAATTGAGTTCAGGATAGAGTTCGCACAGCATCCCCAGACGGAGCCAGTATTCGGCCTGCGCGTTCACCGAGCGCGACATTGCCTTACTGGCATCGCGGATGTCGTCATGAAGCAGGTCAGATATTTTTACGATTCCCATTTATACATACCGTAACGATTCATATATGAATCATATATTCTCATTTAACCGGTGCCCTGTCCATTTGTGGAAATGCCCGACGTTCCATTCAGGAATGTCTGGTATGCTCAAAATTCATGATGTGATCCGTGGCACATTTCCGGGTTTAATTGTATGATGAATGCGTTTCATCAAGGACTTTCACCATGAGCAAATCATTGAATATCATCTGGCAGTACTTGCGCGCATTCGTCCTGATTTACGCTTGCCTCTACGCCGGGATTTTCCTCGCATCGCTGCTTCCTATCACTATTCCTGGCAGCATTATCGGGATGCTGATCCTGTTTGTTCTGCTGGCGCTGCAAATCTTGCCGGCAAAATGGGTCAACCCTGGCTGCTTTGTGCTCATCCGCTATATGGCCCTGCTGTTCGTGCCTATCGGTGTCGGGGTGATGCAGTACTTTGATTTGCTCAAAGCCCAGTTCGGCCCCATCGTTGTGTCTTGCACGATAAGCACGCTGGTGGTTTTCCTGGTAGTCAGCTGGAGTTCGCATCTGGTTCACGGCGAACGTAAAGTGGTTGGGGAGAAAACAAAAAAATGATGGCCAATATCTGGTGGTCGCTGCCGTTAACGCTGGTCGTGTTCTTCGCCGCACGTAAACTTGCCGTACGTTTTAAGATGCCATTACTTAACCCACTGCTGGTGGCAATGGTGGTGATTATTCCTTTTCTGCTGCTGACGGGCATCCCGTACGAGCGCTATTTCGCTGGCAGCAAAATTTTAAACGACCTGCTGCAACCTGCCGTTGTCGCACTCGCCTTTCCTTTATATGAACAGTTACATCAGATCCGCGCGCGCTGGAAATCCATCATCACCATCTGTTTTGTCGGTAGCCTGGTAGCGATGATCACCGGGACTTCCGTCGCGCTGTTGATGGGGGCATCTGCGCAAATTGCCGCTTCTATTTTGCCGAAATCCGTCACCACGCCTATTGCGATGGCCGTAGGTGGCAGCATCGGCGGCATTCCGGCGATCAGCGCCATGTGCGTCATTTTCGTCGGTATTCTGGGTGCGGTATTTGGTCATACTCTGCTGAATCTCATGAAAATCCGGACTAAAGCCGCCCGTGGCCTGGCGATGGGAACCGCCTCACACGCCCTGGGCACCGCGCGCTGCGCTGAGATGGATTATCAGGAAGGTGCATTTAGCTCGCTGGCGCTGGTAATCTGCGGGATCATGACCTCCCTGATTGCGCCATTCCTGTTCCCGGTTATTCTGGCCGTTGTGGGCTAAAATTTGCGATGCGTCGCGCAAATTTCATTTTGCTTTCATAAGTTGCATAAATAATGAGAAGCGGATCACATATAAAGCCCTGACGGCTCCGTACACTACCGATCCATTAACCTTTATGAGGCATTGCCATGCATCCACGTTTTCAAGCCGCTTTCGCCCAGCTTGCAGAGAATTTGCAGTCAGCCCTGGCCCCGGTTCTGGCGGATGAGCATTTCCCCGCCCTGCTGACGGCAGAGCACGTCACGACGCTTAAACAGGCGACGGGGCTGGACGAAGACGCGCTGGCTTTCGCACTGTTGCCGCTGGCTGCCGCCTGTGCCCGCGCCGATCTCTCCCACTTCAACGTTGGTGCCATTGCTCGCGGCGTGAGCGGAACCTGGTATTTCGGCGGGAATATGGAATTCCTCGGCGCCACCATGCAGCAAACGGTTCATGCAGAGCAGAGTGCCATCAGCCACGCCTGGCTTCGTGGTGAAACAGCGCTGAGTGCCATTACCGTTAACTACACCCCGTGTGGTCACTGTCGCCAGTTTATGAATGAACTGAACAGCGGGCTGCAACTGCGTATCAACCTGCCAGGCCGTGCACCGCACACCCTGGGAGATTACCTGCCAGATGCCTTCGGTCCAAAAGATCTCGATATCAAAACACTGCTGATGGACGAGCAGGATCATGGCTTTGCGCTTTCCGGTGACGCGCTAAGCGAAGCGGCAATTGCTGCTGCAAATAAAAGCCATACCCCATACAGCAAATCACCAAGCGGTGTGGCGCTTCAGTGCCGTGATGGCCGCATCTTTAGCGGCAGTTACGCTGAAAATGCGGCATTCAACCCAACGCTGCCGCCTCTGCAAGGCGCACTGAATCTGTTGAACCTGAACGGATACGATTACCCTGATATCCAGCGCGCGATTCTGGCAGAAATTGCCGATGCACCGCTGATCCAGTGGGATGCGACCGCCGCCACGCTGAAAGCGCTCGGCTGTACCACCATTGATCGTGTACTGCTTGCGTAATACTGAGTGCGGGCAGAAATGCCCGCATATCTGATGAAAAACCCCTCAGTTGAATCGCTGTTTCTTGCTCTTACCGGACGGGTAAAGTAGCCTGAGTGAAATCCCATCTTCGGAACGAGCCATCTGCATGTTAAAGCGCGTTTTTTACAGCCTGTCTGTCCTGGTCGGCATACTGCTGTTGACTGCGCTTGGCCTCGACCGCTGGATGAGCTGGAAAACCGCCCCCTACATCTTTGATGACCTGCAAGACCTCCCTTACCGCCAGGTTGGCGTGGTGCTCGGCACCGCCAAGTACTATCGCACTGGCGTTATCAATCAGTATTACCGTTACCGTATTCAGGGTGCGCTTAACGCCTACAACAGCGGCAAGGTAAATTACCTGCTGCTCAGCGGTGATAACGCACTGCAAAGCTATAACGAGCCGGTAACGATGCGTAAGGATTTGATTGCCGCAGGCGTCGATCCCGCCGATATCGTGCTCGACTACGCCGGTTTCCGTACCCTCGACTCTATCGTGCGGACCCGCAAGGTGTTCGACACTAACGACTTCATCATCATTACCCAGCGTTTCCACTGCGAACGCGCGCTGTTTATCGCGCTGCATATGGGTATTCAGGCCCAGTGTTACGCCGTGCCATCGCCTAAAGACATGCTTAGCGTACGCGTACGTGAGTTTGGAGCCCGTTTTGGCGCGCTGGCCGACCTGTACATATTCAAACGTGAACCGCGCTTCTTAGGCCCGCTGGTGCCGATCCCGGCGATGCACGAAGTCCCTGAAGATGCGCAAGGTTACCCGGCGGTGACACCTGAGCAATTGCTGGATATGCAGAAAAAAGAGAAAAAATAGCCCTCTTTTATTCTTTCTTTACGACACCAGCCACTCTTTTTATCCGTCCTTTACACCCGCCCTTTTAAGCTGAGTTCACTGCCGTTACGGCTTCATTGAAGAATGACTATGAACTCAATAATGAATGCTTTTTTCCTGAAAAATATCCGCCAGTACTTCAACTTTCCGGGCTTATCTCTTCCGGGCACCCACAATTCCGGCCTGTATTTGGATGAGAAAATGGCGGCCATGAAGCGCACGTTTTCGGTGGAAGTGGCGGATTATCTGGAGCGTTACCCGCAGACAAAACACATTGACGTTTATCTGAACGATATCAATGGCATTATGCGCGGTAAGCGACTTTCAGTGGATAACATGCTGAGTCTCGAGAACGGCTGCTATTTCCCTCTCTCGGTCTATTCGATGGATCAGAAAGGGAAGATCGCCGCACCTCTTCATGATGAGCCAGACCGGCTATGCGTTCCGGTTGCTGGTTCCCTGCGCCCTTCTTTGCACGATCCGCAGCACAGCGCGCAGATCCTGCTGACGATGAAAGACACTAACGGGCAAGACTGTCCGTTTGAACCCCGCGTGATATTGCAGAATGTCCTCGAACGCTTCCACCAGCATGGGCTTTTCCCGGTGATTGCGCCGGAAGTTGAGTTCTATCTGACGGGGAAAGGCGCTCAGGATCCGCAAAATCAGGGCTGCTTTCATATGGACACCTCAGCGGCACACGCGGCACTGTTTGATGAGCTGGAACAGCTGGCACATTGCCAGCATATCCCACTCACCGGGATCGTAGCTGAGGCTGAATCCGGCCAGTTCGAACTGAACCTCAGGCACAGTCATCGGGTGGTTGAAACGTGCGATAACGTGCTGGCGTTACGCCGTTTGACCCGCTTTGTCGCCGACAAAAACGGTCTTCAGGCCAGCTTTATGGCTAAACCCTTTAGCCTTCAGTCCGGTAGTGGTCTGCATTTCCATTTCAGTCTGAATAATATTCACGGCGAAAACGTGTTTGCCTCACCCGCCGAGGAACTCAATGGCATGATGCGCTTATGTATCGCGGGCCAACTGGCGCTGATGCCCGCATCCATCGCCATTCTTGCTCCGGGCGTTAACGGCTTCCGCCGTTTGCGTAAAAACCTTACCGAGCCGTTGTTCAATTCCTGGGGCTATAACACCCGCTCTGCCGCGCTACGCATACCCTGCTCGGATGAGGGCAATCGTCGTATTGAGTATCGGCTGGCCGGCGCAGATGCCAACCCCTATCTGGTGGTCGCTACCATCCTGACCGGTATGTTGTATGGACTGGAAAAGGTCGATGAGCAAGATTTACAAGAGTCGCAACATGATGAACCTGTACTGCCGCTTTTCCAGCAGCAAGCTATCGAGGCATTTTCCGGCAACCAATATCTCATTGATAGCCTGGGCGAGGCCTTTTCACAGCAGTGGATTGCCTGCAAACTTTCTGAGCTCGAAGAGTTTGAACGTATCGTCACCGAGCAAGAATTGACGCTTGCGTGAAATAAAAAGCCCGCTCGAGAGCGGGCCTGATAATACAAGGTATCTTTATTTCTTACGGGCGTATTTCAGTGAGTCCAGCGCTACCGCGAAGATGATGATTGCGCCTTTGATGATGTACTGCCAGTACGGGTTCACGCCGATGTAGGTCAGACCGTAGTTGATAACAGTGAAGATAATTACACCAGTTACCACGCCGAGCACCGTACCTACGCCGCCGCTGAAGGAAACGCCGCCGACCACGCACGCTGCAATCGCATCCAGTTCGTACATGAAGCCGAGGTTGTTGGTTGCAGAACCGATACGACCTGCTTCCAGCATCCCGCCGAAGGCGTAGAACACACCAGACAGGGCATAAATCATCAGCAGGTTCAGAGCCACGTTTACGCCGGACACTTTCGCCGCTTCCGGGTTACCACCGATAGCGAAGATGTTCTTACCGAAACGGGTTTTGTTCCACAGGACCCAGACGAAGGCCACCGCAATCAGTGCATAGAAGGTGATATACGACAGGCGGAAGCTGCCCAGCGCGATAAACCCTTGCGTAAAGGTCGAGAAGCCGCTGTCGAAGCCTGAAATTGGGGATGCACCCACGAAGTCGTAGTACAGGGAGTTGATACCGTAAACGATGATCATCGTACCTAAGGTGGTGATGAATGGCGTCACGTTCAGGTAAGCGATGATGATGCCGTTAATCAGGCCAATGATCGCACCGATGACACACACAATCAGGATCACCACGAAAATCGGCATGGTCGCCATTTCCGGGAAGACTTTGTTGGCGTTTTCCATCGACTGCAACATGGTTGCTGCGATAACCGCTGCAAGGCCAACCTGACGCCCTGCGGAAAGGTCAGTACCCTGGGTCACAATCAGACCTGCCACGCCCAGTGCGATAATAATACGCACGGAAGACTGAGTCAGAATGTTACTCAAGTTCAGCAGGCTTAAGAACGTAGGGTCCTGGAAAATGATGATGGCCAGTAACACTAAAAGAACAACGTAAATACCGCCGTCTTTCAGATAAGTGAGAAAACTTTTTTTATTTAACGCACTCATGAGGAGCCCCTGATCTTAAAGGTGCAAAGACGCAAGACGGAGAATTTCGTTTTGCGTTGTCGTTTTGGTGTCAACAATACCGGCAACGAGACCATTGCTCATAACCAGAATACGATCTGTGATCCCTAACAATTCCGGCATTTCGGAAGAAATAATAATGATCCCTTTATTCTTTTTAGCCAGCTCAGCAATCAACTGATAAATTTCAAACTTTGCACCCACATCGATACCGCGGGTTGGTTCATCCAGCATCAGAATTTCTGGCTGAGTTAATAACCAACGCCCGATAATAACTTTCTGCTGGTTACCCCCTGACAGAGAGCCGATTTGTGTACGGTGGCCTGGCGTTTTAACACGCATGGAGTCAATAACCCACTGGGTATCACTCTTCATACGGGAATTATCCAGCAGACCGACTTTGTTCTTATAATTACGAATATTCGAAATTAACGAGTTAAAGTTAATATCCAGATAAGCGTAAATACCGGTAGAACGACGTTCTTCCGTCACCAGCGCAAAACCATGGTTAATGGCTTCGTTGGCGTTGTGGTTGTTAATTTTTTTACCGTGCAGCGTAATGGTGCCGTCGGCTTTTTCGCGAATACCAAACAGGGTTTCCACGATATCGGTACGTTTGGCACCGACCAGCCCTGCGATCCCCAGAATTTCGCCTTTATGCAGGTCAAAAGAGACATCGCGAATGGACGGCTGACGCAGCGAGGTCAGGTTACGCACCTCAAGGATCACTTCACCCGGTTTGTTCTCACGGTCCGGGAAGCGCTGGTTCAGTGAGCGGCCAACCATCATGGCAATGATCTTGTCCATGTCCAGGCCTTCGAGCGGCTGAGTGGCAATCCACTGACCGTCACGCAGGATGGTAATTTCATCACACAGCTGGAAGATCTCTTCCATTTTGTGCGAGATATAGACAATACCGCAGCCGCGATCTTTGAGTTTACGAATAATGGTAAAAAGGTGGTTAACCTCTTTTTCCGTTAATGACGATGTCGGTTCATCCATGATGACGATTTTTGCATCATAAGAGAACGCTTTTGCAATTTCGATCATCTGCATCTGGGATACCGATAATGTGCCGACGCGGGCGCGCGGATCGATATCAATATCCAGTTCATCGAAAATGGCTTTGGTGTCGCGATACATTTTATCCTGATCGACAAACACACCTTTGGTTGGATAACGACCCAACCACATATTATCCATAACCGAACGTTGCAGTACCAGGTTCAATTCCTGGTGAACCATCGAGATACCGTTTTCCAGTGCTTCTTTAGCTGAATGGAAATCGATCTCTTTCCCCTGAAAAAGTATGCTGCCAGAATCTTTTTGATAGATCCCAAAAAGACATTTTAATAATGTCGATTTCCCTGCACCGTTTTCACCCATTAAGGCATGAATAGAGTGAGGACGAACTTTTAAATTAACATTATCGAGTGCCTTAACACCGGGAAAAGACTTGTTGACACCGGTCATTTCCAACAAGTATTCACCGGACGACTGAGTATTTGTGCTGACCATAATTATACCTTGTTGGCCTCGCATATCGCGTTATAAAAGGGCGCAACGAATTGCGCCCAGTGGAGACAGTACTAATGACTTATTTACCGATAAACTCAGCCAGGTTGGACTGGTCTACGCCCACGTATGGAACGCGAACGATTTTGTTTTCAATCTTCCAGTTGGTGCCATCAGCTGCACCTTTACCGTCGGCCAGGTTTTTCGCCAGATCGAAGGTGGCTTTCGCCTGGTTGTTAGCATCGTTCAGAACGGTACCGGCCATTGCGCCAGATTTAACCAGCGCCAGTGCTTCAGGCAGAGCATCCACACCGAACACAGGGATGGAAGATTTGTTGTGTGCTTTCAGCGCTTCTACTGCACCCATTGCCATCGCATCGTTGTTGGCGATAACCACTTCGATTTTGTTAGCATTCGGGCCAGACAGCCACGCGTCCATCTTATCTTTCGCCTGAGCGGTATCCCACATTGCAGTATCTAACGCCAGTTGCTGAGTTTTCAGGCCTTTGTCGTTCAGTTCTTTGATAACGTAAGTGGTACGTGCTTCAGCATCCGGGTGGCCTGGTTCGCCTTTCAGCAGAACGAACTGGATCTGACCATCTTTGTTCAGGTCCCAGTTAGGGTTTGCCGCCCAGTGTTTAGCAATCAGATCGCCCTGGATAATACCGGACTCTTTAGAGTCAGTACCTACGTAAAACGCTTTGTCATAGCTGTCCAGCGCTTTACGAGAAGGTTCTTTGTTGAAGAAAACGATTGGCACATTCTGGCCACGCGCTTTCTCGATAACTGTGCCTGCCGCTGCTGGGTCAACCAGGTTGATTGCCAGTGCTTTCACGCCTTTCGCCAGCAGTACGTCGATCTGATCATTCTGCTTGGACTGGTCGTTCTGGGAGTCATTCATCAGCAGCTGAACGTCTGGCGCTGCTTTAGCATCTTTCTCGATAGCTTTACGAACAACAGACATGAAGTTGTCGTCGTATTTATAGATTGTCACACCAATACGGGTATCCGCAGCGTGCGCTGTTGCACCAAAAAGCATACTTGCCATAACAGCAGACAGAGTCAACACCTTCTTATTCATGGTATCTCCGGTTTTTTTATGCAGGGTAGTTCTTGTGAATAACGGTCGGCGGGCAGGTGTTAAAAAAACGTTACTGACAGCCGAAGTTCACTTATAAAATTTCTATCTTCCGTGTTCGGTAACGCTCCAGAAATGCGTTTTATTGGTTGTTTGCGGTACTTTGGCTATAGTGAAAGTGATTAATCACCGTTACATAGCGTTTCAGCTCCTAAAACGCTGACATCATAGTAAGCGCCTTGTTAAGATACTGTGAATTTACTCACAGATTGAAAACGGTTACATCGACCTACGTAATCAGTTAGTGATCGGAACCACAGTTTGCCGAATAGATACCGAATGGCGACGCACTAAAGTCGGCATGAAACAGTGTGTTGCCCCCGGATCCAACTGCCCTGCCGCGCCTTGTAACGCCAGCTCAGTCGCCAGTTTTGCCATTGAAGCAATCGGATATCGCACCGTGGTCAGCTGCGGATCGGTGTAACGCGCAATCGGGATATCATCAAAACCAATCAGCGACAAATGCTGTGGCACCGCAATTCCGTTGTCTTTCAGCGCCGTAAGCGCGCCCGCCGCCATGTTATCGTTGTAGGTAAAGACAGCAGAAAGGTGAAGATTGCGCCCCAGCAGTTCGACCATCGCCGCTTCCCCACCCTGCATATCAGGCGAGCCAGTACCCACCCAGCTTTCCAGAGGCGTAATGCCGTGCTCTTTCAGCGCCCTCTGCCACCCTTCGCGGCGCATAGCATCGTCTTCAATATGATGGCTGGATGCCAGAAAGCCGATACGCTGATGGCCATTGTTAATCAGCATCCGCGTGGCCATCATGGCACCGCTGACGTTATCCAGCCCGACACAACGGTGGGCGTAACCCGGAACAATTCGATTGATCAGCACCATACCAGGGATTTGTTCCATAAACCCTGCCAGTTCCTCATCACTCAAGGCTTTTGAGTGAACAATCAATGCGTTACATCGCTGGCGAATCAGAACTTCAATCGCATGACGCTCTTTTTCAGCCTCATGATAGCTATTGCCAATCAGCACATACTTCTGGTGCTGCTGCGCGACAACGTCGACCGCTTTGACCAGCGCGCCAAAGAATGAGTCAGATACATCCATCACCACCACACCAATGGTGTCACTTACCTGGGTGGCTAACGCCTGGGCATTGGCATTCGGCCTGTATCCCAGTTGCGTGACGGCTTTCATCACGGCTTCACGAGTTTCAGGGCTGACCAGCGCGCTGTTGTTCAGCACGCGCGAGACAGTAGCAACAGAAACGCCCGCCTGGCGGGCGACGTCACGAATGGTGATCATATTCACCATCCTTAATAGGATTGCAGCAACTCACAGACACCCCCTGTGTTAAGCAAGGTGGCTATTTTGGCAGCGAGAGAAAGGGGACTACGTGAAGAAGCTCACACGGATGAAAACGTTTACATCCGTTTTGTTAATGATTGTGATCCAGATCGTTATCTGGATGTATTACTCAATGATACACCCGAAGCATGTGCGGTTAATTGCCGCCATAGCCATTCCAGTGGTCCCTGGCGGAAATAACGCAGCCAGATAACCGAAAACGCCACATTCACGACCCATACCGGAATAACAAACGCCAGCAGTTCGAGTCGGTCGAATTTCATAAACAGACCAAAACGATAGAAAAGCGTGGTGCAAATCAACGTTTGCAGTAAGTAATTGCTCAGCGCCATTCGCCCGACACAGGCAACGGCACTGACTAACCAGAAGCGACACAGCTGTGGCCAGAAGCCATAAATCAGCGCCGCATAGCCAACGGTCTGGAACGGTGCGCCAAGCTCGCGAGGCACCTGAAGCAGGAAGGCACACCAGCGGTAATTCCAGTCAAGATGCCACTGCATCACGATTGCCGGAACATTAATCAGCACACCAATCGCAACCAGCCCGGCCCCGACTCGACGATAATGGCGAAGGCTGAATTCGCCTTTCAGCCAGCCCGTTCGCATCAGCGAGGCGCCCATCAGCATCATTCCCGCCAGCTGCCAGCCATACTGCGCCCCCAGCGCCAGAAGATTGTCACCGAGCATATCTGCGCGGTTGCTTATTGCTTCCACGCCACCTTTCAGCTTCCAGAACTGTTCATACTGGAGGTTCGCCGCATCCGGGATCCACGAACGGTTGGTAGCGTCGCCCGAGATCATCCCCAGCAGTATCAGCACACCGATGCCCATGAGATACAGCATAACGCCGGTGTTAAAGAGGCTTTTCACGCTGTGCGCATCGCGGATCAGTCGCCAGCAGATTAAGCCGACTAATCCATAAGCCAGCAGAATATCGCCGTCCCAGAAAAGCAGGCCGTGGATAAAACCAAGAATAACTAACAGAGTCAGACGAGACTGTATCCAGCGCGTACCGCGCTTTAACAGCAACTGAAGACCGGCACCAAACAACAGCGCAAAGAGGGTGAGGAATTTGACCTGGGCGAAAAGATCGAGCAACGCCCACGTCCAGGCATCGCTACGGGTGATGTCACCGTACCACGCCGGGTTGAGATAAGCGGCCTTTGGCAAACCAAAGGCGCTGATATTAAGCAGCAGGATACCGAGAATGGCGACGCCGCGAACAAAATCGAGCGTGACATTTCGCTCCATGTACCCTGCCCTGCCTGATTAGTTGTGGTGACGCACCGCGCGCAGGAACTCCTGGCGAGTGTTCTGGCTGGATTTAAACAGGCCGCCCAGAGACGTAGTGGTGGTCGCACTGGTCGCATCACGAACGCCGCGCGCTTTCACACAATAGTGAACCGCATCAATAGACACCGCCACGTTATTGGTTCCCAGCAATGTTTGCAGCGCAGTAAGGATCTGTTGCGTCAGACGTTCCTGTACCTGCGGGCGCTGCGCAAAGAAGCGCACGATACGGTTGATTTTCGACAGACCAATAACCGTATCTTTCGGAATGTATGCCACGGTGGCTTTACCGTCGATAGTGACGAAGTGATGCTCGCAGGTGCTGGTCAGCGTAATGTCGCGAACCGTTACCATCTCATCAACCTTCATCTTATTTTCGATAACGGTGATTTTCGGGAAGTTAGCGTAGTCCAGGCCCGAGAAAATCTCATCGACATACATTTTCGCGATGCGGTGAGGGGTTTCCATCAGGCTGTCATCGCTCAGATCGAGATTCAGCAGTTGCATAATCTCGGTCATATGGCCGGAAATCAGACGTTTACGTGTTTCATTGTCCATCTCCTGAACGGGTGGACGCAGAGGCGTTTCAAGGCCGCGCGCAAGCAGGGCTTCATGAACCAGGGCAGCTTCTTTACTGAGTGATGACATTTTTTTCTCCCGCAGGTGTGGCTGTCTTCTGCCCTCGTTGTGGCAAAAGTGTGCGCTCATTGTGCGTGAGGCGGCGCACATAATCCAGTATTCACGACGATAATTATTGCAATTGCTGTTGCCTTTCGGCCTTGCGGTTCCAGACTAGCGCACCGCCGATAAACAGTGCAATACCCGCAAGCCCTAACGCAGGCTCCAGCTGATGCAAAAACCAGGTAGATAATGCCGAGGTCACAGGGCCAACAAGTTGCCCTACCGCATAGCCTGTGGTGAGCAGCCCAGCCATATAACGCGTATGCTGAGGTGCCAGTTCCCGGCCATACAAGAGGGAAAGTTGAACGGCGCACAGGAATCCACCGCCCACCAGCAATCCGCCCAACAATAAGCCCGTGATACCCGGCACCAGCCAGGCAGCCAGTACGCCGACACCCTGCAACCACAGAACAATGGCCAGCCTGCGATTAGAGGATGAGAAGTGACGTAACACAATGCTGAGCGCAATCCCCACCACGGACGCCGCGCCAAAGAGCGGCCAGACAAACTGTGCAAACAGGCTGCCCGGGAAACGCGCGACCGCCATTTGCGATAAAAATGTCGCCGGAAGGATATACCCGAAGCCCGCCAGGCTATAGCTCCAGACCAGACGCCGCAGATTGGTGGTCAGTACCAGCGGTTCAGGTGCCGTCTCCGGGCGGTGAAGCTGACCACCACGGGGAAGATAGCGCGCTACCAGCGTCACCAGGGTAAGCGCCAGGACGCCATAAATCTGCCACGCGGCCCCCGCCGGGATCGCCCTGCTCTGAATATAGACTGCCAGCAAGCCGCTGAGGGCAATACCCGCACCCGGTCCGGCAAACACCGCCGCGCTCAGCCCCGGTTTCCCCAGATATCCCAGCCGCTCGTTGGTCCACGCCGCAATCAGCACCATCGACCAGCCGCTCATACATCCGATAGCAAACCGCAGCACGCCGTGAACTATGGCGTTATCCGCAGCTGCCGAGAGCAACGTCAGTGCAACCGCGCCTGTAATCCCCACCCAGAGTCGCAACTCAACGAAACGGTGCGCTCGCATGGCATCCCAGGCCCCGACCAGATAGCCGAGGTAGTTCATCGCCGCCACCAGCCCGGCGCTCGTCAACGTAAGTTGTCCGTCCGCAATCATCAGCGGTACCTGCGGGGTGAAGGCGAAGCGCCCAATTCCCATCGCAACGACCAGAACGACAAATCCGCTGAGCGCAATCCGCAGCGCCATGACCACCCCAATTGTTAAAAATAAGTTAATTTATGATGCAGTATCTTGCCGCTAAGCGGAAGTGAAAGTTACTCACAGGTAAATGAAAACTCTGTATTATGGGTTTAATAAATACCATTTCGTATAAGGAGCCTTGCATGGAACTGCTCGAAGAGCACCGTTGTTTTGAAGGTCGACAGCAGCGCTGGCGGCACGACTCCACCGTACTGAACTGCGCCATGACGTTCAGCATTTTCCTGCCGCCGACTGAACAGGGAGCGAAACCACCCGTTCTGTTCTGGCTGTCTGGCCTAACCTGTAACGACGAAAACTTCACCACCAAAGCGGGTGCACAGCGCATTGCCGCTGAACTGGGCATTGCCCTGGTGATGCCGGACAC
Organism: Enterobacter sp. Li2LvB3; assembly: GCF_056156645.1. Lineage (NCBI taxonomy): Bacteria > Pseudomonadati > Pseudomonadota > Gammaproteobacteria > Enterobacterales > Enterobacteriaceae > Enterobacter > Enterobacter sp. Li2LvB3. Next base: position 624 of record NZ_JBSICG010000028.1, on the reverse strand, counting down.
CAGCCCGCGCGGTGATGATGTAGCCGATGACGCCGGATACGACTTAGGCAAAGGCGCAGGGTTTTATCTGAACGCCACCGAGCAACCGTGGGCCAGTCATTACCGCATGTATGATTATGTTGGTGATGAGCTCCCGGCATTGATTCAGGCCGAGTTTGCGGTCAGCGATCGTTGCGCTATCAGCGGTCATTCGATGGGCGGACACGGCGCGCTGATCATGGCGCTGAAAAATCCCGGTAAGTTCACCAGCGTTTCGGCATTTGCGCCCATTGTGAACCCAACGCACGTACCGTGGGGGCAGAAAGCCTTCACGCAGTATCTGGGGAATGATGCCGAAAAATGGCAGGCATGGGATAGCTGCGCGCTGCTGCTGGCAAGCAATGCTGAAGATGCGATCCCGACGCTTATCGATCAGGGGGATGCCGATCAGTTCCTGGCCGGACAGTTACAACCTGCGGTGTTTGCTGAAGCTGCGCGCCAGAAAGACTGGCCACTGACGCTGCGTATTCAGCCGGGATACGATCACAGCTATTACTTTATTGCGTCCTTTATTGAGGATCATCTCCGCTTCCATGCGGAGCATTTGTTCGGGTAATTGCGGCCTTTCATGCCCGGTGGCGCTTC
>NZ_JBSICG010000027.1:0-73509 GCF_056156645.1 Enterobacter sp. Li2LvB3 | reverse complement strand
GCAGTGCCACCGGGCAAACAATTACAGCACCGACGGTAACAATCCCACCAGCCGCCCTTCTTCAAGAAGCTGCATCGCCTTATCAATATCCGGGGCAAAGAAACGGTCGTCATCGTAATGCGTGACATGCTCGCGCAGAACATGGCGTGCCTGCTCCAGTAACGCACTGGATTTCAGCCCTTCACGCAGGTCAACTCCCTGACAGGCCGCCAGCCACTCAACCGCCAGTACTCCACGGGTGTTAGAAGCCATTTCCCACAGACGACGCCCGGCAGCCGGAGCCATCGAAACGTGATCTTCCTGGTTTGCCGATGTCGGCAGGCTGTCCACGCTGTGCGGATGCGACAGCGCTTTGTTCTCACTTGCCAGCGCCGCGGCCGTCACCTGGGCAATCATAAAGCCCGAGTTCACCCCGCCGTTACGCACCAGGAACGGTGGCAACTGAGACATATGTTTGTCCATCATCAGCGCGATACGGCGTTCAGATAACGCCCCCACTTCGGCAATCGCCAGCGCAATGTTATCTGCTGCCATTGCCACAGGCTCAGCGTGGAAGTTACCACCGGACACCACTTCGTTTTCCTGGGCAAACACCAGCGGGTTATCCGACACCGCGTTGGCTTCCACCAGCAATACCTCTGCCGCCTGACGTAGTTGTGTCAGACACGCCCCCATCACCTGTGGCTGGCAGCGCAGGGAATACGGATCCTGCACCTTGTCACAGTTATGGTGAGACTCGGCGATGTCGCTGGTATCCGTGAGTAAATGACGGTACATCGCAGCGGCATCAATCTGCCCACGCTGACCGCGCACCTCGTGAATACGAGCATCAAACGGACGACGTGAGCCGAGCACAGCTTCGGTGGTCAGGGCACCGCACACCACCGCCGAGGCAAACAGATCTTCGGCTTCAAACAGGCCGCGCAGGGCAAATGCAGTGGATGCCTGCGTCCCATTGAGCAGCGCCAGGCCTTCTTTCGCCGCCAACGTAATCGGCGCCAGACCCGCTTTTTTCAGCGCCTCTTTCGCAGGTAACCACTCTCCCTGCCAGCGCGCCTTGCCTTCACCCAGCAGCAGCAAAGACATATGCGCCAGGGGAGCCAGGTCGCCGGAGGCGCCCACAGAGCCTTTCGCCGGGATCCACGGATAGACGTCGGCATTCACCAGCGCCATCAGCGCCTGGATAACGCTCAGTCGGATGCCGGAAAAACCACGCGCCAGGCTGTTGATTTTGAGCACCATCATCAGACGGACAATCTCATCATCCAGCGGCTGCCCAACGCCCGCCGCATGGGAAAGCACCAGCGAACGTTGCAGGTTTTCCAGATCGTGAGTCGCAATACGCGTCTGGGCTAACAGGCCAAATCCGGTGTTGATACCGTACGCGGTGCGCCCTTCGGCCACAATGGCCTCGACGCAGGCAACGCTGTCGTTAATTGCGCGATGGGCGCTTTCATCCAGCGCCAGTGTCACCGGGTGACGCCAGACGTTACGCAGCTGTTTTAGCGTCAGTGAGCCGGGGGTGAGTGTAAGAGCGTTCATTAAAGCTTTCCTTGTGTGGCAGGGATCATCGGCAGGTTTAGCCCCTGCTCTTTGGCACATTCAACCGCTATCTCATAACCCGCATCCGCATGTCGCATCACGCCGGTTGCCGGGTCGTTATGCAGCACGCGAGCGATACGCGCGGCCGCTTCGTCAGTACCGTCGCAGACAATGACCATCCCCGAATGCTGGGAGAAGCCCATTCCTACGCCGCCGCCGTGGTGCAGCGATACCCAGGTTGCACCGCTGGCAGTGTTCAGTAACGCATTCAGTAATGGCCAGTCGGATACCGCATCCGAACCGTCACGCATGGCTTCGGTTTCACGGTTAGGGCTGGCGACCGAACCGGAATCGAGGTGGTCGCGTCCGATAACAATCGGCGCGGAGACTTCACCGCTGCGCACCATTTCGTTAAACGCCAGGCCCAGCTTCTGGCGCCATTCCAGCCCTACCCAGCAGATACGCGCCGGTAAGCCCTGGAAGTTAATGCGTTCGCGGGCCATATCCAGCCAGTGATGCAGGTGTTCGTCGTCTGCAACAATCTCTTTGACCTTCGCATCCGTTTTGTAGATATCTTCCGGGTCGCCGGACAGGGCAACCCAGCGGAATGGGCCAATACCGCGACAGAACAGCGGGCGGATATAGGCAGGTACGAAGCCCGGGAAATCAAAAGCGTTGGCAACCCCCATCTCTTTGGCCATCTGGCGGATGTTGTTGCCGTAATCGAAGGTTGGGATGCCCATCTTGCTGAACGCCAGCATCGCGCTCACATGCTCTGCCATGGATTGTTTTGCCGCAAGCACCGTGCCTTCCGGGTCGGTTTCGGCTTTTTGCTGATAGGCTTCCCACGTCCAGCCTTTAGGCAGATAGCCGTGCAGCGGATCGTGGGCGCTGGTCTGGTCGGTGACTAAATCAGGGCGAACGCCGCGAGCCACCAGTTCCGGGAGGATATCCGCCGCGTTACCGCACAGGGCAATCGACACAGCTTTACCTTCAGCGGTGTATTTTTTAATGCGCGCCAGCGCGTCATCAAGGTTTTCGGCCTGTTCATCGACATAGCGGGTACGCAGACGGAAATCGATGCGGCTCTGCTGGCATTCAATGTTCAGGGAACAGGCACCAGCAAGCGTTGCGGCCAGCGGCTGTGCACCGCCCATTCCGCCTAAACCCGCAGTCAGTACCCAACGGCCTTTCAGCGAGCCGTTATAGTGCTGGCGACCGGCCTCAACGAAGGTTTCATAGGTTCCCTGCACAATCCCCTGACTGCCAATATAGATCCAGCTACCTGCGGTCATCTGGCCGTACATCGCCAGCCCTTTCGCGTCCAGCTCGTTGAAGTGTTCCCAGGTCGCCCAGTGTGGCACCAGGTTTGAGTTTGCAATCAGCACGCGCGGCGCGTTTTTGTGGGTTTTGAATACGCCGACCGGTTTGCCGGATTGCACCAGCAGAGTTTCGTCGTTCTCCAGTTGAGTCAGGGCTTCTACAATGGCGTCGTAGCACTCCCAGTTGCGCGCAGCACGGCCAATGCCGCCGTAGACCACTAACTCATGGGGATTTTCTGCGACCTCAGGATCAAGGTTGTTCATCAACATGCGCAGCGGTGCTTCGGTGAGCCAGCTTTTTGCAGTGAGCGTGGTGCCACGCGCGGCGCGGACATCCTGCTGGCGGTATTTACCTGACGACATTGTGTGCTCCTCATACGGGACAGATGATACAAATAGATATACTTGTATAGACAAGCACACACAAGGATGGTTTTAACAAAAAAGATACAATTTTGTTATATTGAGTTAGCTATCACGCTTTTACTTCTTATGACCCTCAGGACATAAAATGGCCCTGCAACCGGTAACGATCTCCCGGGAACAGCAGCCTGGCGTGTGACACTATCTGGGACGATGACCAGGTTCGGCGGCGGATAAGCAGGCAGGGATCGTGCTCTTTAATCCGCAGCAGTTCCCACTCCTGCTGTGTAGCGCGCACTGCTTCCACGATATGCTCCCCTTCCGTGAGCGGTGCCACCAGCGACAAATACGCGTGCGGTGTGGTGCGGGTATAATCCTGTTCAAGATATTCGGGCACGCTCAGCGCATTGACGCAGCGATCCTCAATCTGCACCGGAACATCATTTTCAAAGTGGACCATTATCGAATGGAAAACCCGCGTCCCCTCTTTGACGTTCAGCTCCAGAGCCTGTTCGGCACTGGCCTGGGTTTCTTCAAGCACCAGCACTTCGCAATGGTGCTGATGGTTACGCGCTGCAATCTCATCGGCAATACTGCGGATTTCAAACAGGGCCGATTGTCCTTTTGGTTCAGCCACAAAGGTCCCCACCCCTTGCAGGCGCACCAGCAAGCCTTCATCGGTCAGCTCGCGCAGCGCGCGGTTGATGGTCATACGGCTAAAACCAAACTGCGCCACCAGCTCAGCCTCTGACGGTATACGGTCGTGTGGGCGCCATACGCCACTGGCAATTTTTTCGCTGATCGCCTGCTTCACCTTTTCGTAAAACGGCGCAGGCGGGCTCGGTTGGGTCTGAGGTGAGCGTGAAAACATGGTGACTCCTTAACCTGTGTTATGCCCACCAGTGAGCAATTTGCCAGGCCAGACGGGCGGCGAGTTTCGCCCCCTGACCGTCCCGGTCGTAATGTGGATTAAATTCAACTAAATCTGCCGCCCGCAGTTTTCCGCTGCGGCAGATGCGCTCGATGACCGGCAACAAGTCCAGCGCAGGAATACCTAACGCCGCAGGAGCTGATACGGCGGGCATCTCACCGGCGGGCAACACATCAAGATCGATGGTCAGATAAACGTTGTCTGCCCGGGCCAGAACCTCCTCAAGCGCGGACAACGCGTCGCGACGGAAATGGAGATCTTCAACCAGCGTCACGTTCAGCCGTTCGGCTTCATCCCACAACGCCTGAGTATTTGCCGCCCGGCTTACGCCAAAACAGGCATACTGAAACGCGCGAGACTGTTCAGCACAGTAGTGCGCAAGCTGACGAAACGGCGTGCCGGAGGTGGCACGTTCTGCCTTGCGCAGATCAAGATGGGCATCAAGGTTAATAATGGCCACACGCTCATGCGGGAAGGCATCCAGTACGCCGCGCCCGTGCGCCCAGGCGGTTTCATGCCCGCCGCCAAAAACAAGCGTATGCATCCCGGCACGCTGGCAGGCTGTAACCGCGTCACTTAACGCCCGCTGCGCGGCTTCAAGCGCTTCACCCTCGACATCAATCGTGCCCATATCCACAAGCCGGTCATGCCCCTGATGGCTGGCCATATTTGCCAGCGCTTTGCGCAGGACATCGGGAGCCTGCACGGCACCCGGTCTGCCGTGGTTGCGTTTTACGCCTTCATCACACCCGAAGCCCAGCAGCGCAATACCTGAGGATTCGGGCGCAAACTGCGCCTGCTGCCGGATGGTCTGGAAAATGCGTGTGGCATTGCTGGCCTCTGCGCTGTCATCGCGCCCCTGCCAGACCTGTTCAGAAACGGGCCGCCATAACGTCATATTACCTCCCCACGAAAGATACGTTGATACAGCGGGTTACGCCCAGGTTCATACACCATTTCGACAGGGTGCTTCGCATCCCAGACGATAAAGTCAGCCACAAAACCTGCCTTTAACTGCCCGTGTGTTGCACCACGTCCGAGTGCGCATGCGGCATGTCGCGTCACACCAGCCCAGGCTTCTTCGGGGGTCAGGCCAAACTGGACACAGGCCATATTCATCGCCAGATGCAGGCTGGCAAACGGGCTGGTCCCGGGGTTGTAGTCGGTGGCGACCGCCATAACAACACCCTGTTTTCTGAGCTGTTCAACCGGCGGGCGCTGGCGCTCCTGGAGGAAATAGAAAGCACCGGGTAGCAGTACTGCAACAGTGCCGCTTTCTGCCATCGCCTGAACCCCGGCCTCATCAAGATATTCAATATGATCGGCGGAAAGCCCCTGGTAACGGCTGACCAACGCCGCGCCGCCGAGATTAGAAAGCTGCTCGACATGCCCTTTCACCGGAATACCCAGCGCGAGCGCGGCCTGGAATACCCGCTCGGTTTGCGCTGGGGTGAATCCGACGTTTTCACAAAAAACGTCTACCGATTCGAACAACCCTTTTTGCCACAGGGCAGGCATTATCTGCTCGCACACCAGCGTGAGATAGGCATCCGGGTCATGCCGGTATTCTGCGGGCACCGCATGAGCCGCAAGCAGCGTCGGGCTAATTTCCACCGGATTTTTATGGCCGAGCTGGCGCGCCACCTGCAACATTTTCTCTTCGGCTTCGGCATTCAGACCGTATCCTGACTTGATTTCAAGGGTTGTCACGCCTTCATTCATCAGCCGTTGTAGGCGCTGCTGAGCAAGCTTCAGTAACGCTTCCGGGGTGCTGTTGCGGGTTGCGGTCACGGTGGCGTTAATCCCGCCGCCCTGCGCGCTTATGGTTTGATAAGAGACACCGTTCAACCGCTGCTCCCATTCCGCCGCGCGATCGCCGCCAAATACCAGATGGGTATGGCAGTCGATAAGCCCCGGCGTAACCAGCCTTCCCGCTAAATCCTTGCTGTTAGCGTGCCCGTGAGGGATGTCTGCTTCGGGGATCACGGCCAGGATCGTCCGGCCGCGGACCACTAACGCACAGTGTTCAGTCAGTCCATAAGGGGCGGAATGGTCTGGATCCATTGTCGCCAGTCGCGCATTACGCCAGATAACATCGTCGGGATGAAGCTGCTGCATGGGGCTTCCACTTGTCATGGGTTGTATAGACATTTATTTTCATCTGTTTGCCGCTGTCAACCGCCTTTACGGAAAATGTTATTTATTTGTGATTACTTTCCCGCATCCGCTGGGCGAAAAATGCAACTTTTTACCATTTAAACTTCCCGTTTCGCTCAACTTAGTATAAAAAAGCAGGCTATTTCGTCTATCTCGTTAAGACTTGCATACCCAGGAGCTTTACCTTGAACATTTCCAGGATTTCCCGTCTGGCGTTAGCACTCGCCTTTGGCGTGACATTATCCGCATGTAGCTCAACCCCACCGGACCAGCAGCCTTCTGAGCAGGTTGCACCGGGCACCGCATCTCGTCCGGTACTGTCTGCTGATGAAGCGAAAAACTTCAGCCAGGCGCGCTACTTCACAGCAATGGACCCAAATGGGGCACCGTGGAGCCCGTCGCCAATCAACCTGCCTAAACAGCCTGATTTTGTTGTCGGCCCGGCAGGTACGCAGGGTGTCACGCATACCTCTATTCAGGCAGCAGTTGACGCAGCAATCACCAAACACAGCGCATCCCGCCAGTACATCGCGATCCTGCCAGGCGAATACGAAGGCACCGTTTATGTGCCTGCCGCGCCAGGCAGCATTACCCTGTACGGCACGGGTGAAAAAGCCATCGACGTGAAAATTGGTCTGGCGATTGACTCCGAAATCGACAGCAACACCTGGCGTCGTCTGGTGAACCCGGCCGGGAAATATATGCCGGGCAAACCTGCGTGGTATATGTTCGATAACTGCCAGAGCAAACGTACCGCGACCGTGGGTATGATGTGCTCTGCGGTATTCTGGTCGCAGAACAACGGCCTTCAGTTGCAGAACCTGACCATTCAAAACACCCTGGGTGATAGCGTGGATGCTGGTACTCATCAGGCGGTTGCACTGCGCAGTGATGGCGATCAGGTTCAGATTAATAACGTGAACATTCTGGGTCGTCAGAACACCTTCTTCGTGACCAACAGCGGTGTACAGAACACGATTGTGAATAACCGTCTGACCCGTACTCTGGTCACCAACAGCTACGTTGAAGGCGATGTAGACCTCGTTTCTGGTCGTGGCGCCGTGGTGTTTAATAACACTGAATTCCGCGTAGTGAACTCCCGTACACAGCAGGAAGGTTATGTGTTCGCGCCGGCAACACAGTCCAGCCTGTTCTACGGCTTCCTGGCGGTGAACAGCCGCTTCACCGCGTCCGGTAATGGCGTTGCGCAGTTGGGTCGCTCTCTGGATGTGGACTCTGCCACCAACGGCCAGGTTGTTATCCGCGACAGCGTGATCAACGAAGGTTTCAACACGGCAAAACCGTGGGCAGACGCCGCAGTGTCTAAACGTCCATTCTCCGGCAACACCGGTGCTGTGGATGATAAAGGCAACGTGCAGCGCAACCTGAACGACGCTAACTTCAACCGCATGTGGGAATACAACAACCGCGGTCTGGGTAGCAAAGTGGTTGCAGAGCCGAAGCAGTAATCTGTTTTGCCGGGTGGCGGCTTCGCCTTACCCGGCCTACGAAACCCATTCACTGGGCATAAAAAAAAACCTCGCATCGGCGAGGTTTTTTGTTTTACACCGCTTAGTGTGCGTTAACGACAACCCACATTGGCCCCTGGCCTACGGCATAACGCCCCTTCTCTTCCAGCAAGCCCTGCTCACCTTTGATTTCATACAGCGCAATGTGATGGGATTTTTGTCCCGCCGCAATCAGGTATTTCCCGCTGTGGTCGATATTAAAACCGCGTGGCTGGGTTTCCGTTGGCTGGAAGCCTTCAATCGCCAGCACGCTGCCGTCTTCAGAGATGCTGAACACGGTAATCAGGCTTGAGGTGCGGTCACAGGCGTAGAGATGACGGCCATCCGGTGTAATGTGGATATCCGCAGCCCAGCGAGTGTCGGAGAAGTCTGACGGCATCATATCCAGTGTCTGTACGCACTCAATCTCGCCGTTTGGATCTTTCAGCTCCCACACATCCACAGAACTGTTCAGCTCGTTCACCACATAGGCGTACTGTTGATTGGGATGGAACACCATGTGACGTGGGCCTGCGCCCTCAACGGTCGTCACTTCAGCCGGGTTTTGCGTAACCAGGTGACCATCGTCACTCAGGGTAAACAGGCAAATGCGATCCTGCTTCAGCGCAGGAACCCACAGCGTGCGGTTGTCCGGGGTGATATTGGCAGAGTGGCACCCTTCCAGTCCTTCGACCACATCGACAGTTTCAATCGGGATGCCATCTTCCAGACGCGTCACACTGACGCAGCCGGAGTTATAGGAGCCGCTGAACACGAAGTTACCTTTGTGATCGGTCGAGATATGGGTTGGGCTACCCGGCAGCGGAGCTTCGGCGGTGAAGGTCAGCGCGCCATCATCCGGGGCGATGCGGTAAGCCAGTACGCGAAATTCAGGGCGCACGCCAACATAGAGAAAACGTTTATCCGGGCTGACGACCATCGGCTGAACTTGTCCGGGAACATCAACAACCTGAACCAGCGTGAGTGAACCTTCTGCATTCAAACGCCAGACATGGATCTGCTGGCTTTCAGGACTGGCGGTATAAACGGTTTGTTTCATGAATACTCCTTTCCTCACTGCGCGTGAAAGTGATTATTTTTAACGGTGAATGCTGAATTTTAGCCAGGAATTTTGCAGCGATCTTCACTCGGTGTACCATCCCCTAAGACCTTAAATTCAATATTAACCCGGAAGAACAAATGACCTCGCGTGTGATTGCACTGGATTTAGACGGTACACTGCTTACCCCTCAAAAAACCCTGCTGCCCTCTTCTCTCGATGCGCTAAAGCGTGCAAAAGAAGCGGGATATCAACTCCTGATCGTAACGGGTCGACATCACGTTGCCATTCATCCTTTTTATCAGGCACTGGCGTTAGATACACCTGCAATTTGTTGTAATGGCACTTATTTGTATGATTATCAGGCGAAAAAGGTTCTGGAGTCTGATCCACTGCCTGTTCCTCAGGCGCTGCAATTGATTGATTTGCTGGATGAACACAACATTCATGGCCTGATGTATGTAGATGACGCGATGGTGTATGAACGCCCAACAGGCCACGTTATCCGTACCAGCAACTGGGCGTTATCGTTGCCTGAAGCACAGCGTCCGGTCTTTACTCAGGTTGCCTCTTTGCGCCAGGCGGCTGCGGATGTTGACGCTATCTGGAAATTCGCCCTGACGGACGAAGACACCACCAAACTGAACGGCTTTGCAAAACACGTCGAGCAGACGCTCGGTCTGGAATGCGAATGGTCATGGCACGATCAGGTGGATATTGCCCGCAAAGGCAACAGCAAAGGCAAACGTCTGACGCAGTATGTGGAGTCTCAGGGCTGGTCAATGCAGAACGTGATTGCTTTTGGCGACAACTATAACGACATCAGTATGCTGGAAGCCGCAGGCACTGGCGTGGCGATGGGCAATGCCGATGACGCCATTAAAGCGCGCGCCAACGTGGTAATTGGCGACAACACCACCGACAGCATTGCGCAGTATATCTATACCCACCTGCTGTGATCAGGTGGTGATCGAGACACTCTTGATTTGCGCGTAAAGCCACAGGCCAGGTTTGATCCCCAACTCATCTCTGGCCCACGGGCTGATACGCGCCCACAGCGTTTTGCTGCCAACCTCGAGTTGCACTTCCACCTGGCCGTTATCATCAAAACACTGAGCCACTTTGGCGCGCAGAATATTACGAATGCTGGTTTGCAGAGGTGGTTGCAGCACCAGAGAGACATCCGAGGCCTGAATGCGAATACGCAACGCAGACTGAAGCGGTTTATCAATCCTATTGACCCACAAATGCTGATCGCCGAGCGCCAGCGCGGTCATTGCGTAGTGCGGATGATGCTCCAGCACACTGACCTTCAGGATACTGCTCTGTTGCTCTTTCGGCAGCCACGGATGCATGACGCTGCTGCCCCACACCTCTTCCAGATTGCCAAACGCTTTCACACTGCCGTTTTCCAGCACCAGCACTTTGTCTGCCAGATGCAGAATTTCATCAAGCGAATGGCTGACGTAGAGCATCGGGATATTAATTTCGCGGGCCAGGCGTTGCAGATACGGCAGCAGTTCGCGCTTACGCGGGATATCCAGCGATGCCAGCGGCTCATCCAGCAACAGTAATTCCGGTGCGGTCAGTAATGCACGCCCAATGGCAACACGCTGTTTCTCACCGCCAGAAAGCGAAGACGGAAGGCGGTCGAGCAGTTGTTCAATGCCCAACAACGCAACGAGCTTCTCAAACTGCCCGGCCATGCTTTTCGCCATGCCGTAACGCAAATTACCGCGCACGCTGTAGTGCGGGAATAACCTTGCATCCTGGAAAACGTAACCGATGCGCCGTTTATCCGGTGACAGGTAAATTTTGTTTTCCACGTCATTTAAGACGCGCTTATTCAATACGATACGACCTGACTGAGGGCGAGTCAGACCGCTAATGGCGTTAATCAGCGAGGTTTTCCCCGCGCCAGAGACGCCAAAAATAGCCGTAATGCCGCTCGCCGGCAGGGTCTCGTTCAGCGTCAGGCAATGGTCGCCCAGCGTCTGGGTGAAATTCAGCTCCAGCATGGTTATTTCCCCATCCGTTCACGGCTGATACGCGCCAGCCATTCTGAAACCAGCAGTGAAACCAGCGCCAGAACAATAGAGATAATACAAAGTCTTGCCGCCGCGCTTTCACCGCCAGGCGTCTGAATAAGGGTATACATAGCCGATGGAATGGTGCGCGTTTCGCCCGGGATGTTTGACACAAAAGTTATGGTCGCCCCGAACTCGCCCAGTGAACGGGCAAAGGCCAGCACGGTACCGACGATAATGCCCGGCAGCGTGAGCGGTAAGGTAATGGTCAGAAACACGCGCCAGCGACCTGCGCCTAACGTACGTGCCGCCTGTTCAAGTTTGAGATCAACACCTTCCAGCGCCAGGCGAATTGCCCGCACCATCAGCGGGAAGGACATCACTGCCGCCGCCAGTACCGCCCCGCGCCAGCTAAACGCAAACGTCAGGCCAAACCAGTCATAGAGCCTTTCGCCGATAAAACCGCGCCGCCCCATCGCAATCAGCAACAGATAGCCCACCACAACCGGGGGTAAAACGAGAGGAAGATGAAGAATACTGTCGAGCAGGGCTTTGCCTGGAAACTTACAGCGAACCAGTAACCAGGCAAAGAAGATCCCAAAAGGCAAACTCAGCACAACGGCCAGGGAAGAGACTTTAAGGCTCAGCAGCACGGCCTGCCATTCAGGATCGGTCAATATCATTAGTGAGTCGTAAATCCGTAACGTTTAAAGATTGCAGACGCCTGCGGGCCCTTCAGGTAGTCGTAGAAGGCGCTGACTGTCGCATTTTTATGTCCATCAACCACAGCAACAGGATATTCCACTTTCTTGTGGGAATCTTCCGGGAACGTACCAACCACTTTTACACCTTTACTGACCACAGCATCAGAGCCGTAAACAATACCCAGCGGTGCTTCGTTGCGTTCCACCAGCGCCAGTGCGCCGCGCACGTCTTCCGCCGGTGCCAGTTTAGGGGATAACGTCTCCCACGCGCCCAGTTTTTGCAGGGCTTCTTTGGCATAAATACCCGCAGGTACGTGCTCAGGATCGCCCACCGCCAGACGGCCACCGTTCAGAAGGCGAGTCCAGTCTGTCTCTTTGTTGATGGCGATTTCAGCCTGCGCGCTGGCCTTTGGTGCCACAACAACCAGGCTGTTACCCAGCAAAGTTGCACGGGTTGCCGTATCGATAGATTTTTTCTCTGCCGCGTAGTCCATCCATTTCTGGTCAGCAGAAATGAACAGATCGGCAGGCGCACCGGCTTCAATCTGTCGCGCCAGCGTAGAAGAGGATGCGAAAGAGGAGACAACCTCAACGTTCTTCTCTTTTTTGTATTCCGCCGCAATATCCTGCATCGCGTTAGTCAGAGACGCCGCTGCAAAGACCGTGATTTTACCTTCTTCAGCCAGTGCGTGGCCTGCCAGAGAAAGTGTCAGTGTTGCCCCTGCAAAAAGGCGTAACCATGTACGTGCCATCTGTAGCTCCTGTGAGTTTCGTTATATACATATGAATATAACGACAACTGTCGGGATATCCTAGCGATAAATCGTACCGATTAATGAGTAAACTCACCCGATGTTGTGAATAATATCGGCGTGAAAGGAAGAAACTTGAGAGCAAAACGCCCGGGCTGACCGGGCGTTTTGTAGGGAATCAATGCTGCTTTTTAGGCTGGTCTTTATGACCGATGTTCGAAAACACGTTGAACACTTCACCCAGGCCGTAGATAGCACCGAGGATGAGAGCCATCACCACTGGTACCATGAACACGGCGAATACCAGACTTTTCAACAACTCTAACATGGTTTTCTCCAGACATTGTGAACGTCTTATTCTACCCTGAAAAGTGAGAAAAACATCCCCTTTTGTGCGGTGCTCTTTGCCCGCTGGGGCATTTGGGTCACAATACACTTTTTGCCAGGACATTGTTATGCAGGCCGAAATTCTCCTCACCCTACGACTTCAGCAGAAGCTTTTCGCCGATCCGCGACGTATCGCCCTGCTTAAACAAATAGAGCAAACTGGCTCAATTAGCCAGGGGGCAAAAAACGCGGGTATCAGCTACAAAAGCGCCTGGGATGCCATCAATGAGATGAACACCCTGAGTGAGCAGACACTGGTCGACAGAGCGACTGGCGGTAAGGGCGGTGGCGGAGCAGTACTGACCCGCTACGGTCAACGTCTGATCCAGCTTTACGATCTGCTGGCACAGATACAGCAAAAAGCTTTCGATGTTTTAAGTGACGACGACAACGTTCCGCTGGACAGCCTGTTGGCCGCCATTTCCCGTTTCTCGCTCCAGACCAGTGCCCGCAACCAGTGGTTTGGTACCGTAACGGCAAGAGACAACTCGCAGGTGCAGCAGCATATCGAGATCCTGCTGGCTGACGGCGCTACGCGTCTGAAAGCGGCCATCACCGCGCAAAGCGGAGAGCGTCTCGGGCTGGATGAAGGCAAAGAAGTTCTGGTGTTATTGAAAGCTCCCTGGGTCAGCATCACGCGCGACCCTGACCTGGCAAAACACGCCGATAACCAACTGCACGGCGCAATCAGCCACATTGAACGCGGCGAGGAGCAGTGTGAGGTGCTCATGACGTTACCGGATGGGCAAATTCTGTGTGCCACGGTGCCGGTCATCGACGCGGATGAGTTAGAAGAAGGTGCTGTCGTCACCGCATATTTCAACGCAGACCGGGTGATTATCGCAACATTATGCTAAGCGCATTGACAAGCGTGCCGTCTGTGCGTATCCCTGACGCTTATTGCTGCAAAAAATGGGATAAATCATGTCATCATTGCATATTTCGCAAGGCACGTTTCGTCTTAGCGATACCCGAACGCTGGCGCTTCCTGATTTAACGTTACGCGCAGGTGAAAGCTGGGCCTTTGTCGGCACAAACGGTAGCGGTAAATCCGCCCTGGCACGCGCGCTGGCAGGCGAGCTAACTCAGCTTAAAGGTGAGCGTCAGTGCGGTTTTACACGCCTGACTCGCCTCTCGTTTGAGCAACTGCAAAAGCTGGTCAGCGATGAGTGGCAACGTAACAACACCGACTTACTCAGCCCAGGTGAAGAAGATACCGGTCGCACCACGGCAGAGATAATCCAGGATGAAATAAAAGACAGCGCACGCTGTCAGCATCTGGCCGAACAATTCGGCATCACCGCCCTCCTGGACAGACGTTTTAAATATCTTTCAACCGGCGAGACGCGAAAAACGCTGCTGTGTCAGGCGCTGATGAGCGAGCCGGAACTGCTGATCCTGGATGAACCCTTCGACGGGCTGGATGTGCAATCCCGTGCCCAGCTGGCAGCCCTGCTGGAAAAGCTCAATCAGCAAGGTTACACCCTGGTTCTGGTGCTTAACCGCTTTGATGAAATCCCGGATTTTGTGCAGCATGCTGGTGTCTTAGCCGACTGTAGCCTGATCGAAACCGGTGAAAAAGTCGCATTACTGGAGCAGGCACTGATTGCGCAGCTGGCGCACAGTGAAAAGCTGGACGGCATTTCGCTTCCGGAGCCCGACGCCCCTTCTGCCCGCCACGGCTTAGATCCCCACCAGCCGCGCATTGTGTTACATAACGGTGTGGTTTCTTATAACGATCGCCCTATCCTTAACCAGCTGAGCTGGACGGTAAACCCAGGCGATCACTGGCAGATTACTGGCCCTAACGGAGCGGGGAAATCGACGCTGCTGAGCCTGATAACCGGCGATCATCCGCAGGGTTACAGTAACAATCTCACCCTGTTTGGCCGTCGTCGCGGAAGCGGCGAAACCATCTGGGACATCAAAAAGCATATTGGCTACGTTAGTAGTAGTTTGCATCTGGACTACCGTGTCAGTACCACGGTGCGTAACGTCATTTTGTCGGGGTTCTTCGATTCCATCGGCATTTATCAGGCGGTTTCGGACAAACAGCACAAGCTGGCGCAACAGTGGCTGGATATTCTGGGTATGGATAACCGGGTCGCTGACGCGCCGTTTCATAGCCTGTCGTGGGGGCAGCAGCGGCTGGCGCTTATCGTCCGTGCGCTGGTGAAACACCCAACTTTGTTGATTCTCGACGAACCGCTCCAGGGGCTTGATCCGCTCAATCGCCAGTTGATTAGACGCTTTGTGGATGTACTGATCGGGGAAGGTGAAACCCAGCTGTTGTTTGTTTCACATCACGCCGAAGATGCCCCTTCCTGCATTACCCACCGCCTGGAATTCATCCCGGATGGTGAGTGCTATCGCTATCTCCTGAGCAAAATCGATTAATCAAAGGGGGCTCTGCCCCCGCTTTTCAGATTACCTGCAACATTACAACGTTATCTCTTTGATCTAGAATGCTACCGTCCATTCAAAATTAAGGTGCGATGATTAGTGTAAACGATTCCACTATTTTATCCCATGTCACACTTTTCGCGTCTCTGTTATGCTATGGTTAATTCATACCATAAGCCCAATGGAGCGAAATATGCGAGTTCTGGTAACAGGTGGTAGCGGTTACATCGGTAGTCATACCTGCGTGCAGCTGCTGCAAAACGGTCATGATGTCATCATCCTCGACAACCTGTGCAATAGTAAGCGCAGTGTGCTGCCTGTGATTGAACGTCTTGGCGGCAAACAACCTACATTCGTCGAAGGCGATATTCGCAACGAAGCGTTGATGACTGAAATCCTTCACGACCACGCCATTGAAACCGTGATTCACTTCGCGGGTCTGAAAGCAGTTGGCGAATCGGTCGCAAAACCGCTTGAGTATTACGACAACAACGTCAACGGTACGCTGTGCTTAATTTCAGCCATGCGCGCGGCAAACGTTAAAAACTTTATCTTCAGCTCGTCAGCTACCGTATATGGCGATCAGCCAAAAATCCCTTATGCCGAAAGCTTCCCTACCGGTACGCCGCAAAGCCCGTATGGCAAAAGCAAGCTGATGGTGGAACAGATCCTGACCGACCTGCAAAAAGCGCAGCCTGACTGGAGCATCGCCCTGCTGCGTTACTTCAACCCGGTTGGCGCGCATCCATCAGGCGATATGGGTGAAGACCCGCAGGGCATTCCAAATAACCTGATGCCGTATATCGCGCAGGTGGCCGTTGGCCGTCGCGATTCACTGGCGATTTTTGGTAACGATTATCCAACCGAAGATGGCACCGGCGTGCGTGACTATATTCATGTCATGGACCTGGCCGATGGTCACGTTGCGGCGATGCAGCAGCTGGCAGACAAACCGGGTGTGCATATTTACAACCTTGGCGCGGGTGTCGGAAGCAGCGTGCTGGATGTGGTTAATGCCTTCAGCAAAGCGTGTGGCAAGCCGGTGAATTATCACTTCGCCCCCCGCCGCGATGGCGACCTTCCGGCTTACTGGGCAGACGCAACCAAAGCCGATAAAGAGCTTAACTGGCGTGTAACGCGCACGCTCGATGAAATGGCACAGGATACCTGGCACTGGCAGTCACGCCATCCGCAGGGCTATCCGAATTAAGGATTTGTCATGACGCAATTCAATCCCGTCGATCACCCACATCGTCGTTTTAACCCGCTCAGCGGGCAATGGATTTTGGTTTCACCACATCGCGCTAAGCGCCCCTGGCAGGGGGCGCAAGAAACGCCTGCAAAACAGACGCTGCCTCAGCATGATCCAGATTGTTTTCTGTGTCCGGGCAACACACGCGTCACGGGCGATACCAACCCGGAATACAAGGGCACATACGTTTTCACCAACGATTTTGCGGCCCTGATGACCGACACCCCGGATGCCCCGGAAAGCCAGGATCCGCTGATGCGTTGCGAAAGCGCACGTGGCACCAGCCGCGTGATCTGCTTCTCGCCCGATCACAGCAAAACGCTGCCGGAACTGAGCATCGAGGCTCTGAAAGAGGTGGTGAGCACCTGGCAGACACAGACCGCAGAGTTAGGCCAAACCTATCCCTGGGTGCAGGTGTTTGAAAACAAAGGTGCGGCGATGGGCTGCTCTAACCCGCACCCGCACGGCCAGATTTGGGCAAACAGCTTCCTGCCAAATGAAGCCGAACGCGAAGACCGTCTGCAAAGAGTGTATTACGCGCAGAATGGCTCGCCAATGCTGGTGGATTACACCCAACGCGAGCTGGCAGATGGCAGCCGTACCGTAGTCGAAACCGAGCACTGGCTGGCCGTTGTACCCTACTGGGCTGCCTGGCCGTTTGAAACGCTGCTGCTGCCAAAAGCACATGTGCAACGCATTACCGACCTCAGCGATGCGCAGCGCGATGACCTGGCGCTGGCGCTGAAAAAACTGACCAGCCGCTACGACAACCTGTTCCAGTGTTCCTTCCCTTACTCGATGGGCTGGCACGGCGCGCCGTTTAACGGTGAAGAAAACCAACACTGGCAGTTACATGCCCATTTCTATCCGCCGCTGCTGCGTTCCGCGACGGTACGTAAATTTATGGTGGGCTACGAAATGCTGGCAGAAACCCAGCGTGACCTGACGGCAGAACAGGCAGCAGAACGTCTGCGTGCCGTTAGCGACGTCCACTATCGCGAATCAGGAGTCTAAAAAAAATGAGTCTGAAAGATAAAACACAATCCCTGTTTGCTGAAGCATTTGGCTACCCTGCCACCCACGTTATTCAGGCGCCTGGCCGCGTTAACCTGATTGGCGAACACACAGATTATAACGACGGTTTCGTGCTGCCCTGCGCCATTGATTACCAGACGGTGATCAGCTGCGCTAAACGTGATGACCGCAAGGTTCGCGTGGTAGCGGCAGATTATGACAACCAGACCGACGAATTCTCTCTTGATGCCCCGATTATTGCGCACGATACACAGCAATGGTCGAACTACGTGCGCGGCGTTGTTAAGCATCTGCAAAAGCGCAATAAAAACTTCGGCGGCGCCGATCTGGTGATCAGCGGTAACGTTCCGCAGGGTGCCGGGCTGAGCTCGTCGGCTTCGCTGGAAGTGGCGGTAGGTACTGTGTTCCAGCAGCTTTACCATCTGCCGCTGGACGGCGCACAAATCGCGCTGAATGGCCAGGAAGCAGAAAACCAGTTCGTTGGCTGCAACTGCGGCATTATGGACCAGCTGATTTCTGCCCTCGGCAAGAAAGAACACGCGCTGCTGATTGACTGTCGCTCGCTGGGAAGCAAAGCGGTTCCGCTGCCAAAGGGCGCGGCGGTCGTTATCATCAACAGTAACTTCAAGCGTACCCTGGTAGGCAGCGAGTACAACACCCGTCGTGAGCAGTGTGAAACCGGCGCGCGTTTCTTCCAGCAGACTGCCCTGCGCGACGTTTCAATCAATGAATTCAACAAAGTTGCCCATGAGCTTGATCCGGTGGTGGCTAAACGCGTTCGCCACGTACTGACGGAAAACGCCCGTACGGTTGAAGCCGCTTCAGCGCTGGCAAAAGGCGATTTGAAACGCATGGGTGAGCTGATGGCCGAATCTCATGCCTCTATGCGCGATGATTTCGAAATCACCGTGCCGCAAATTGACACGCTGGTTGAGATTGTTAAAGCCACCATCGGTGATAAAGGCGGCGTGCGCATGACTGGCGGCGGTTTTGGCGGCTGCATCGTGGCGCTGATTCCTGAAGAGCTGGTTCCGGCCGTTCAGGATGCAGTAGCAAAACAATACGAAGCCAAAACCGGCATCAAAGAAACCTTCTATGTGTGTAAAGCAACGCAAGGAGCGGGACAGTGCTAAACGAAACGCCAACCCTCGCACCGGATGGTCTGCCGTATCGCCTGTTAACCCTGCGCAACAGCGCAGGGATGGTGGTTACGCTGATGGACTGGGGCGCAACATTACTCTCCGCACGTGTGCCTATGCCTGATGGCAGCGTGCGTGAAACTCTGCTCGGCTGCGCATCGCCGGAACAATACATCACTCAGGCGGCCTATCTCGGCGCATCCGTGGGCCGTTACGCCAACCGCATCGCCAAAAGCCGTTTTGAACTTGATGGCGTGAGCTATCCGCTGCTGTCAAGCCAGGGCGAAAACCAGCTGCACGGTGGGCCGGAAGGATTTGATAAACGCCGCTGGCAGATTGTTCGGCAGAATGATGGCGAAGTGCTGTTCTCGCTGGACTCCCCCGATGGCGATCAGGGCTTCCCGGGTAATCTCGCCGCCACGGCACGTTTTACCCTGACGGAAGATAACCGTATTGCGATTGAGTACCGCGCAACGACCGATAAAGCCTGCCCGGTCAATATGACTAATCACGCGTATTTCAATCTCGACGGTAACCAGTGCGATGTTCGCCAGCATAAGCTTCAGCTGCTGGCGGATGACTATTTGCCGGTCGATGAGATGGGTATCCCGCATCAGGGCCTGAAATCGGTGAGCGGCACCAGCTTTGATTTCCGCGCGACAAAATCTGTCGCTCAGGATTTCCTGAGCGATGACGATCAGCGCAGAGTGAAAGGTTACGAT
Organism: Enterobacter sp. Li2LvB3; assembly: GCF_056156645.1. Lineage (NCBI taxonomy): Bacteria > Pseudomonadati > Pseudomonadota > Gammaproteobacteria > Enterobacterales > Enterobacteriaceae > Enterobacter > Enterobacter sp. Li2LvB3. Next base: position 54,205 of record NZ_JBSICG010000027.1, on the reverse strand, counting down.
CACGCTTTCCTGTTACAGGCAAAAGGCGACGTGAAGCAGCCTGCAGCCCACGTCTGGTCAGCGGATGAAAAGTTGCAGATGACGGTCTATACCACGGCCCCTGCCCTGCAATTTTATTCGGGCAACTACCTCGGCGGCACGCCAGCCCGCACACATAACGAGTACAGCGACTGGCAGGGTCTGGCGCTGGAAAGCGAGTTCCTCCCGGACAGCCCTAACCATACAGAATGGCCGCAGCCAGACTGCGTGCTGCGCCCGGGTGAAGAGTACGTTAGCGTAACGGAATATCATTTTATCCCTCACGCATAACACCAGGTGTCATCCGGCAGTATAAAAGCAGAGCCCTCGCCATGAGGGCTTTTTTTGCCCATCTTGCTGAAAATAGCGCCACTCATAGACAAAATCATAACCCTGGATTCACAAGCATCTTACACTGAGAGACTATTTTCGCTATGGTTATGGTTAAGCGTTGCCGCTGGCATGGCCACGGCAATATAATGAGAATTGTTATCATTCAAAATGCTTGAGGAGTAAGAGATGGCTATTACTAAGCTGGTTCTGGTGCGCCACGGCGAAAGCCAGTGGAACAACGAAAACCGCTTTACCGGTTGGTACGATGTTGACCTGTCCGAAAAAGGCGTAAGCGAAGCGAAAGCGGCGGGTAAACTGCTGAAGGAAGAAGGCTTCAGCTTTGATTTTGCTTACACCTCTGTGCTGAAACGTGCCATCCACACTCTGTGGAACGTCCTGGACGAGCTGGATCAGGCATGGCTGCCAGTTGAGAAATCCTGGAAACTGAACGAGCGTCACTACGGTGCCCTGCAAGGCCTGAACAAAGCTGAAACCGCTGAGAAATACGGTGACGAGCAAGTTAAACAGTGGCGTCGTGGCTTCGCGGTAACTCCACCAGAGCTGACCAAAGATGACGAGCGTTACCCGGGCCACGATCCGCGCTACGCAAAACTGACCGATGCTGAACTGCCACAGACCGAAAGCCTGGCGCTGACCATCGACCGCGTTGTGCCTTACTGGAACGAAACCATTCTGCCACGCCTGAAAAGCGGTGAGCGCGTTATCATCGCAGCTCACGGTAACTCCCTGCGCGCGCTGGTGAAATTCCTGGATAACATGGGTGAAGATGAGATCCTCGAACTGAACATCCCAACTGGCGTGCCGCTGGTGTACGAGTTCGACGAAAACTTCAAACCAATCAAACACTACTATCTGGGTAACGCTGATGAAATCGCTGCAAAAGCGGCGGCAGTAGCGAACCAGGGTAAAGCGAAGTAATTTTCGCCAGACATAAAAAAAGCGTGGAGCAATCCACGCTTTTTTATTGCCAAAATTCGTATCAGCCGCGGCGTGCTTTTACCGCTTCCGCCAGCTGACGCAGAATCGTGTCAGTATCTTCCCAGCCAATGCAGGCATCCGTCACGCTCTTGCCATAAACCAGCGGCTCGCTGCCTTCCAGGTTCTGGTTGCCTTCCACCAGGTGGCTTTCGATCATCACACCGATAACAGCGGTTTCGCCGCCCGCAATCTGCTGACAAACGTCCGTGCCCACGTCCATCTGCTTTTGGAATTGCTTGCTGGAGTTAGCGTGGCTGAAGTCGATCATCACCTGTGGTGCCAGTCCTGCTTTCTCAAGACCGGTTTTCACTTCCGCCACATGTTTTGCGCTGTAGTTAGGCTCTTTACCGCCGCGCAGGATGATGTGGCAGTCACCGTTACCGCTGGTGTTCACGATGGCAGAGTGACCCCATTTGGTCACTGACAGGAAGCAATGCGGCGCGCCTGCAGCATTGATCGCGTCAATGGCCACTTTGATGGTGCCGTCAGTCCCATTCTTAAAACCAACCGGGCAAGAAAGGCCGGACGCCAGTTCACGGTGTACCTGAGATTCAGTGGTACGTGCACCGATGGCGCCCCAGCTCATAAGGTCGGCGAGATACTGTGGGGTGATCATGTCCAGGAATTCGCCGGCAGCTGGCAGACCGCTGTCGTTGATTTCCAGCAGCAGCTTACGCGCGATGCGCAGGCCGTCATTGATCTGGAAACTGTTATCCATGTGTGGATCGTTAATCAGCCCCTTCCAGCCAACGGTAGTGCGCGGTTTTTCAAAATAAACGCGCATCACGATTTCCAGCTCACCTTTCAGCTCATCACGCAGTTTAATCAAGCGGGAAGCGTACTCTTTGGCCGCCGCAGGATCGTGAATGGAGCATGGGCCAATCACCACCAGAAGACGATCGTCATTACCTTTCAGGATCTTATGGATCGCTTTGCGGGCATGGGAAACCGTGTTTGCAGCGTTTTCTGTGGCGGGGAATTTTTCAAGGAGTGCTACTGGAGGTAATAACTCATTGATCTCTTTAATGCGTAAATCGTCATTCTGATAATTCATTTTCTATTCAGCTCTGCCATAACTCTAGTATTGAATGCAATGCTTTCAATCTAACTTGCCCGCCGCTTAGTGTAAACCGCCTTTTACACTCTCTCCGGGGTTTGCAGAGACAGGCCAAAAAACACGTTTGTGTAACACATTAAAAACTCTACACTTAACCTAAAAATGAACCAGGAAAATAGATATGGCACACTCCCATTCACACGCTTGGGCCGATGACAACGCCAAACGGCTGGCGCTGGCTTTCGGGGTTACTGCAACCTTTATGGTCATCGAGGTCATCGGTGGGGTGGTTTCAGGCTCTCTGGCGCTGCTGGCAGACGCCGGGCATATGCTTACCGACGCCGCCGCCCTGCTGTTTGCACTGCTGGCGGTACAGTTTGCACGCCGGCGGCCAAATGCCCGTCATACGTTTGGCTGGCTCAGACTCACGACCCTTGCAGCCTTTGTTAACGCCATTGCACTGGTTGTTATTACCATTCTTATCGTCTGGGAGGCGTTCCAGCGTTTCAGACACCCGCAGCCTGTAGCCGGTGCAACCATGATGGTTATTGCCATTGCCGGGCTCCTTGCCAATATCCTGGCATTCTGGATCTTGCATCGCGGTAGCGGCGAAAAGAATATGAACGTGCGGGCTGCGGCCCTTCATGTGCTGGGGGATTTGCTCGGTTCGGTAGGGGCTGTTGTGGCTGCGCTGGTTATCCTCTATACAGGCTGGACGCCTATTGACCCGATCCTGTCGGTGCTGGTTTCGTGCCTTGTTTTGCGCAGCGCCTGGCGGCTTTTGAAGGAGAGCGTCAATGAGTTACTGGAGGGAGCTCCCACTTCGCTGGACATCCCGGCTCTCAAGCGCAACCTGTGCCGCTCGATCCCTGAGGTGCGAAACGTGCATCATGTTCATGTCTGGCTGGTCGGTGAAAAACCAATTATGACGTTGCACGTCCAGGTGATACCACCTCACGATCATGATGCGCTACTTGAACGCATTCAGCATTTCCTGGAACACCACTACGAGATTGCTCACGCAACCATTCAGATGGAATATCAGCCCTGTAATGGCCCGGACTGCCATCTTAACGAGATGCAGTCCGGCCATTCACATCATCACCAGCATTAACTGGATAGCGCGTGTGAGCCACGTTCACGCGCGCTGTTTATCCACATGCGGCTACCGTTCAGCGCAATGAAGGTCAACAGCAGATATTCCAGCGACATAGCGTAAACACCTTGCAGGGCAAAAATTACCACGCTAATGACGTTAATGATGACCCATAGCAGCCAGTTTTCGACGTACTTACGGGTCATGAGGATCATTGCCGCAATCGACAGCACCATCATGCAGGAATCCCAGAACGGGAAGGCATCAGGCTGGAGCTCTGGCAGGGTGACATTCAACCCAAGCGCAGACATTATTGACACCGCAATGCGCGTCAGGAAAGCGAACACCGGGTTGATAAACACAGTCATAAAGCCGATGGCGACAACGCAGGCCGCAAACCAGGCGATTGCCTTGGGCAGCGGCAACCAGCGGATTTGGAGTTCTGCTTCCTGCTGGCTGTTCTGACGCGACCAGGCATACCAGCCATAAATATTCGCGGCAAAGAAGAACAGCTGTAATAGCAGGCTGGCATAGAGTTGGATCTGGAAGAAAATAATCGCAAACAACGTGACGTTGATAAGCCCAAACGCGTAGTTGCTGATCTTCTCCAGACTGGCTAGCCAGATGCAAAGCAGGCCAGCCAGAGTGCCTATAGCTTCAATCCATGACAGGTCGTAGCCACCCGCACCAATCGGTATATGAACCAGAATGTTTTGCGTGCTAAAAAAATCCATCTTTTCCCCTGGGCGTTTTGAATTAAGTACGTAGTGTAGCCGCAAAATCCAGCATTCGGTTAAGCGGAATTAACGCGCCTTCACGCAACGCAGCATCAACATGAACTTCATGGGCTGCACCTCCCGTTTCTAACCCTTCCGCAATGGCTTTCAGGCCGTTCATGGCCATCCACGGACAATGGGCACAGCTACGGCATGTTGCGCCCTCTCCTGCGGTCGGTGCTTCCAGCAGCTCTTTTTCCGGCACGGCCTGTTGCATCTTATAGAAGATGCCGCGATCGGTGGCCACAATAAGCTGCTTGTGCGGCAGCGTTTTCGCAGCATTAATCAGCTGACTGGTTGACCCAACGGCATCTGCCATATCAACAATCGACTGTGGTGATTCCGGGTGAACGAGAATAGCCGCCTGCGGGTATAACCCTTTCATGCGTGCCAGCGCTTGCGTTTTGAATTCATCATGCACAATACATGCCCCCTGCCAGCAGAGAACATCGGCACCGGTTTGCTTTTGAACATAGTTCCCAAGATGACGATCGGGTGCCCAGATAATTTTTTCACCCAGGCTATCGAGATGTTCAATCAACTCTACCGCAATGCTGGAGGTCACGACCCAGTCTGCACGTGCTTTGACCGCGGCAGAGGTATTGGCGTAGACCACGACAGTACGGTCAGGATGCGCATCGCAGAACGCGGAGAATTCCTCGATAGGGCAACCGAGATCGAGTGAACATTCGGCGTTCAACGTCGGCATCAGGATAGTTTTTTCCGGGCTTAAGATCTTTGCCGTTTCCCCCATAAAACGCACGCCCGCTACCAGTAACGTGGAAGCCGGATGTTTTGCGCCGAAACGCGCCATCTCCAGGGAATCGGAGATACAACCGCCGGTCTCTTCCGCCAGTTGCTGAATTTCAGGGTCGGTGTAGTAATGCGCCACCATCACAGCATCGCGCTCTTTGAGAAGTCGCTTGATTTTCTCACGGTAAAACTGTTTTTCATCCAGGGTTAGCGGGACGGGTTTTGGCGGGAAAGGATAGATCGCGGCTTCTGGATCGAACATCACACTCATTTTGGCTTCTCGTTTTACTGGCTTAACAATATTGCCTTTCTTTTGCATGACATAGCAAAACGGGTGGCAATTGTGTTTTGTATACTAAACAAGATAGCGAATTTGAGCTTAAAAGTCACCGGAATTAGGTGCGCGCAGCATTTGTCGGGTGGCGGCTTTGCCTAACCCGACCCACAAGGTCGAAACATATCGGAATAACAGATAGCAAAAAAGCGCCTTTAGGGCGCTTTTTTACATTGGTGGGTCGTGCAGGATGACTCGCTTCGCTCGCCCTTCGGGTCGTCGCCGTAAACGGCTCCGCTGCCTCACGTTGTTCGGCTCGAACCTGCGGCAGGTTCGAATCGTTCAAATCGCAGATAGCAAAAAAGCGCCTTTAGGGCGCTTTTTTACATTGGTGGGTCGTGCAGGATTCGAACCTGCGACCAATTGATTAAAAGTCAACTGCTCTACCAACTGAGCTAACGACCCCTTGCGGGATGTACTTCAAATTTATTCAGGCTGGTGGGTCGTGCAGGATTCGAACCTGCGACCAATTGATTAAAAGTCAACTGCTCTACCAACTGAGCTAACGACCCATCTGGGTATTGCCTGAATTATCACTCGGAACCAATAAGAATTGGTGGGTCGTGCAGGATTCGAACCTGCGACCAATTGATTAAAAGTCAACTGCTCTACCAACTGAGCTAACGACCCGAGTGGTGGGTGATGACGGGCTCGAACCGCCGACCCCCTCCGTGTAAAGGAGATGCTCTACCAACTGAGCTAATCACCCACTCTGTATTACCGGTACTGCTTTAATTGGTGGGTCGTGCAGGATGACTCGGCTTTGCCTCGCCCTACGGGCCGTTGCTTACGCAACGTTATCCTTCACGCTGAATTACTACTATCCACCAGATTAGTGGTGGGTCGTGCAGGATTCGAACCTGCGACCAATTGATTAAAAGTCAACTGCTCTACCAACTGAGCTAACGACCCACTTTTGCGCTGCTTTCACGTTGTTTGATATCCCGTGGCAACGGCGGCATATATTACTGATTTAAGAATTCTGCGCAACAAAAATTTCGATGAAGATCACTTAACTGCTTAGTAATCATGCTGCACGACCAGAAATAAGGCGATTTCTGGTCATGCGGTAATCATCCCATCGAACTCAGACGTTTTTGCGCCTGTTTGGCACCTTCGGTACCCGGGAACTTCGTCACAACCTGTTGGTAGACTGCTTTTGCCTTTGCGGTATCACCTTTGTCCTGCATGATCACGCCGACCTTGAACATCGCATCAGGTGCTTTAGGTGATTTTGGGTAATTTTTCACCACGGAGGCAAAATAAAACGCCGCATCATCCTTCTTACCCTTGTTGTAATTCAACTGACCAAGCCAGTAATTCGCGTTTGGCTGGTAAGTAGAATCAGGGTACTTCTTGACGAAGTTTTGAAACGCAACGATTGCATCTTCCTGACGAGATTTGTCCTGTACCAGTGCAATGGCCGCGTTGTAATCCGTATTCGCGTCACCGCTCTGTACAGGCGCACCTGTCGAGGCTGAAGCATCTGCTGCCGGAGCCGGTGTTGCCGCAGCACCACCACTCTGATCGCCCGCTGCTGGCTGTGCAGCTGCACCACCGTTACTAAGGCTATCGATTTGCAACATGATCTGCTTCTGACGATCCATAACCTGATTAAGCTGATACTGACTTTCCTGGATCTGCCCACGCAAAGAATCAATATCGGTTTGGTTATCGGAAAGTTGCTGCTGGAGTTGGGTTAAAAGCTGACTATGAGCATTAGAAATACGCTCGAGTTGAGTGACACGGTCTTCAACCGAGCCTGAGCCGACACTACTGATTGGTGCCTGAGCAAAAGCGGCCCAGGGGGCCGCTATTCCAACCAGTAACGACAGACTCAACAGATGATGTCTGAAGTTACTGTTCATGCAATTCTCTTAGTAAACCAGTACGGCACGACGGTTTTTGGAGTAAGCCGCTTCGTCATGACCCAGTACTGCTGGTTTTTCTTTACCGTAAGAAACGATGGAGATCTGGTCAGCAGAAACGCCTTTACCTTGCAGGTACATTTTAACAGCGTTAGCACGACGCTCACCCAGGGAGATGTTGTACTCTGGAGTACCACGTTCGTCCGCGTGACCTTCTACGGTGACTTTGTAAGATGGGTTGCTACGCAGGAAGTTAGCGTGAGCATCCAGCATCGCAGCGAAGTCAGAACGGATGTCGTACTTATCCAGATCGAAGTAAACGATGTTGTTCTGCTGCAGCTGCTGCATCTGAAGACGCGCTTGCTCTTCAGAAGACATGTTGCCATTGCCGTTCGCGTCCATACCGGTGCCGGCACCCATCATGCCTTCGCCGCTCTGGTCATTGCTTGCGTTCTTGTTAGAAGAACACGCTGCGATTGCCATTACAGGCAGAGCGATCATCAGCCCCTTCAGCACTTTGTTCAGTTGCATTTCTATGATTCCTTTAGTAATCAATTAATTATTATTTACAGATACGGCGACCAGGCAGGTGATTTTACCTGTCCATCAGTAGCCGGAATACGCGCTTTGAAACGCCCATCTGTAGAAACCAGATTCAGCACAGATCCCATCCCCTGAGAAGAGCTGTAGATTACCATAGTGCCGTTAGGTGCCAGACTTGGCGTTTCATCCAGGAACGTTGACGACAGAACTTGAACGCCACCCGCTACCAGATCTTGTTTGGCAATGTGTTGCTGCCCACCGTTGGAGCTGACCATTACCATAAACTTACCGTCGCTGCTCACGTCTGCGTTCTGGTTTTGTGTACCTTCCCAGGAAATACGCTGCGGAGCACCGCCGTTGACATTCACTTTATAGATTTGTGGACGGCCTGCCTGGTCGGAAGTAAACGCCAGGTTCTGGCTATCCGGGAACCAGGTCGGCTCAGTGTTGTTGCTACGACCATCCGTCACCTGGCGGATCTGACCAGAACCAATGTCCATCACGTACAGGTTCAGGCTACCGGTTTTAGACAGGGCAAATGCCAGTTTAGAACCATCCGGTGAGAATGAAGGCGCACCGTTGTGACGCGGGAAGGACGCAACCTGGCGTACAGCAGCGTTAGACAGCGTCTGAATAACCAGTGCAGAACGACCGCTTTCAAAGGTAACATAAGCCAGTTTAGAACCGTCTGGTGACCATGCCGGAGACATCAGCGGCTGTGAAGAACGGTGAACAGTGAACTGGTTGTAACCATCGTAATCGGACACGCGAAGCTCATACGGGAACTGACCACCGTTGGTCTGTACCACATAAGCGATACGAGTACGGAAAGCGCCTTTAATCGTGGTCAGCTTTTCGAACACTTCGTCACTCGCCGTGTGGCCAGCATAACGCAGATATTGCTTGGTCACTTTGTAAGAGTTCTGAGCCAGAACGGTACCTGGCGCACCGCCGGTATCCACCAGCTGATAAGCCACGTTATAGCTGCCGTCCGGGCCAGGAGTAACCTGGCCTACAACAACCGCATCAATACCCAGCGCAGACCATGCTGCAGGTTGAACTTCCTGCGCAGTACCAGGCTGCTGAGGCAGACGAGAACGATCTAACGGGTTGAATTTACCGCTGTTACGCAGGTCAGCCGCAACGATGCCACCAATATCTTCTGGTGCAGCGCCAGGACCGGCCCACTGGAACGGAACAACACCGATTGGGCGTGCCGAGTCCACCCCCTGGGTGATCTCGATACGTACTTCTGCGTGCAGCACAGCTGCCCACAGCATTAAGAAACTAAATGCTACACGTAATGCCTGCTTCATCATATCTCCCTTATCTGGGTAACCTTACCCGCGATAATTTAGCAGAATGTTAACAAACTCAAATAGACAAAACTACCAGAACCCTGTGACTAAACCTGGTCTATTTTTCCCCGTTTGCACGGGGAAAATGTAACTTAAGGTTTGAAGTCCAGTGGTGCATTTTTAAACGTTTCATACACAGCCTGAGATGGCGGTTTAGGGAACTTGGTCATTCTGCTGGTCGCAGACAGCATCTGCTGACAGAACGCATCGTCCCCACCTTCCGATTTCACACTAAGTATCGAGCCGTCTGAACCAATGTTTACACGCAAAGTACAGGTTTTGCCTTTGTAGGTATCCCAGTCATACAGGTGACCACGAATGGCTGCCTGAACCTGTGATATGTACGAAGCAATCTCTGCCTGAGATGCACCACCCTGCCCCGGCTTACTTCCTTTAGCAGGAGATGAACCACCTGCGCTACCACTGGTTGTGCCTTTCGGCGCATTCTTACCAGAACTCAGGTCGCCCAGCAGGTCATCCACTCCCGAGGCAGCAGCGGCTTTTTCCGCAGCAGCCTTTTTAGCAGCAGCTTTTTCAGCCGCAGCGGCTTTCTTATCAGCAGCAGCTTTTTCAGCGGCAGCAGCTTTATCGGCAGCAGCCTTTTCAGCGGCGGCGGCTTTCTTGGCCGCAGCAGCGGCAGCAGCCTTCTCAGCAGCAGCGGCTTTTTCCGCAGCGGCTTTCTCAGCGGCAGCCGCTTTCTTAGCAGCGTCGGCGGCAGCCTTCTTCTCAGCTTCCTGAGCGGCTTTTTTCGCTGCATCTGCTTCAGCTTTCTTCTGGGCATCTGCTGCGGCTTTCTTCGCAGCTTCTGCTTCAGCTTTCTTCTGAGCATCGGCAGCCGCTTTCTTCGCTGCTTCCTCAGCCTGTTTCTGGGCATCCGCTGCGGCTTTCTTCGCGGCTTCTGCGGCCAGTTTTGCCTGTGCGTCAGCCTGAGCTTTGGCGTCAGCAGCCGCTTTTGCTGCGGCTTCTTCGGCTTGTTTCTGCTGTTCCTGCGCTTTTTTAGCGGCGGCTTCAGCCTGTTTCTGCTGTTCCGCTTGCTCTTTCGCTGCTTCCTGCGCCTGCAAACGTTCTTTCTCGAGCTGCTTCAAACGCTCCTGCTCTGCGGCCTGCTTTTCACGCAGTTCCTCAGCTTGCTGTTGCGCCTGTTTATCACGCTGCTCTTCAGCACGTTTTGCACTCGCCTGCTGTTGTTGCTGGCGATTATAGTTTTGTACTACCGCACCAGGATCCACCATGACGGCGTCGATGGAAGACCCCCCACCACCGCCAGCTGATGCATCTATATGCTCGTCGAACGAACTCCAGATCAGTGCCGCAAAAAGAATAACGTGCAGCACTGCGGAGATAATTATCGCTCGCTTAAGCTTATCGTTTTGTTCGGTTGCCTTTGACACTATCGGTTCCCAAAAACTCGTATCCCACTGCTAGCAGGTGATCAAATAGGCTGCGTCATTAAGCCAACAGACTTAACGCCCGCGCTATGGAGCAAGTTCAGCGCTTTTATAATTTCATCGTAAGGCACATCTTTTGCGCCACCGATTAAAAAGACCGTCTTCGGATTTGACTCCAGGCGGCGCTGCGCTTCAGCAATCACCTGCTCTGGCGGTAACTGATCCATACGATCTTTTTCTACCACCACGCTGTATTGCCCTACGCCGGAAACCTCAATGATAACCGGAGGATCGTCATTGGTGCTTACCGCCTGTGATTCTGTCGCATCCGGCAGATCCACTTCCACGCTCTGGGTGATTATCGGCGCTGTTGCCATAAAGATAAGCAGCAGCACTAACAGTACGTCCAGCAGCGGAACGATATTGATTTCGGACTTGAGCTCGCGACGACCTCGTCCACGCGATCTGGCCATGGTTTACCCCTTGTTACTCTCGGTGCTGGTAAACGCCTGACGGTGCAGAATCGCGGTGAACTCTTCCATAAAGTTGTCGTAGTTCAGTTCCAGTTTGTTCACACGCTGATTCAGACGGTTATACGCCATAACCGCCGGGATAGCGGCGAACAGACCGATAGCGGTCGCGATCAGTGCTTCTGCAATACCCGGAGCAACCATCTGCAATGTCGCCTGCTTCACCGCACCCAGGGCGATAAAGGCGTGCATAATCCCCCACACCGTACCAAACAGGCCGATATACGGGCTGATGGAACCTACTGTGCCAAGGAACGGAATATGCGTTTCAAGGGTTTCCAGTTCACGGTTCATGGAAATGCGCATCGCACGGGACGCACCTTCAACAACCGCTTCCGGTGCATGGCTATTAGCACGATGCAAACGGGCAAATTCTTTGAAACCGCTGTAAAAAATTTGTTCGGAGCCTGCGAGGTTATCCCGACGCCCCTGGCTTTCCTGATACAAACGGGAAAGTTCGATACCAGACCAGAACTTGTCTTCAAACGCTTCAGCCTCGCGGCTAGCGGCATTGAGGATACGCGTTCTCTGGATGATGATGGCCCAGGATGCGATTGAAAAACCAATCAAAATCAACATGATAAGTTTAACCAGAAGGCTTGCCTTCAGGAACAAATCAAGGATATTCATGTCAGTCACTGCTTAAACTCCGCGACAATAGACTTAGGAAGCGCACGAGGCTTCATGATGAGTGGATCAACACAGACAATCAGTACTTCAGCTTCGTTCAGTACCGTGTTCTCTGCATTGAGGATCCGTTGCGTGAACACCAGTGAGGTTCCGCGCATTGATGTTATTTCTGTTTGGACTTCGAGCATATCGTCGAGTCTGGCAGGCGCAAAATACTCAAGCGTCATCTTGCGTACCACAAAGGCAACTCGCTCAGCCAACAGCACTTGTTGGCTAAAGTGATGATGGCGCAGCATCTCTGTGCGTGCCCGTTCATAAAAAGCAACGTAGCTGGCGTGGTATACCACACCACCGGCATCGGTATCTTCGTAGTAGACACGAACCGGCCATCGAAACAGCGTTGTATTCACTTTACATCCCGGTAATGCAACAAAAGTTAACTCTTTTAAACTTCGCTACTATACGCGCGGGAAAGGTGGTTTGGAATGGGAGAAAGTAAACGGAGAGTAAATTTTTATGGGCTCGGGTAAGCCCATATGATTAACGGACATTTCTTATTCAGAAGAAGAAGAAAATCAGCCCAGCGAGAAGCACCAGATCGGCAATCAGCGGGCAGAAAATACCCTGCCAGTGAATGGCTTTCGGACGAAAGCCAACGCCGTGAATAACACCTGCGCACACGGCCCACATGATGAACAAACCGTGCCAAATCTCAAGCTCGCTGGTCTTCGCTGCAAAACGCGAAGGGTCCCAGAAAATACAACCTGCCAGCAGTAATGCCATCACTAAAGAAAGCGCCCTTAACGGGCGCTTATCCATTACCGCGTAAAGCATCGCGATAATGTTCATTAGTGTTTTTCGTCACCCGCTTTGGACGCTTCAACGTGCTCAAGCGCCAGGGCAGTAATGATGCCAAATGCACAGGCAAGAAGCGTCCCCAAAATCCATGCGAAATACCACATATTCAGCTCCTTACTTAGTACAGGGAATGAGTGTTGCGTTCAATGTCTTCTTTCGTGATACGACCGAACATTTTCCAGTAACACCAGGTGGTGTAGAGCAGGATAATCGGTACGAACACACACGCAACATACGTCATCAGGTTCAGTGTCAGCTGGCTAGATGTTGCATCCCACATGGTCAGACTTGCGTTCATCATGGTGCTGGACGGCATAACGAATGGGAACATCGCGATACCCGCCGTCAGAATAATGCACGCCAGCGTCAGCGAAGAGAACACAAACGCCAGGGCGCCTTTTTCCAGACGGGACGTCAGTACAGTCAGCAACGGCAACAGAACACCCAGAGCCGGGATAACCCACAGCACAGGCATATTGTTGAAGTTAGTCATCCAGGCACCAGCCTGACGCACAACTTCTTTCGTCAGCGGGTTAGACGGCGCAGCATGGTTCATCGCAGAGGTCACCACGTAGCCATCAATACCGTACACCACCCAGACACCGGCCAGTGCGAAGCAGACAAGCGTCACCAGAGCGGCCAACTGAGCAGTTGCACGTGAACGCAGATGCAGTTCACCTACCGTACGCATTTGCAGGTAAGTCGCGCCCTGAGTAATGATCATCGCCACACTCACCACGCCCGCCAGCAGACCAAACGGATTCAGCAGCTGGAAGAAGTTACCGGTGTAGTAAAGACGCATGTACTCATCAATGTGGAACGGAACACCCTGCAACAGGTTACCGAACGCCACACCAATCACCAGCGGTGGAACAAAGCTACCAATGAAGATGCCCCAGTCCCACATGTTGCGCCAGCGGGTGTCTTCAATCTTGGAACGGTAGTCGAAACCCACCGGACGGAAGAATAAAGACGCCAGCACCAAAATCATCGCCACATAGAAGCCGGAGAACGCAGCCGCGTAGACCATCGGCCAGGCAGCGAACAGCGCGCCGCCAGCGGTGATGAGCCACACCTGGTTACCGTCCCAGTGCGGGGCAATGGAGTTGATCATAATTCGACGCTCGGTGTCATTACGACCGAGGAAACGGGTGAGCATCCCCACCCCCATGTCGAAACCGTCGGTGACAGCAAAGCCAATCAGCAAAATACCAACCAGCAGCCACCAGATAAAACGCAATACTTCATAATCGATCATTTGATGACTCCTGTCTTAGCGTGCCGGCTGAGTAGTCGCAGCAGACTGCTCGTAGTGATAGCGACCGGTTTTCAGGCTGCTTGGGCCAAGGCGCGCGAACTTGAACATCAGGAACAGTTCAGCCACCAGGAACAGGGTATACAGACCACAAATCAGCAGCATGGAGAAGATCAGATCGCCCGCTGTCAGGGAGGAGTTCGCTACCGCCGTTGGCAGCACCTCACCTATCGCCCATGGCTGACGGCCATATTCCGCCACAAACCAACCGGATTCGATAGCAATCCACGGCAGTGGGATACCGTACATCGCGGTACGCAGCAGCCATTTTTTCTGACCGACACGGTTACGAATAACAGACCAGAAGGACGCCGCGATGATAAGCAGCATGATGATGCCGCAGCCCACCATGATACGGAACGCAAAGTACAGCGGCGCAACGCGCGGAATGGAGTCTTTAGTGGCCTGCTGGATTTGCGCTTCCGTCGCGTCAGAGACGTTCGGGGTATAGCGTTTGAGCAGCAGCCCATAACCCAGGTCTTTCTTCACGCTGTTGAACTGATCGCGTATAGCCTGATCGGTAGAACCAGCACGCAGCTGTTCCAGCAGTGAGTAAGCTTTCATACCATTACGGATACGGCCTTCATGCTGCACCATCAGATCTTTCAGGCCAGTAACCTGTTTGTCGACGGAGCGGGTTGCGATGATGCCCAGCGCGTAAGGGATTTGAATCGAGAAGTGGTTTTGCTGCGCATCCTGATCCGGGATACCGAACAGGGTAAAGGCAGCCGGAGCCGGTTGGGTTTCCCACTCAGCTTCGATGGCTGCCAGTTTGGTTTTCTGCACGTCACCCATTTCGTAACCGGATTCATCACCCAGTACGATAACGGAGAGGATTGCAGCCATACCGAAGCTAGCAGCGATAGCAAAGGAGCGCTTAGCGAAAGCAAAGTCACGACCGCGCAGCATATAGTAGGAGCTGATACCCAGAACGAACATCGCGCCACAAACGTAGCCAGATGCCACGGTGTGAACGAATTTAACCTGGGCTACCGGGTTCAGGACCAGCTCGGCAAAGCTGACCATCTCCATACGCATGGTTTCGAAGTTGAAATCAGATGCGATTGGGTTTTGCATCCAGCCGTTCGCCACCAGGATCCACAGTGCGGACAGGTTGGAACCCAATGCCACAAGCCAGGTTACCGCCATATGCTGGACTTTGCCCAGACGGTCCCAACCGAAGAAGAACAGACCTACAAAGGTGGATTCGAGGAAGAAGGCCATCAGACCTTCAATGGCCAGCGGCGCACCGAAGATATCCCCGACGTAGTGGGAATAATATGACCAGTTAGTCCCGAACTGGAACTCCATGGTCAAACCGGTTGCCACGCCCAGTGCAAAGTTGATACCAAACAACTTGCCCCAGAACTTGGTCATATCTTTATAAATCTGTTTGCCGGAGAGGACGTAGACCGTTTCCATGATGGCCAGCAGGAACGCCATACCGAGCGTCAGTGGCACAAACAGGAAGTGGTACATCGCGGTCAAGGCAAACTGTAAGCGCGACAGTTCGACTATATCTAACATCATGACTCCTTGCTCATCGCATGAAGACTCCGAGAGTGAACCCCATAAGAGAGATCCACACGCATGCCCCAATACAAAGTTATCTGCTTCCCTTCTTCAGTGCTTATTCTCTACGGGAGGAAAAAGCAGTGATGAAAAGTTGCAAATACGTTAATAAAAAAACCAAATTGATCCCGTAAATATAATACGCTGCAAAACCCTTACAATAAACAGGTTTTTATTGAATCACATTTACGTTTTACGACGGTGATCAACTTATAGCAAAACTACCACTTTTCAGCCATTTTGATCTGGCACAATTTAGCGCTTTTTGGTGTCTTTTTCCAAACATTAAACATTGATTTAAATCAAAATTAAGGCTTTATGTTAATTGTGTACCGCTGCGGTAAACAGAGTAAAAACCATGTTAAATATATGTATACGTAAATACATCTGAAGTTATCGAATGGGATAATTAATATAAACAGAGGTGATTTTGATTAACTATAGTGGCGCAGGCATGTGGATGCAGGCAGGACATTAATTCTAGTTGGTCTTACGTATTTTTCCACTCGCTTTCTTTAACGCAAATAAATAACAAATATTTTACCTTTACAAGTCCGTAAATTAACACCAGTTTGTGACTATTTCATGACATGCCGCGCGTAATAAAAAAGGCCGCTTTTCAGCGGCCAACCATGTCGAAACGGACATTTTTATTTCAAAGCTCCCAGTCCTGGGAGCAGAGAGGACTTACTTAATGATGGATTTCAGTGCTTCGCCGATATCGGCCAGGCTGCGCACAGTTCTCACACCAGCAGCTTCCAGTGCAGCGAATTTCTCATCCGCTGTACCTTTACCGCCCGCGATGATTGCGCCTGCGTGGCCCATACGTTTGCCTTTCGGCGCAGTTACGCCTGCGATGTAACCCACAACAGGCTTGGTCACGTGATCTTTGATGTACGCAGCGGCTTCTTCTTCTGCGCTACCGCCGATTTCACCGATCATCACGATCGCTTCAGTCTGCGGGTCTTCCTGGAACAGCTTCAGGATGTCGATGAAGTTAGAGCCAGGGATCGGGTCACCACCGATGCCCACACAGGTGGACTGGCCGAAACCGTAGTCAGTGGTCTGCTTAACCGCTTCATAGGTCAGGGTACCAGAGCGGGAAACGATACCCACTTTGCCCGGTTTGTGAATGTGGCCTGGCATGATGCCGATTTTGCACTCGCCCGGGGTGATAACACCTGGGCAGTTCGGGCCGATCATACGCACGCCAGCTTCATCCAGCTTCACTTTCACAGTCAGCATGTCCAGGGTCGGGATGCCTTCGGTGATAGTGATGATCAGTTTGATGCCTGCGTCGATCGCTTCCAGGATGGAATCTTTGCAGAATGCCGCCGGAACGTAGATAACGGTCGCGGTTGCACCCGTCGCTTCTACTGCTTCGCGTACGGTGTTGAACACTGGCAGACCCAGGTGAGTTGTACCGCCTTTACCTGGCGTTACACCGCCAACCATCTGCGTACCGTAGGCAATCGCCTGCTCGGAGTGGAAAGTCCCCTGGCTACCGGTGAAGCCCTGGCAGATAACCTTGGTATCTTTATTAATTAAAACTGACATTATTTCCCCTCCACTGCGGCAACAACCTGCTGAGCTGCATCCGTCAGACTTTTCGCTGCAATAATATTCAGGCCGCTGTCAGCCAATTTTTTCGCGCCGAGTTCAGCGTTGTTACCTTCCAGACGCACAACAACCGGGACGTTAACGCCCACTTCTGCCACCGCGCCGATGATACCGTCAGCGATCAGGTCGCAACGTACGATACCGCCGAAGATGTTAACCAGAACGGCTTTCACATTGTCGTCAGAGAGAATGATTTTGAACGCTTCGGTTACGCGCTCTTTGGTTGCGCCACCGCCTACGTCGAGGAAGTTCGCTGGCTCACCACCGTGCAGCTTAACGATGTCCATGGTGCCCATTGCCAGGCCCGCACCGTTAACCATGCAGCCGATGTTGCCATCAAGTGCAACGTAGTTCAGTTCCCACTGTGCAGCCTGAGCTTCACGCGGGTCTTCCTGAGACTGGTCGCGCATTTCGCGCAGATCCGGCTGGCGGAACAGTGCATTGCCGTCAGCGCCCAGTTTACCGTCGAGGCAGATCAGATCGCCCTGCGTGGTGATAACCAGCGGGTTGATTTCGATCAGAGCCAGATCGCGCTCCAGGAAGATAGTCGCCAGCCCCATGAAGATCTTGGTGAACTGTTGAACCAGTTTCCCTTCCAGACCCAGTTTGAACGCTAGCTCACGACCCTGGTAAGGCATTGGGCCTGCCAGCGGATCAATGGCCACTTTGTGGATCAGATGAGGGGTTTCTTCTGCCACTTTTTCGATTTCCACGCCGCCTTCAGTAGACGCCATGAACACCACGCGACGGGAGCTACGGTCTACAACTGCGCCGAGGTACAGTTCTTTTGCGATATCGGTCGCCGCTTCTACCAGGATCTGGTTAACAGGCTGGCCGTTCGCATCTGTTTGATAAGTTACCAGGCGCTTGCCGAGCCAATGTTCAGCAAAAGCACGGATCTCTTCTTTGCTCTTAACAACCTTCACACCGCCCGCTTTACCACGGCCACCAGCGTGAACCTGACATTTAACTACCCAAGGGCCGGAACCGATTTTAGATGCGGCTTCTTCTGCTTCACGCGGGGTAGTACAGGCATAACCCACCGGAGCCGGTAAGCCATACCGGGCAAACAGCTGTTTGGCCTGATATTCATGTAAGTTCATGTGTTCTATCCATCCTTCAGGTAATCGTTAGGTATTGCTTTTGTAGGCCCGGCAAGCTCAGCACCGCCGGGCAAGACTGCTAAAACTAGACGTCGAGCAGCAGACGCGTTGGATCTTCCAGCAGCTCTTTAATGGCTACCAGGAAGCCTACGGACTCGCGGCCATCGATCAGACGGTGATCGTAAGAGAGCGCCAGGTACATCATTGGCAGGATCTCAACTTTACCGTCTACCGCCATCGGACGATCTTTGATGGCGTGCATTCCGAGGATCGCACTCTGCGGTGGGTTGATGATTGGCGTGGACATCAGTGACCCGAATACGCCGCCGTTGGTAATAGTGAAGTTACCGCCGGTCAGGTCGTCTACGGTCAGCTTGCCGTCGCGGCCTTTCACTGCCAGCTCTTTAATATTTTTCTCGATGTCAGCCATACCCAGAGTATCCACATCACGCAGAACTGGGGTTACCAGACCACGTGGAGTAGAAACCGCCATGCTGACGTCGAAATAGTTGTGGTAAACCACATCATCGCCATCGATAGATGCGTTCACTTCCGGGTAGCGTTTCAGCGCTTCAACAACCGCTTTCACGTAGAAGGACATAAAGCCCAGACGGATACCGTGACGTTTTTCAAACGCGTCACCGTACTGCTTACGCAGGTCCATGATTGGCTTCATGTTCACTTCGTTGAAGGTGGTCAGCATCGCGGTGGAGTTTTTCGCTTCCAGCAGACGCTCAGCAACACGCTTACGCAGACGGGTCATCGGTACACGTTTTTCGCTGCGCGCGCCCAGAGCAGGCTGTGCCGCTGGTGCTGCCGCAGGGGCTTTGGCTTCTGCTTTGGCAGGTGCTTTCGCCAGGTGTTTCTCAATGTCTTCGCGCGTCAGACGACCACCCACACCGGTGCCTTTAATGGCAGCCGCGTCCAGGTTGTGCTCTGCCAGCAGGCGACGGATCGCCGGGCTGAGCGCGTCGTTGCTCTGCTCTTCCAGGGAGGCCTGCTGGCGCTGCGCTGGGGTAGAGGCTTTCTCTTCAGATTTCGCGCTGGACTCTTTGCCCGCACTGTTGCCTTCACGCAGGCGACCCAGAATCTGACGAGAGGTTACGGTCGTGCCTTCATCTTCCAGCACTGCATCCAGAACACCATCCGCCGAAGCCGGTACTTCCAGTACCACTTTGTCAGTTTCGATTTCTACCAGCACTTCATCGCGCTTAACGGCATCGCCCGGTTTTTTGTGCCAGGTGGCGACGGTCGCATCTGCTACAGACTCAGGCAGGTCGGGAACAAGAATATCTACGCTACTCATTATGTATCCTTTAATTAATCGACGTTCAGCGCGTCATTGACCAGATCTTGTTGCTGCTTCTGGTGAACGGACATATACCCTACCGCCGGAGAGGCGGAGGCCGGGCGACCTGCGTAACGCAGGGCAGACCCAAATGGAATCACTTCACGGAAATGATGCTGGCTGCAGTACCATGCGCCCTGGTTAAGCGGCTCTTCCTGGCACCAGACAAAATCATGAACGTGAGCATATTGTTTCAGCACTTCCTGCATCGCCTGATGCGGGAATGGATAAAGCTGTTCGATACGCACGATGGCGACATCTTTCTGATTGTTCTTGCGGCGCTGTTCCAGCAGGTCGTAATAAACCTTACCAGAACACATTACGACACGCTTCACGGCTTTCGGATCCAGCTCGTCAATCTCGCCGATGGCTGGCATAAAGGTGCCGTTAGCCAGTTCATCCAGGCTGGATACTGCCAGCGGATGACGAAGCAGCGATTTCGGAGACATCACCACCAGCGGACGACGCATCCCGCGCAGCGCCTGACGACGCAGCATGTGGTAAACCTGAGCCGGGGTAGACGGCACGCACACCTGCATGTTCTGTTCAGCACAGAGTTGCAGATAACGTTCCAGACGCGCGGAGGAGTGCTCCGGCCCCTGCCCTTCATAACCGTGCGGCAGCAGCATCACCAGGCCACACATACGGCCCCACTTCTGCTCGCCGGAGGAGATAAACTGGTCGATAACCACCTGCGCACCGTTGGCGAAGTCACCGAACTGCGCTTCCCAGATGGTCAGGGTGCGTGGTTCTGCGGTGGCATAGCCATATTCAAATGCCAGCACCGCTTCTTCAGACAGTACCGAGTCCCAGACCTTGAACTGGCCCTGGCCGTTATGTACGTGCTGCAACGGGGTATAGGTAGAACCGTTGGTCTGGTTATGCACCACGGCATGACGGTGGAAGAAGGTGCCACGGCCCGCATCTTCACCGGACAGACGAACAGGGATACCCTCGTCAACCAGCGTTGCATAAGCCAGGTTTTCAGCGCCACCCCAGTCGAACAGCTTCTCACCTGCCGCCATAGACTGACGGTCGGAATAGATTTTCTGCACACGAGACTGCATCTCAATAGCTTCTGGCACAGTGCTGATACGTTTTGCCAGCTCTTGCAGACGCTTCATCTCAACCTTGTTCGGGTAGCTCTCATCCCACTCGTGGTTGAGGTATGGCGACCAGGTAAAGGAGTGCATGTTCATTGGGCGCAGCTCTTTCACTACGCATTCACCCGCATCCAGCGCGTCGCGGTAGAGGTTGACCATTTCGGTCGCATCTTCCAGCGAGGACAATTTTTCCGCTTCCAGCTTGTCAGCATAGATTTTGCGCGGCGTTGGGTGTTTTTTGATTTTCTGGTACATCAACGGCTGGGTTGCACTTGGCTCATCAGCTTCGTTGTGGCCATGACGGCGGTAACAGAACAGGTCGATGAACACATCGCGTTTGAACGTGTTACGGAAGTCCAGCGCCAGGCGGGTCACGAAAGCAACGGCTTCCGGGTCATCTGCGTTAACGTGGAAGATAGGTGCCTGTACCATTTTGCCGATGTCGGTGCAGTACGGGGTAGAACGCGCATCCAGTGGGTTAGACGTGGTGAAGCCCACCTGGTTGTTAATAACGATGCGAACCGTACCGCCCACTTCGTAACCACGCGCTTTGGACATGTTCAGGGTTTCCTGAACCACGCCCTGCCCGGTTACGGCTGCGTCACCGTGAATGGTGATTGGCAGAACTTTGTTGCTGCTTGGCTCGTCCAGACGATCCAGGCGTGCACGCACGGAACCGATAACCACCGGGCTGACGATCTCCAGGTGCGACGGGTTAAACGCCAGCGCCAGGTGAACCAGGCCACCCTGGGTTTCAATATCAGACGAGAAGCCCATGTGGTACTTCACGTCACCGGTACCGAGATGTTCTTTATGTTTGCCCGCGAATTCGTCGAACAGATCCTGCGGCTTTTTACCCAGCACGTTGATCAGTACGTTCAGACGACCACGGTGCGCCATGCCCAGTACCACTTCACGGGTACCGCTGTTGCCTGCGTGGCGAATCAGCTCTTTGAGCATTGGCACTAATGCATCGCCGCCTTCCAGCGAGAAGCGTTTTGCGCCCGGGAATTTCGCGCCCAGATAGCGCTCAAGGCCTTCTGCTGCGGTCAGTTCACTCAGGAAGCGTTTTTTCTCTTCAACAGAGAAGGTCGCATGGCCTGCCACAGATTCAATACGCTGCTGGATCCAGCGTTTTTCTTCTGTAGAGGTAATGTGCATGTATTCCGCGCCGATGGAGCCGCAATAGGTTTGCTTGAGCGCATCAATCAGTTCGCCCAGCTTCATCGTGTCTTTGCCGATAGCAAAAGAACCTACGTTATAGCTTTCCTGGAAATCAGCCTCGGTCAGATCGTGATATGCCGGATCAAGATCCGCTACACGGTCTTGCTGCCACAGTCCCAGCGGATCGAGATTCGCGTGCTGGTGACCACGGAAGCGGTAAGCGTTGATAAGTTGCAGGACTTTAACCTGCTTCGCATTGGTGTCAGGGTCGGAAATCGCAGAAGAGTAACGTGAGGCATCCTTCGCCAGACGGCGGAAATAATCACGTGTTTTGGAGTGGAATTGATCCGGTTTGACTCCCGTGCCAGGCAACTCCTGGAACATGGAACGCCAGTTTGCGTCCACTGAGTCAGGATCGGTTAAGAAGTCTTCATAGAGCTGTTCGATCCAGCTCTGGTTCGCACCAGAAAGGAAAGAAGAGTCCAGCCAGGCTTTCATTGCGCCGTTCTGCATCGTGATCCCTTAAGCATTTTTATGCTTACTTTCGCCGTAGAAACTACCACGCACACCACGTGTACGTGCCGGGGTTCACCTGCGAGCTCTTTTCATTTGGCCCGCGAAGGAACCTTTAGAAACTGTCTTAAGGGTTTCCCCTCACCCCGACCCTCTCCCACAGGGAGAGGGGGAAGGTCGTCGGCAGTTTTTAAAGATTTCCTGCAATCTATTCCCTCTCCCACAGGGAGAGGGTTAGGGTGAGGGGAACAGCGCTCCCCTCTCACTACTTATGCACTGCGCTGCAACAACATCGACTTAATATGGCCGATGGCGCGCGTTGGGTTCAGCCCCTTAGGACAAACACTGACGCAGTTCATGATGCTATGGCAGCGGAATACGCTGAAAGCGTCACTCAGTCCTTCCAGACGGCTATCGGTTTCGGTATCGCGGCTATCGATCAGGAAGCGATAGGCAGCCAGCAGACCCGCCGGGCCGATAAATTTGTCCGGGTTCCACCAGAACGATGGGCAAGACGTCGAACAACATGCACAGAGAATACACTCGTACAACCCATCGAGTTTTTCACGCTGCTCAGGAGACTGTAAGTGCTCACGAGCGGGTGGATTTTGCCCATTATTCAATAAGTAAGGCTTAATCTTCTCATATTGTGCATAGAATTGCCCCATGTCCACCACCAAATCACGCACAACCGGCAGGCCTGGCAGAGGACGGATAACAATTTTCTGACCCGGGCGCTGCAACGCAGAAATTGGTGTGATGCAGGCCAGACCATTTTTGCCGTTCATGTTCACGCCATCAGAGCCACACACCCCTTCACGGCACGAACGACGGAACGACAGTGTCGGATCTTTTTCTTTAAGCTGCATTAAGGCATCCAGCAGCATCATGTCGCGACCTTCTTCCGCTTCCAGGGTGTAATCCTGCATATGCGGAGCATCGTCTACATCCGGGTTATAACGATAAACTGAGAATTCGAGTTTCATTGTCCTGTCTCCGCATTAATAAGTACGAATCTTCGGCGGGAACGCCGGACGCAGTTTCGGTTCCATATTGACGCTACGACGCGTCATGGACTCCGACTCTGGCAGATACAGGGAATGGCACAGCCAGTTTTCGTCATCACGATCCGGGAAGTCGAAGCGGCTATGTGCACCACGGCTCTCGGTACGGAAGTTTGCTGACACCGCAGTGGCGTAAGCGGTTTCCATCAGGTTATCCAGCTCCAGACACTCAACGCGCTGGGTATTGAACTCGCTGGAGGTGTCGTCCAGACGGGCATTTTTCAGACGCTCGCGGATCGCTTTCAGCTGCTCAAGCCCTTTCGCCATCGCATCACCTTCACGGAATACCGAGAAGTTGTGCTGCATACATTCCTGAAGCGCTTTACGGATTTCAACCGGATCTTCACCGTTACGGTTACCGTTCCAGCGGTTCAGACGTTCGAGAGAGGCATCGATTTCAGCGTCGGTCGCGTCAAGCAGGTCGCCCTGTTCAGCAATCGACTCTTGCAGATGCAGACCCACCGCACGGCCAAATACCACCAGGTCGAGCAGTGAGTTACCGCCCAGACGGTTGGCACCGTGTACGGATACGCAGGCAATTTCACCTACCGCGAACAGGCCAGGGATAACCACATCTTCGCCCTGCTCGTTCACGGTCAGTGCCTGACCGGTAACTTTGGTCGGAATACCGCCCATCATGTAGTGACAGGTTGGGATAACCGGAATCGGTTCTTTTACCGGGTCAACGTGGGCGAAGGTACGGGACAGCTCCAGGATGCCCGGCAGACGGGATTCCAGAACTTCTTTACCCAGGTGATCCAGTTTCAGCTTGGCGTGAGGACCCCATGGGCCGTCACAGCCGCGGCCTTCACGGATTTCGATCATGATGGAACGTGCCACCACGTCACGACCCGCCAGGTCTTTCGCATTCGGGGCATAACGCTCCATGAAGCGCTCGCCGTGCTTGTTCAGCAGATAACCACCTTCACCACGGCAGCCTTCTGTCACCAGAACGCCCGCACCGGCGATACCGGTTGGGTGGAACTGCCACATTTCCATATCCTGCACCGGCACACCAGCGCGGATAGCCATGCCAACGCCGTCACCGGTGTTGATATGGGCGTTAGTGGTGGACTGATAAATACGGCCTGCGCCGCCGGTCGCCAGCACGGTTGCGCGGGCTTTGAAGTAAACCACTTCACCGGTTTCGATACACAGCGCGGTACAACCGACAACTGCGCCATCGGCGTTTTTCACCAGATCCAGCGCGTACCACTCGGAGAAGATAGTGGTGTGGTTTTTCAGGTTCTGCTGATACAGAGTGTGCAGCAGTGCGTGACCAGTACGGTCAGCCGCCGCCGCAGTACGTGCCGCCTGCTCACCGCCGAAGTTTTTCGACTGGCCGCCAAACGGACGCTGATAGATGGTGCCATTTTCCAGACGGGAGAACGGCAGCCCCATATGATCCAGTTCCAGAATCGCTTCCGGGCCGGTCTTACACATATATTCGATGGCATCCTGGTCACCGATGTAATCGGAACCTTTTACCGTATCGTACATGTGCCATTCCCAGTTATCTTCATGGGTATTACCGAGCGCAACGGTGATACCACCCTGCGCAGATACGGTATGGGAACGGGTCGGGAAGACTTTAGAGAGCAGCGCACAGGTCTGGCCGCTCTGGGAAATTTGCAGCGCTGCGCGCATACCTGCGCCACCAGCACCAATCACAACAGCATCAAATTCTCTGACTGGCAGTTTCATTACACACCCCACACCACAACGAATCCATAAATGACGTAAACCACCAGAGCAACGACGATAGCCAGTTGCAGAGGAAGGCGAATAGCCAGTGGTTTAACGTAATCGGTCAACACCTGCCACATGCCAATCCAGGCATGAATAAGGATGGAGAACAGGGCCAGCAGGGTGAACACTTTGGTGAAGGCAGATCCGAAGAACCCGCTCCAGATTTCCCACGTCAGCGTGCCGCTGGTCGCGAAGAAACCAATCATATAGATGATGTAAAGGGTGAGAACGATGGCGGTAGCACGAACCAGAATGAAGTCATGTACGCCGTTGCGTCCTAATGCGGAGGCGTTGCTTACCATACGAGAACTCCTGCGAGAAGTGAAAGCACGACAGTAATCACAAACGAAATGTTAGCGGAGCGTTTCCCGGCTTCGAAGGTTTCTTCCAGATAGCCAAAGTCCATCAGCAGATGGCGAACACCCACTACAACGTGGTATGCCAGCGCAGTCAGAATGCCCCACATGATAAATTTCACGAAGAAGCTGTTCATAATGGCAGAGGCCTGAAGGAATCCTTCAGGAGATGAGAGGCTGGTTCCCAGCAACCACAGCAGAATACCGACCGCCACAAACGTAATCACACCAGAAACACGGTGCAAAATGGACGCTATTGCTGTTACAGGGAATCGGATCGTTTTGAGATCCAGATTGACAGGTCTTTGTTTTTTCACATTTCTTATCATGAATAACGCCCACATGCTGTTCTTATTGTTTCCTTCCTCCGGACTGCGATGCGGGTCAAGCAGCGTTCCTTTTCTATAACTGCGCGTCATGCAAAACATTGCTTCCAAATGCTAAAACGACACGTTACAACGCTGGGTGGCTCGGGATTGCAGGGTGTTCCGGAGACCTGGCGGCAGTATAGGCCGTTCACAAAATCATTACAATTAACCTACATACAGTTTGTCGGGTTTTCTCTGGAACAGTGATCAGGGTCACGATAACAACATCTTTTTAAATTTTAATCATCTGATTTGACAAATGTTAAACAATATTGTTACAAACGTCATCAGAAAAGGCATATAATGCGCAAAAGTTATGAGGTCTCTCTTTCACCTGACAAATAGTTATGTAACAGTGTGATGGTATTGACCGAAGTTATCAGGACAGTTATTAGTGATATACAGGTTTGAATAATTCGGACTGCAAAAACGCTGATTTGCTGTGTTTTCACTGATATTTCATCCGTTTACCTGCAAGGCGCCATAGCTCTGTACCCTGGTTTCTCCTCGTGAGCTGAGCGGTAAGCCAAATAACAATCTGGTAACGGTGATTAACAGCTGAATGCAAATCCGGTGAACAGCAGTCTTAAGCATAAGGCGCTAAGGAGACCGTAAATGGCTGATACAAAGGCAAAACTCACCCTGGGTGGTGACAATGCTATTGAACTGGATGTGCTAAAAGGCACGCTCGGTCAGGATGTTATTGATATCCGTACGCTGGGTTCTAAAGGTGTTTTCACCTTCGACCCTGGATTTACCTCTACCGCATCTTGCGAATCCAAAATCACCTTCATTGACGGTGACGAAGGTATCCTGCTTCACCGCGGTTTCCCCATCGATCAGTTAGCCACCGAATCCAACTATCTGGAAGTGTGCTACATCCTGCTGAACGGCGAAAAACCGACGCAGGCTCAATACGATGAATTCAAAACCACCGTTACCCGCCACACCATGATCCATGAGCAGATCACCCGTCTGTTCCATGCGTTCCGTCGTGACTCTCACCCGATGGCGGTGATGTGCGGTATTACCGGTGCGCTGGCGGCGTTCTACCACGATTCCCTGGACGTGAATAACCCACGTCACCGTGATATCGCGGCGTTCCGTCTGCTGTCCAAAATGCCAACCATGGCAGCGATGTGTTACAAATATTCTATCGGTCAGCCGTTCGTTTACCCGCGCAACGACCTCTCTTATGCCGGTAACTTCCTGCGTATGATGTTCTCCACACCGTGCGAAGAGTACGAAGTGAACCCAGTGCTGGAACGTGCCATGGACCGTATTCTGATCCTGCACGCAGACCACGAGCAGAACGCCTCTACTTCAACCGTGCGTACCGCTGGCTCTTCAGGCGCGAATCCGTTCGCCTGTATCGCTGCGGGCATTGCCTCCCTGTGGGGACCGGCGCACGGCGGCGCGAACGAAGCAGCACTGAAGATGCTGGAAGAGATCAGCTCCGTTGAACACATTCCTGAATTCGTGCGTCGCGCGAAAGACAAGAATGACTCCTTCCGTCTGATGGGCTTCGGTCACCGTGTTTACAAAAACTATGACCCACGCGCAACCGTAATGCGTGAAACCTGTCACGAAGTGCTGAAAGAGCTGGGCACCAAAGATGATCTGCTGGAAGTGGCGATGGAGCTGGAACACATCGCGCTGAACGACCCGTACTTCATCGAGAAGAAACTCTACCCGAACGTAGACTTCTACTCTGGTATCATCCTGAAAGCGATGGGTATTCCGTCTTCCATGTTCACCGTGATCTTCGCCATGGCACGTACCGTGGGCTGGATTGCGCACTGGAACGAAATGCACAGCGAAGGCATGAAAATCGCCCGTCCTCGCCAGCTGTATACCGGCTACGAGCAACGTGATTTTAAGTCTGATATTAAGCGCTAATGTGAATAGGGTGCGGCCTGATGCCCTCACCCTAACCCTCTCCCACGTGGAGAGGGAACAAACATTAAAAACGGTAACCTCTGGGTTACCGTTTTGCTTTTTTACATCTGGCACCCAGGACACCAGTAAAACGGTCTTGAAGAGAGCGTTGTCTTCTCAATCACCCCGCCACACCGCTCGCAGGGTTCACCATCGCGATGAAACACCTTAAAGCGGAACAGCGCCCCGTGGTGCTTGTTGTCATCCACCATGCCACGCGTGTTGTAAGACAGGCGCGGAATATCCAGCAGCGCATGGGATAACGCATCGAGTTGTGCATCATTCAGCTGCGACGCTTTATGTTGTGCTGCCAACCCTACCACCCACAGAATTTCTACGCGAAGGTAATTGCCTAAACCTGCCAGAAACGCCTGATCGAGCAACAGCCCCGAAAACTGCCGGTTGCGGAAGGTGGGCGATAACAACCGGGCTTTAACATCGCGCGCCGTCAGCCGCATATCCAGCACATCCGGCCCGACACGCTGCAGGAACGGGTGAGTGAGCAGTTGCTCCGGTGTTAACATTTCGATATCCGAGGCGCTATACAGCAGGATGGTTTTATCGGCCGTTTGTAATTTAACGCGCAACACGCGGGTGGTTTGCAATGACTCACCCGTATTAACAACCCGCCAGACACCGTAAAGCTGGTTATGGCTATATAACGTCAGGTTATGGGAAAAGTGCGTCAGCAGTGCTTTGCCCCGCGTTTCGATATGGGTCACCGTTTGCCCCAGCAGCTGTGCTTCAAACGGCTTAAGTTGAGGGAAAGCAAACCAGACATTCGTCAGGGGTTTGCCTTTTATCGCCGCCTCCAGGCTATCCGCCGCGCGGCGGATCTCCGGGCCTTCTGGCATCTTTCAGTCCTTATTGTAAAATTCAGGCGCGAACGAGGATCCCCTGTTCGGCAAAAGCCGCCCGCAGCCGACGCGCAAACAGCAGCGCGTGCTCGCCATCACCGTGTAAGCACACCGTTTCAGCCTGTACGTTTGCCTGAGCACCATTAATCGTTCTCACCCGCCCGGTGCGCACCATATCCAGTGTTTGTACCAGCGCCTGCGCGTCATCAGTGATAAGCGCTCCTGGTTGACCGCGTGGAACCAGGCTACCGTCCTGCTGATACCCTCTGTCGGCAAACACTTCCTGACGAGTGACCAGCCCCAGGCGCTGACCGGCGCGAATAAGTTCACTCCCCGCCAGCCCGACCAGGATCAGCTGCGGATTGTGATCCCACACGGCACGGGCAATGGCGTCCGCCAGAGCAGGATCCTGTGCGGCCATGTTGTAAAGCATCCCGTGCGGCTTCACGTGGCGCATTACGCCGTGCTGGGCGCGGACAATCGCGTCCAGCGCTCCGGTCTGGTACAGCGTCTGGGCGTAAACAGTCTCAGGCGGTAAAACCATTGCCGTGCGGCCAAAGTTTTCCCTGTCGGGGAAGCTAGGATGAGCACCTATCGCTACGCCATTTTTAATTGCACTACGCACGCTCGCCAGCATGGTTTGCGCATCGCCCGCATGGTATCCGCAGGCGATATTGACCGAAGAGACCAGCGTCATCAGTTCGGCATCTGCGCTGCCGCCCTCGCCCAGATCGGCGTTTAAATCAATCTTTACCATCGAGTCGCCACGCCAGTTGTTCCAGATATCGCTGCTGATCGTGACGCGCTTTCAGCGCCTCTTCCAGCGAGCATTGAATGAAGTGGATCGGCTGCCCAAGCGGTATTTGCGCCAGATGGTAGCGATCGGCATCGATAATACAGGCAATACGCGGGTAACCACCTGTTGTCTGCGCATCATTCATCAGCACAATTGGTTGACCGTTTCCCGGCACCTGGATGACACCAGGCAACAAACCGTGGGACAGCAATTCACGGTCTGTCGTACGGGTCAGCGTCTGCCCCTGCAAGCGATAACCCATACGGTTACTTTGTGGGCTAAGGTGCCACGGAGAACGCCAGAATGACTCCTGAGAAACCTCGTCAAATTCCTGATATTCCGGTCCTGGCAAGGCGCGGATCAGGTTACCCCAGAGCAGTTGTTTCACCCCCTGGGTTGTGGTGAAGTGGCGAGATGATGGCTTAATGGCAAGACGATCGCCGTCGCGAAGCAGGCGCCCTTCATGCCCGCCGATGCCCGCTTTGGCATCGGTACTGGACGAGCCCATCACTTCCGGCACATCGATACCCCCGGCAACCGCAAGGTAGCTGCGTACGCCGTGTAACGGGCGTTTGAGCACCAATCGCTGGCCCGCTTTCGCCCGCAGCCGCCAGCCCGTCCACACCGCTTTGCCATCAAGCGTTGCATCGCAACCTGCACCGGTCAGGGCAAACCAGGTTTCCTGGCTAAATTCCAATACACACTGACCAAGAGTGATTTCCAGCGCCGCCGTATTGCCAGGGTTGCCCACCAACAGGTTGGCAATTTCAAGTGCCGGCCGGTCGAGCGCGCCACAATAGCTGACGCCCGACTGGCGCAGGCCAAACCGGCCGGCATCCTGAACCGAGGAATAAAGTCCTGCGCGAATAAGCGTTAACATATCCCCTCCTTCTGCGGGACAAAGCGCAGGGTATCCCCAGGGCGAAGGAGTATTGGCGCATCCTTCCCGGGTTCAAATAACGGTGCAGAGGTGTGTCCGATCAGTTGCCAGCCACCGGGTGAGGCAAGCGGGTAGATGCCGGTTTGCTCCCCTCCGATAGCCACGGTCCCCGCCGGGACGCTCAGGCGCGGTTCAGCCCGACGCGGCGTATGCAGCTCGGGTGATAAACCGCCCAGATAGGGGAAGCCAGGCTGGAATCCTAAAAACCAGACCACGTAGTTCACCGAGGCGTGCAGTTCGACAACCTGTTTTTCTGTTAACCCGCAGTGCTGTGCCACAACAGATAAATCCGGGCCACCCTTACCGCCATAAACGACCGGGATCTCAATCGACCGGGATTCTGGCTCCAGCGCGTCACTCTCTTCCCACCAGCACTGCAAACGCTCAATGGCGTCCAGCGCCAGAGTATGCGGATTACGTAGCACAACGGTGATGTTGTTCATACCCGGAATGGCTTCCACCACTTCCGGTACATCCGCCAGGCGCTGCGTCAGCCGCCAGATACGCTTTTGCGTGGCAAGTGTCACCGGAGGCTCAAGCTCCAGAACCACTGCCGTTTCACCCAGAAGATAACAACGCGCTCGCTGCACTTAAACACCTCTCATCAGGCAGGATTAGGGATATCCACAAACGTCACTTCCAGATCGGTATTTTCCGTCAGCCACTCGCTGAGTGCGCGAATGCCGCCGCGCTCTGTTGCGTGATGCCCGGCCGCGTAAAAATGCAGCCCTTGTTCACGTGCGGAGTGAACGGTTTGTTCAGAGACTTCTCCGGTGATGAATGCATCCACACCGAAACGCGCCGCGCTGTCGATAAAGCCCTGACCGCCGCCCGTGCACCAGGCAATGCGTTTAACCGTATCTGGCCCGGTATCACCGCACCATAGCGGGCGGCGGCCAAGCCGGGCTTCAATCCAGGAAGCCAGCTCCAGCCCTGGGACCGGCATGGCCAGCTCACCCCACGGCACCAGCGGCTCAACTTCACCCATGACGGTAATGCCCAACAGCTGCGCCAGCTGTACGTTGTTACCCAGCTCAGGATGGGCATCCAGCGGCAGGTGATAACCATACAGGTTGATGTCATTGGCCAGCAGCGTTTTCAGCCGGTTGCGCTTCATGCCACGAATAATCGGGGATTCATTTTTCCAGAAATAGCCATGATGAACGATGATTGCATCCGCTTCCTGACGCACGGCCTCATCCAGCAGCGCCTGGCTTGCCGTCACACCGGTGATAATTTTCTGCACCGTTTCGCGCCCTTCAACCTGCAGACCGTTTGGCCCGTAGTCGCTGAAAGAGGCGGTGTTGAGTTTTTCGTTAATCAGGCTTTCCAGTTCAGTGTTTTTCATCATCACTCTCTTAAGCTTTGCGAGCGGCTTCGTACGCCGCCAGCGTGGCGACTCGCGCCTGTTTATGGTCAACTACGGGACGGGGATAATCGAGCCTTATGCCCTGTTTATCCGCCCATGCCCACGGGTCGTGGATCGCTTTAGCGGGAACGTCCTTAAGCGCGGGCAACCAGTGGCGGATAAACTCACCGTCAGCATCAAATTTTTGCCCCTGCGTTGTAGGGTTAAAAATCCTGAAATAGGGAGCTGCATCGGTTCCGGTGGACGCTGCCCACTGCCATCCGCCGTTGTTCGCGGCCAGATCGCCATCAATAAGCTGAGAAATAAAATACCGCTCCCCGGCGCGCCAGTCGATAAGCAGATCTTTCACCAGGAAGCTGGCGGTAATCATCCGCAGACGGTTATGCATCCATCCCGTTTCATTGAGCTGGCGCATGGCAGCATCGACAATCGGGTAACCCGTTGCCCCCTTCTGCCAGGCCTGAAGGCGCTCATCGTTGTGCTGCCATTTGACGTTATCCGTCCAGCGGATGAATGGCCGATGTTTGCATAAAGCAGGATGATACGTCATCAGATGGCGGTAAAACTCGCGCCAGATAAGTTCGTTGAGCCACACTGAACCTGGCCCACCGTCAAGCGTACGCGGCTGTTCCGCCAGCAGGCGATGCAAACACTGACGCGGTGACAGCACGCCCAGGGCTAAACAGGCTGACAGACGACTGGTGCCTTCAATGGCGGGGAAATCCCGACGCGCTTCGTAATCTGCCGCGCCCTGTTTACAGAAGTGGCGCAGTTGCGCGATAGCCTCTTTTTCCGATGCCGGAAAATGGGCGTCGTTAAACGCTGCCTGCGGGTAGTTAAATGCGAGTTCAGGCAAATCTGTTAAGGCTTCACCTCTGATGGCCGGCGCAGCAACGCACTCGGGTAATCCCTCTTTCAGACGCTTGATAAACGCATTTTTGAACGGCGTAAAGACTTTATACATCTCATGATTGCCGGTCATCACGCTGCCGGGGGGCAGCATCACGCTGTCATCAAATCCCTGGCATACAACCTCTTCTGCGATGTTTTCCAGCTGACGATCCCGCTGCTGCTCGTTGAACTCGTACTGATAGTTGTAAAAAAGGTGCGTAACGTCGTGCTGCTGACAGATTTCCATTACCGCGGCTTGCTGCGCAGCAAAGTCACTCACCTCTTTATAAATCAGCGGAATGCCTTTTTCGGCAAGCGCATGTTGCAGATGATTCAGATGCGAGCGAAGGTATGCCGCTTGTCGGGGTGCCACATCATGCTGTTGCCACTGACCGGGGGTAGCGATAAACAGCGCCAGCACGCGTGCGTGCTTATCGCGGCAGGCCGCCGCGAGGGCGAGATTGTCATGTACGCGTAAATCGGCGCGAAACCAAACCAGATGGGTGGGCATAAAACTCCAGGCAAATATCCATTATGTCCGTAAGGGCACGCCACCAAAGGAAAAAGCGGCGGCCTTTTACGGTACTTTGCCATGAAGTGTAGACGTGATGAAATAAAAAAGGCCGCCCGAGGCGGCCTTAACGCTACTTGTCCTGCGCTATCGTGGTCAATGCAACAAACCTGGTCGGTTCATCACGCTTAACAACGAGTACGCTGGCGACAATGAACGCAATGCATATATAGCGTTTCATTATGCGGTCCCTGCTGCTAACCGCTCCACCGTTCACCACCGGTGATAAGTCGGTGGACACAAGCCCGGGTAGGTGGGCTGCTTTACGGCTGTAAAAACACCTTTCCCTGGACCGATGCCCATGTGCGAGATGGCGGAAAGGGACGCTGCATCATAAATAACATCACCAGCAAAGGTAAATTATTCGAATAAAATTAGGATTTTATAAAGGTTTAGAGGGATTGCCATCTGTTTACAGTAGGGTATGATGAAAATCCCGGGTAGGGGCTGCAAGACCACCCAACGGACCGCGAATCCAGAGGGATAAAAAAACCGCCACATTGCTGTTGGCGGTTTTTTTATTGCTGTGTGTAATCTTAGTATTAGTAGAAATCGCAGGTCGCTTTTTCGGCCTGATCCATCCACACCGGCTTTTCGCTGGTTTTCGCCCAGACGCGGTGCAGATAGCTATAAAAACGTGCGCGGTCTTTCCAGAAAAGCATGACCGGCAGTGCCAGCACGCCAGCCACTACGGCGAAAGCGCGTCGCATGAAAACGATATGAGCCGGATACTCTTTATACAGATCCATATTTTCTCCCCTATAGTTGGCCGGAAACATCATCCGGCCTATAGTTGGCCGGAAACATCATCCGGAAAATTCAAAATCTGTGACCTGGCTAAAATAATATCGCTTTGTTTGTAATTTTACTACTCATCCGACCACTTATTTTCATCCATTTAGTGAATATTTACACTCTCGCCGTAACTAAGTTACAAAAAAGTTAACGATTTACTTATCAACAGTTAAATTGTGGATTTTCCATTTTTATACTTTTTTTACATCCCCCCTCCTGATTTTTGCGAAATCTTTGCGCTGTAAATCCTATCTTTAGAACAAATATAAATGTCACCCGGAGGTGGGTTGTGAGTGCAGGTCTGATTGCCGGCATCGTGCTGGTGTTCCTGTTATTGGGTTATCTGGTTTATGCCCTGATTAATGCGGAGGCATTCTGATGGCTGCTCAGGCGTTTTTGCTTATTGCCAGCTTTTTACTGGTGCTGTTCTTGCTTGCAAGACCACTGGGAACCCTGCTTGCGAGGATGATAAACAACGTGGCGCTGCCCGTTGCTGGCAGCGTTGAAAAAGGGCTCTGGCGCGTACTGGGAATACGCGACCAGGAGATGAACTGGTGCCAGTATCTGATGGCTATCCTGCTGCTCAACATTGTCGGCCTGGTTGCGCTGTTCGCGATGTTGATGCTTCAGGGCATTTTACCGCTGAACCCGCAGCAGTTGCCGGGCCTGTCCTGGCATCTGGCGTTGAACACGGCGGTCAGCTTCGTCAGCAATACCAACTGGCAGTCCTATGCCGGTGAAACCACCCTGAGCTACTTCAGCCAGATGGCTGGCTTAACAGTGCAGAACTTCCTCTCTGCGGCCAGCGGCATTGCGGTGATCTTCGCCCTGACGCGAGCATTTGCGCGTCAGAATGTCGGTACGTTGGGTAACGCCTGGGTCGATCTGACACGTATCATCCTGTGGGTGCTGCTTCCAATTGCCCTCATTATTGCCCTGTTCTTTATTCAGCAAGGCACGCTGCAAAACCTGCTTCCCTACACAAGCTATACCTCGCTTGAAGGGGCAAAACAGCTTTTGCCAATGGGGCCGGTTGCCTCGCAAGAGGCCATAAAAATGCTCGGCACCAACGGGGGCGGGTTCTTCAATGCTAACTCGTCTCATCCGTTTGAAAACCCAACGGCGCTGACGAACTGCGTACAAATGCTGGCGATCTTCCTGATCCCTGCCGCGCTGTGCTTTGCGTTTGGCGATGTGGTTAACGATCGCCGCCAGGGCCGCACCCTGCTCTGGGCGATGTCCCTTATCTTCGTGATTTGCGCAGCGCTGGTGATGTGGGCCGAATGGAATGGCAACAGCCACTTCATGCAGCTGGGCGCCAGCAGCAATATCAATATGGAAGGAAAAGAGAGTCGCTTTGGCATTCTGGCGAGCAGCCTTTACGCGGTTGTCACCACAGCGGCCTCGTGTGGTGCGGTCAACGCGATGCACGACTCCTTTACGGCACTGGGCGGCATGATCCCACTGTGGCTGATGCAA
Organism: Enterobacter sp. Li2LvB3; assembly: GCF_056156645.1. Lineage (NCBI taxonomy): Bacteria > Pseudomonadati > Pseudomonadota > Gammaproteobacteria > Enterobacterales > Enterobacteriaceae > Enterobacter > Enterobacter sp. Li2LvB3. The sequence goes on along the minus strand of NZ_JBSICG010000027.1, from coordinate 18,753 downwards.
ATCGGTGAAGTGGTGTTTGGCGGCGTAGGCTCCGGGCTGTACGGCATGTTGCTGTTTGTTCTGCTGGCGGTGTTTATCGCCGGGTTGATGATTGGTCGCACCCCGGAATACCTGGGTAAAAAAATCGACGTGCGTGAAATGAAGCTCACTGCACTGGCTATCCTGGTCACTCCGGCACTTGTGCTGCTGGGCACTGCGCTGGCGTTGATGACCGAAGCGGGACGCAGCGGCATCTTCAACCCGGGCATTCACGGGTTTAGTGAAGTGCTTTATGCCGTCTCGTCTGCCGCCAACAACAACGGCAGCGCCTTTGCAGGCCTGAGCGCTAACTCCCCGTTCTGGAACTGTCTGCTGGCGTTTTGCATGTTTGTCGGCCGTTTTGGCGTCATCGTCCCCGTGCTGGCCATTGCCGGTTCGCTGGTGAGTAAAAAAATCCAACCGACCACCAGCGGTACGTTACCAACCCACGGCGCGCTATTCACTGGACTGCTGATTGGCACCGTGTTGCTGGTCGGTGCCCTGACCTTTATCCCCGCCCTCGCGTTAGGCCCGGTCGCGGAATATCTCTCTTTACGCTGATTTTGCGGAGAATTTGTCATGAGTCGTAAACAACTGGCCCTGCTTGAACCGTCTTTAGTTCGCCAGGCGCTAATGGATGCGGTGAAAAAATTAAGCCCGCGCGTTCAGTGGCATAACCCGGTGATGTTTATCGTCTGGGTTGGCAGCCTGCTCACCACGGCACTGGCAGTGGCGATGGGAACTGGTCATCTGGTGGGAAATGCGCTGTTTACCGGGGCTATCAGCCTTTGGCTGTGGTTCACCGTGTTGTTCGCCAACTTTGCCGAAGCCCTGGCGGAAGGCCGCAGTAAAGCGCAGGCCAACAGCCTGAAAGGGGTAAAAAAGACCGCGTTTGCCCGCAAATTGCGCGAGCCAAAACATGGCGCGCAGATGGATCACGTCCCGGCGGATGAGCTGCGTAAAGGGGATGTGGTGCTGGTTGAAGCCGGGGACATCATCCCCTGCGATGGCGAAGTCATTGAAGGCGGGGCATCGGTAGACGAAAGCGCCATTACCGGGGAATCCGCCCCGGTTATCCGTGAATCCGGCGGCGACTTTGCCTCCGTCACTGGCGGCACGCGTATTCTCTCTGACTGGCTGGTTATCCAGTGCAGCGTTAACCCGGGTGAAACTTTCCTGGACCGGATGATCGCCATGGTCGAGGGCGCACAGCGTCGTAAAACGCCAAACGAAATCGCCCTGACCATTCTGCTGGTTGCACTGACCATTGTCTTCCTGCTGGCAACCGCCACCCTGTGGCCGTTTTCTGCTTACGGTGGTACCGCGGTCAGTATTACTGTGCTGGTTGCCCTGCTGGTCTGTCTGATCCCGACCACCATCGGCGGGCTGCTTTCAGCTATCGGTGTGGCCGGTATGAGCCGGATGCTGGGCGCGAACGTTATTGCCACCAGCGGACGTGCCGTTGAGGCCGCCGGTGATGTGGACGTTCTGCTGCTGGATAAAACCGGGACAATCACCCTCGGTAACCGTCAGGCGTCGGAATTCTTGCCCGCACCTGGCGTAAATGAAAAAACGCTGGCTGACGCCGCGCAGCTTTCGTCGCTGGCCGATGAAACACCGGAAGGCCGCAGTATCGTTATTCTGGCTAAGCAGCGTTTTAACCTGCGTCAGCGCGATGTGCAGAGTCTGCATGCCACCTTTGTGCCGTTCACCGCCCAAACCCGTATGAGCGGGATTAACATCCAGGACCGGATGATCCGCAAAGGCTCCGTCGACGCCATTCGTCGCCATATCGAAGCTAACAACGGCCATTTCCCGCCAGAAGTGGACAAACTGGTAGACAGCGTTGCCCGTCAGGGAGCCACTCCACTGGTGGTGTCTGAGGGGTCGCATGTGCTGGGCGTTATTGCGCTGAAAGATATTGTCAAAGGCGGCATCAAAGAGCGTTTTGCCCAGCTACGCAAGATGGGGATCAAAACGGTGATGATCACCGGGGATAACCGTCTTACCGCCGCCGCGATCGCCGCAGAAGCAGGCGTGGATGATTTTCTGTCAGAAGCCACACCGGAAGCCAAACTGGCGCTGATCCGCCAGTATCAGGCTGAAGGTCGCCTGGTGGCGATGACGGGTGATGGCACTAACGATGCGCCAGCGCTGGCGCAGGCCGATGTTGCGGTTGCGATGAACTCCGGGACGCAGGCGGCGAAAGAGGCGGGCAACATGGTCGACCTCGATTCTAACCCGACCAAGCTGATTGAGGTGGTTCACATCGGTAAACAGATGCTGATGACCCGTGGTTCGCTTACCACCTTCAGTATTGCCAACGATGTGGCGAAGTATTTTGCCATTATCCCGGCGGCGTTTGCGGCAACCTATCCGCAGTTGAATGCGCTGAACGTCATGCATCTGCACTCCCCGGCTTCGGCCATTCTCAGCGCGGTGATTTTTAACGCCCTGATCATCGTCTTCCTGATCCCGCTGGCGCTGAAAGGCGTGAGCTACAAGCCGCTGACTGCAGCCGCCATGCTGCGCCGTAATCTGTGGATTTACGGGCTGGGTGGGCTGGTCGTTCCTTTCGTTGGCATCAAGGTTATCGACATGCTGTTGACCCTGTTCGGGCTGGTTTAAAAGGTGAATCAAATGACAATGTTACGCCCCGCTATACTTCTGTTTATTCTGTTATCGCTGATTACCGGCGGGCTATACCCGCTGGTGACCACCGCGCTGGGCCAGTGGTGGTTTACCGATCAGGCGAACGGCTCGCTGATTATGCAGGATGGAGAAACCCGTGGTTCGCGCCTTATTGGCCAGAACTTTACGGATGCCCGCTACTTCCAGGGCCGCCCTTCCGCCACGGCTGAAAGCCCGTATAATCCGATGGCCTCCGGTGGCAGTAATCTGGCCGGCAGCAACCCGGAGCTTGACCATGCGATTGCAGAACGCGTTGCCGCACTGCGTGCAGCTAATCCGCAGGCCAGCCGCGAGGTGCCTGTCGAGCTGGTGACCGCCTCCGCCAGCGGGCTGGATTACAGCCTGACGCCGGCATCGGTCGCATGGCAAATTCCGCGTGTGGCTACCGCCCGCCAGCTGACCACCGAACAGGTCAGCCAGCTGGTTGCTGAGCATACGCAGAAACCGCTGGTCAGTTTCATCGGGATGCCAGTCGTGAACATTGTTGAGCTGAATCTGGCGCTGGACGCGCTAAGGAAAAACTAAATGACCGACGAGCCCATTCGCCCGGACCCGGACAGGCTGCTCGAACAGACTGCTGAAGCCCATCGCGGCAAACTGAAAATCTTTTTCGGCGCCTGCGCGGGCGTCGGGAAAACCTTTGCCATGCTCACTGAAGCACAGCGGTTACGGGCGCAAGGGCTCGACATTCTTATCGGCGTCGTTGAAACACACGGGCGCAAAGAGACAGCGTCGCTGCTGGCCGGGCTTGCCGCGCAACCGCCCCGCCGTATCAGCCACCGCGGGCGGCTGGTCACTGAGTTCGATCTGGACGCCGCCCTCGCCCGCCGTCCGGCGCTTATCCTGATGGACGAACTGGCGCACAGCAATGCGCCAGGCTCACGCCACCCTAAACGCTGGCAGGATGTCGAAGAGCTTCTGGAAGCGGGCATCGACGTTTTTACGACCGTGAACGTCCAGCATCTGGAGAGCCTGAACGACGTAGTCAGCGGTGTCACCGGTATTCAGGTGCGGGAGACTGTGCCGGATCCGTTCTTCGACTCCGCCGATGAAGTCGTGCTGGTTGACCTTCCCCCCGACGATCTGCGCCAGCGTCTGCACGAAGGTAAAGTGTATATCGCAGGCCAGGCCGAACGCGCCATTGAGCATTTCTTTCGCAAGGGCAACCTGATTGCCCTTCGCGAGCTGGCCCTGCGCCGCACGGCCGACCGCGTTGACGATCAGATGCGCGCCTGGCGTGATCTGCAAGGACAAGAGCGCGTCTGGCACACGCGGGATGCCATTCTGCTGTGCATTGATCACGGCAGTGGCAACGAAAAGCTTATCCGTACTGCCGCCCGGCTGGCGGCAAAATTTGGCAGCGTCTGGCACGCGGTGTATGTCGAAACCCCTCGTCTTCATGCGCTGCCGGAAAACCAGCGCCGGGCGATCCTTGGCTCGCTCCGGCTTGCCCAGGAGCTTGGCGCTGAAACCGCCACCCTCTCCGACCCGGTGGAAGACAAAGCCATTCTGCGCTACGCGCGAGAACACAATCTCGGCAAAATCGTTATTGGTCGCCGTCAGCATCGACGCTGGTTTAGCCGCGAATCTTTTGCCGATAAGCTGGCCCGACGCGCACCCGATCTGGATCTGGTGATTGTGGCACTCGATGACAAGCCCTCTCCCCTGCCAGGCCGCCTGCCGGATGCCCGGGCATTTAGTGATAAATGGCGTATTCAAATCCGCGGCTGCCTTGTTGCCGTTGTACTTTGCACCCTGATAACCCTCATTGCCAGCCAGTGGCTGATCGCCTTTGACGCCGCTAATCTGGTGATGATTTACCTGTTGGGCGTGGTTGTGGTGGCGCTTTTCTACGGTCGCTGGCCTTCGGTCCTGGCAACGGTTATCAACGTGGTGAGCTTCGATCTGTTCTTTATCGCCCCACGTGGCACGCTGGCAGTTTCGGATGTGCAGTACATCCTGACGTTTGGCGTGATGCTGACCGTGGGGCTGGTTATCGGGAATCTGACCGCGGGTGTTCGCTATCAGGCGCGGATTGCCCGCTATCGCGAACAGCGCACTCGCCATCTGTACGAGATGTCCAAATCCCTGGCAGTGGGCCGCACGCCTCTGGATATCGTCCAGACCAGCGAGCAGTTTATTCGCTCCACGTTTCACGCCAGTAACCTGATTTTGTTACCAAACGAGCATGGTGTGTTGCGCCCGCTGACGTCAGCCACCGGGATGACACCCTGGGATGAAGCCATTGCTCGCTGGAGTTTTGATAAAGGTTTGCCCGCCGGCGCCGGGACCGATACGTTGCCAGGCGTGCCTTACCAGATCCTGCCGTTGCGCAGTGCCGACAAAAATCATGGGCTGGTGATTGTCGAACCTACCAACCTGCGCCAACTGATGATCCCCGAGCAGCAACGCCTGCTGGAGACATTTACCCTGCTGGTTGCCAGTGCGCTTGAACGTCTGGCCCTCACCAGCAGCGAAGAACAGGCAAGGCTTGCCAGCGAGCGCGAGAGCATTCGTAACTCCCTGCTTGCAGCGCTTTCACACGACCTGCGTACCCCGCTCACCGTGCTGTTTGGTCAGTCAGAGATCCTGACGCTTGACCTGGCGGCGGAAGGCTCCAGCCACGCCTTGCAGGCCAGCGAAATACGCCAGCATGTACTCAATACCACCCGTCTGGTGAATAATTTGCTGGATATGGCACGTATTCAGTCCGGCGGTTTTAACCTCAAAAAAGAGTGGCTGACGCTCGAGGAAGTGGTTGGCAGCGCCTTAAAAATGCTCGAGCCCGGAATGGGCGGTCGGCATATTGAGCTGAACCTGCCAGAACCGCTGACGCTCATCCACGTTGACGGGCCGCTGTTCGAACGGGTGCTGATCAACCTGCTGGAAAATGCCGCCAAATATGCGGGGCAGAAAGCCCGTATTGGCATTAACGCAACGGTAGAAGCACATACCTTGCAGCTCGAGGTCTGGGATACTGGTCCTGGCATCCCTGCCGGGCAGGAGCACGCCATTTTTGAGAAGTTCGCGCGCGGAAATAAGGAGTCTGCCATTCCGGGGGTCGGGCTTGGGCTGGCTATCTGCCAGGCCATTATCGATGTGCACGGGGGAACCATTTCAGCGGCGAACCGCCCGGAAGGTGGCGCGCATTTCTGTGTTACACTTCCTCTTGATCCCCCGCCAGAACTTGATGAATTGCCAGAGGATTTGTGATTAACGTCCTGATTGTTGAAGATGAACTCGCGATTAGCCGTTTTCTGCGCGCCGCGCTGGAAGGAGACGGCCTGCGCGTTCATGACGCGGGGACGCTTCAGCGCGGCCTGATCGAGGCCGCAACCCGCAAGCCGGACCTGGTCATTCTCGATCTGGGGCTGCCGGATGGCGATGGCATCGATTTCATCCGCGAAGTGCGCCAGTGGAGTCAGATGCCCATTCTGGTGCTCTCGGCCCGTACCGAAGAGACAGATAAAATTGCGGCACTCGATGCCGGTGCTGACGACTATCTGATCAAGCCCTTTGGGATTGGCGAGCTTCAGGCCCGGCTACGCGTGGCGCTGCGCCGACACAGTGCCACAACGCCTTCAGAGCCGGTGTACACCTTTTCCGACATTCAGGTCGATTTAGCTTCACGGCGCATCCAGCGCGGTGAAGAGGAGATCCACCTCACCCCGATTGAATTTCGTCTGCTCGCCGTTTTGCTCAACAACCATGGTAAGGTCCTCACCCAGCGTCAGCTGTTAAATCAGGTCTGGGGACCAAACGCTGTTGAGCATAGTCACTATTTACGCATATATATGGGACACCTTCGCCAGAAACTCGAAGTCGACCCCGCGCGTCCTCGTCATTTATTAACTGAAACCGGTATCGGTTATCGGTTCATGATTTGAATAGTTATTCATTTCGATTTTAATTAAAATAAATAACACCCTATGTATATATTAGAAAATAACAAAGCCGTTATTTACGGCTTATTTTTAGCCAATCAAAACAATATAAAAACAGAATATTAACATTAATCATACAAAACAGCATTTTGATCTGCGATATTCAATAAAATAGAATATTTATTTCTGATCTGATCGATTATTGTTGATCTCCTTCACGGTTTGTCGCCCTTTCCTGGATAGAATGACCATGCTTTCAATTACTGAAAGGAAAACACACATGGAAAACAACAATCGTTTAATGCCCCACATACGGCGGACAACTCATATTATGATGTTTGCCCACCGTAACTGCTTCGACTTTCATCTCTTTAATGCCCGGTAGTCCTTCGACTTCTGGCGCATCTGCTTACAGGTTATTCTAAAAAACCTTATTTTACAGGCGACTGCCTGTGAACACGTGCGCTCATTTCTCTTGATCCAGGCTCTTTCGTAGCCGGACGGACTGGATTTAATTCTGTAAAAAGCAATTAACTGATTTTTTATCAGAGGTCAGGCTTTGCTTTTTATTCCGGTAAATTATCGATTTTTTTCTTGTAAAGAATCGAAGGCCTCCTATTGCCTAAAATAAAGAGATAAAGATGAAAAGTTTAAAAATTGCTGCCAGCCGTTCATGCCCTGATTGCTTTACCACCACTCGCGAAATGGTGGATGTGAGTGCTTCTGATTATATTGATGTTGCTGCCGTTGTTTTGGCCATCAACGATATTTCAAGTGGTGCGATAGAAGAAATAGAAGCAACAGGATTTGGTATTCCCGTCTTTATTGCCACACATAAAGAAGAAATTGTTCCGGCAGAATATTTGTCCCGCATTCAGGGGGTTTTTGAATGCTCTGACACCAGCAATGATTTCTATGGCCGCCAGCTTGAAGCTGCCGCGCAGAAGTACGAAACCCAACTGCGCCCGCCGTTCTTCCGTGCCCTCGTAGATTACGTCAAACAGGGTAACAGCGCGTTTGACTGCCCGGGGCATCAGGGGGGGCAGTTCTTCCGCCGTCATCCTGCCGGTAACCAGTTTGTGGATTTCTTTGGCGAAACGCTGTTCCGTTCGGATCTGTGTAACGCGGATGTGGCCATGGGCGATCTGCTGATCCACGAAGGCGCCCCTTGTATTGCCCAGCAACATGCGGCAAAAGTGTTTAATGCCGATAAGACCTATTTTGTGCTGAACGGTACGTCATCATCAAACAAAGTGGTTTTAAACGCCCTGCTGACGCCTGGCGACCTGGTGCTGTTCGATCGAAATAACCATAAATCCAACCATCACGGGGCGCTGTTACAGGCCGGTGCGACGCCGGTTTATCTGGAAACAGCACGAAACCCATACGGTTTTATTGGCGGGATTGACGCGCACTGCTTCGAAGAAAGCTATCTTCGCGAGCTGGTCGCAGAAGTTGCCCCGGGTCGCGCCCGTGACGAACGCCCGTTCCGACTGGCGGTTATCCAGCTTGGTACTTACGATGGCACCATTTATAACGCCCGTCAGGTGGTGGATAACATTGGCCACCTGTGTGATTACATCCTGTTTGATTCTGCATGGGTGGGCTACGAGCAATTTATTCCGATGATGGCCGACTGCTCGCCGCTGCTGCTGGAGCTGAACGAGAACGATCCAGGTATTCTGGTGACCCAGTCGGTGCATAAACAGCAGGCAGGCTTCTCGCAAACCTCGCAGATCCACAAGAAAGACAGCCACATCAAAGGCCAGCAGCGCTATGTGCCGCATAAGCGTCTCAACAACGCCTTTATGATGCACGCCTCCACCAGCCCGTTTTATCCGCTGTTTGCGGCGCTCGATATCAACGCCCGGATGCATGAAGGCCAGAGCGGTCGCAACATGTGGATGGATTGCGTGGTCACAGGTATCGAAGCGCGCAAACTTATTCTGCAAAACTGCCAGTTCCTTCGCCCGTTCGTGCCGGAAACCGTAGATGGTCGCCCGTGGGAAAGCTGGGATACAGCAGAAATTGCCACTGACCTGCGCTTCTTCCACTTCGTCCCTGGCGAGAACTGGCACGCCTTTGAAGGTTATGCCGAGCATCAGTACTTTATCGACCCGTGCAAATTGCTGCTGACCACACCGGGCATCAACGCCCGTACCGGTGAGTACGAGGATTTCGGCGTCCCGGCGACCATTCTCGCGAACTTCCTGCGCGAAAACGGTATTGTCCCGGAAAAATGCGACCTGAACTCCATCCTGTTCCTGCTGACCCCGGCAGAGGATATGGGCAAGTTGCAGCAGCTTGTGGCTCAGCTGGTGCGCTTCGAAAAACTGCTCCAGACCGATGCACCGTTAAAAGAGGTGCTGCCATCGATTTGTAAGCAATACCCGGAACGCTACGCCGACTATTCCCTGCGTCAGATTTGCCAGGAAATGCACGACCTGTATGCGCGTAATAACGTGAAACAGCTGCAAAAAGAGATGTTCCGTAAGTCTCATTTCCCACGCGTGGTGATGTCACCCCAGGACGCCAACTATGCCTACCTGCGCGGGGAGGTGGAGCTGGTGTCTCTGCGCGATGCCGAAGGCCGTATTGCCGCCGAAGGCGCTCTCCCTTACCCACCAGGCGTGCTGTGCGTTGTGCCAGGTGAAGTCTGGGGCGGTTCAGTGCTGCGCTACTTTGCCGCGCTGGAAGAAGGTATCAACCTGTTGCCAGGCTTTGCGCCAGAGCTCCAGGGCGTGTACGTGGAAGAGTGTGACGGCCGCAAACACGTTCGCTGTAACGTCATCAAGCAACCTGCCGCTCAGCCGTCGTTGCTGAAAGGAGAAAAATTATGAGTAAGTCTAACAAGATGGGTGTGGTGCAGCTGACCATCCTCACCATGGTAAACATGATGGGGTCGGGAATTATCATGCTGCCTACCAAGCTCGCAGAAGTCGGTACAATCTCGATTATCTCCTGGCTGGTGACTGCCGTTGGCTCAATGGCGCTGGCGTGGGCCTTTGCCAAGTGCGGGATGTTCAGCCGTAAATCAGGTGGCATGGGTGGCTATGCGGAGTATGCCTTCGGTAAGTCGGGCAACTTTATGGCCAACTATACCTACGGTGTGTCGTTGCTGATTGCCAACGTGGCGATTGCTATTTCGGCTGTCGGTTACGGTACGGAGCTGTTTGGTGCCACGCTCAGTCCGGTACAAATCGGTATCGCCACCATTTGTGTATTGTGGATCTGTACCATTGCGAACTTCGGTGGTGCGCGCATCACCGGGCAGATCAGCAGTATCACCGTCTGGGGGGTGATCATCCCGGTGGTGGGATTGTGCATCATCGGCTGGTTCTGGTTTAGCCCTACGCTGTATGCCAACTCCTGGAACCCGCACAATGTACCGTTCTTTACTGCGGTGGGGTCATCTATCGCCATGACGCTGTGGGCATTCCTCGGTCTGGAATCCGCCTGTGCGAATGCCGAAGTTGTGGAAAACCCGGAAAAGAACGTCCCGATTGCTGTACTGGGCGGTACGCTGGGCGCTGCCGTTATCTACATCGTTTCAACTAACGTGATTGCCGGGATTGTGCCTAACATGGATCTCGCCAACTCCACCGCGCCGTTCGGGCTGGCCTTCGCGCAGATGTTTACCCCAACCGTCGGGAAAGTGATCATGGGTCTGATGGTGATGTCCTGCTGCGGCTCACTGCTCGGCTGGCAGTTCACCATTGCGCAGGTGTTTAAGTCATCCGCAGACGAAGGTTATTTCCCGAAAATCTTCTCGCGTGTGACGAAAGCAGATGCGCCGGTGCAGGGTATGTTAGCGATTGTTATCTTCCAGAGTGGTTTGTCGCTGATGACCATCAGCCCGTCGCTGAACAGCCAGTTCAACGTGCTGGTAAACCTGGCAGTGGTGACGAATATCATTCCGTACATCCTGTCGATGGCGGCCCTGGTGATTATTCAGAAGGTGGCAAAAGTCGATCCGGGCAAAGCCAGAATGGCCAACATCGTGGCGCTGATTGGGGCAATTTACAGCTTCTATGCGCTCTATTCGTCCGGCCAGGAAGCGATGCTCTACGGCGCGATGGTGACCTTTATGGGCTGGACGCTGTACGGTCTGGTGTCACCACGGTTTGAATTGAAGAATAAACACAGCTAAAAAAATAGCCCGGTGGCGCTAGCGCTTACCGGGCCTACGTTCGTTGTTGTAGGCCGGGCAAACGCAGTGCCGCCCGGCACACAAACCGCACTTACGCGTTTTTCAGCACTTCGCTGACAATCTCTACCGCTTCTTTCTCAATCAGCTTACGGTGTTCGTCGCCGAGGAAGCTTTCGCAATAGATTTTGTACGCATCTTCCGTACCTGAAGGACGCGCAGCGAACCAGCCGTTGTCGGTCATCACCTTCAGGCCGCCAATAGACGCACCATTACCCGGCGCTGCCGTCAGGCGTGCAGTGATAGGATCACCAGCCAGTGTGTTGGCACTCACCATTTCCGGGGACAGTTTAGACAGCGCTGCTTTCTGCGCAGAGGTCGCTGAAGCCTGGATACGGTTGTAGCTTGGCGCGCCAAAACGTGCAGCCAGCTCATTGTAGTGCTCCTGCGGGTTTTTCCCGGTTACGGCAGTAATCTCTGCCGCCAGCAGACACATAATGATGCCGTCTTTATCGGTGGACCATGGCGTACCGTCGAAACGCAGGAAGGATGCACCCGCGCTCTCTTCACCACCAAAGCCGAAGCTGCCGTCATGCAGACCATCAACAAACCATTTGAAGCCAACCGGCACTTCCACCAGCTTGCGGCCCAGCGCGTCAACCACACGGTCAATCATCGCAGAGGACACCAGCGTTTTACCCACGGCAACATCTTTGCCCCATTGTGGACGGTGCTGGAACAGATAGTTGATGGCCACCGCCAGATAGTGGTTCGGGTTCATCAGCCCTGCCGGGGTGACAATACCGTGACGGTCATAATCTGGGTCGTTAGCAAAGGCCAGGTCGAATTTGTCGCGCAGCGCCAGCAAGCCAGCCATCGCACATTCAGAGGAGCAGTCCATGCGGATAGCACCGTCTTTATCCAGATGCATAAAGCGGAAGGTCTGATCGACGTGATCGTTAACGATGGTCAGATCCAGCTTGTAATGCTCTGCGATGCGTTTCCAGTATTCGATACCGGAGCCGCCGAGAGGATCTACACCCAGTTTCAGGCCTGCTTTCTGGATAGCCGCCATATCGACGATATCCGCCAGCCCTTCAACAAACGGCTGCACCAGATCCTGCTCTTTCACGCGACCAGATGCCATCGCGGCATCCAGGGAAATACGTTTCACGCCTTTCAGGCCATCTGCCAGCAGGGCGTTAGCACGGTCTTCCACCACTTTGGTAACGTTAGTATCTGCCGGGCCGCCGTTAGGTGGATTGTATTTGATACCACCGTCTTCCGGCGGGTTGTGGGATGGTGTGATAACGATACCGTCAGCCAGCGCACCGCCTTTTTTGTTGTGCACCAGAATCGCGTTGGACACCGCCGGCGTTGGGGTAAAGCCGTTGTTTTCCTGCACAATGACGTCAACGCCATTGGCTGCCAGCACTTCCAGTACGGAAATGAATGCAGGCTCAGACAAGGCGTGAGTATCTTTCCCTACATAGCACGGACCGGTGACGCCATTTTTAGCGCGCTCTTCCGCGATGGCCTGGGCAATGGCCAGAATATGCGGTTCGTTAAAGCTGTGGCGCCCCGCACTGCCGCGGTGGCCAGATGTACCAAACTTCACTGCGTGTTCTGCGTTACCTACAACCGGCTTCAGCACGTAGTACTGAGCGGTCAGTTGGGCGACGTTAATCAAATCGCTTTGTTGTGCAGGTTGGCCTGCACGGCTGTGATTTGCCATTGCCTGGTCCTTCTTATGCAAGGGTTAAATTGTACCGCAAACCTTTTCAATCAATTCCGCCGGGAACTGCATGGACTGCATGATGTGTTCGACCATGCTGCACTTGCGCCCCGTGTTGGTATTGGTGATCACCCAATACGGGGTACCAGCCACGTGTTTGGGTTTGGTTTGATTGCCATTTTGCAACAGCGTCTGTTCGTCGCCCGCAAAATAGACGCGAGTACGGCCATGCAGCGACTCAGTCGCTTCAGCAAACGCTTTGTTATCCAGTGAGTAGAGTGTAGACAGCACCAGCATAAAGCGGTTAACCGCTTTTTTCTGTTCTGCATATTCATCAGACAGCAGCAGTTCGCGCATCGCACGAACTTTGTCTTTCGCCGGTGTCATAGCGGGTTTGGCTTGCACCGCAACGCTCGGCTGAGACACGACATCTTTCGCGACAGGAGTGACAGGCTGTGAGGCGGCGGAAATTTTAAGCATACGCCGTAAAATGTCGGACGCGCTCTCCCCGATATGCCGCGTTTGGCTGGCGATATACTGATAGAGTTCGTCATCAACTTCGATTGTTTTCATCTTAATCCAGTGCGATATCTTATCTGAATACAAGTCGTTGGGATTATAAGGTCAAATCCCAACAGCGGATAGCGTCAAGCCAGGTTGGCGGCAAAAGTCAGATTAAACTGGATCCTTGCAGCCGGGCGGCAGAATGGTCAACATGATACCCTAACCTGACATACGTAAAAAAAGAACTTTGCCATGAAATTGAATACCCGAGCGCAATCTGCACAATCGCCGAACAATAATTCTCCCATCGTACTGGTTCACGGTCTTTTTGGCAGCCTGGATAACCTGGGTGTGCTGGCGCGGGATCTGGTTAGCGATCACGATATTTTGCAGGTAGATATGCGCAACCATGGCCTTTCAGGGCGCTCGCCAGAGATGACTTACGCCGCAATGGCGCAGGATCTTCTGGATACGCTTAAGGCAAACAACCTCGAAAAGGTGACGCTGATTGGGCATTCAATGGGAGGCAAAGCCGTTATGGCCCTGACCGCACTCGCGCCGGAGCACATTAACGGCCTGGTCGTAATAGACGTAGCGCCCGTGGATTATGACGTGCGTCGCCACGATGAGATCTTTGCCGCTATTAATGCAGTGACAGACGCCGGTGTTTCCACCCGCCAGCAGGCCGCAGCCATCATGCGCGACCACCTTAATGAAGAAGGTGTGGTGCAGTTTCTGCTGAAATCGTTTGTCGACGGCCAGTGGCGCTTCAACGTGCCGGTGCTGTGGGATCAATACTCAGAAATCGTAGGCTGGGAGCCGGTTGCGGCCTGGCAACACCCTACCCTCTTTGTGCGCGGCGGTAATTCGCCGTATGTCACCGAAGCCTGTCGTGATGAATTGATCAGGCAGTTCCCCGAAGCCCGCGCGCATGTTATCGCCGGAGCCGGACACTGGGTTCATGCTGAAAAACCAGAAGCCGTGCTTCGCGCGATCCGTCGCTATCTCTCTGATACTGCGAATTGATTAAAAAGACAGCGACCGGAAGCCTGCGGGCTTCCAGTCGTTGGCGTGCCGATGTGGGTGATGTATGATGGCGCGCTTATCGCCCGGGCAATAGCAGGGCGGCTTGTTTTCCCCCGAAGTCTCAAAATCATGGCCAAAGAACAAACGGACCGTACGACAATAGATCTGTTCGCGAATGAGCGTCGCCCGGGACGACCCAAGACAAATCCGCTTTCGCGCGATGAACAGCTGCGTATTAATAAACGCAACCAGCTTAAACGCGATAAAAATCGTGGGCTTAAGCGTGTCGAACTGAAACTCAACGCCGATGCCGTTGATGCACTCAACGAGCTTGCCAGCGCCCGCGACATCAGCCGCAGCGAGCTGATTGAAGAGATGTTGATCGCCCAACTCGAAAAATTGCACAGCAAGGCATAAGTCAGAAAACTCCCTTTCTCACCTTTTTCATGTAGCACAGAGTGCAGTCCTGCGTGATAGCTGTTTCCGCAGGGTTGTCTGTTCTGCTATTATTGCCCTTATCCGTGGACAAATTGCGCCACCATACCATTAAGTTTCAAGAGGTTATTTTACTCATGGCAATCATCGGCATTTTCTTCGGCAGTGATACCGGCAATACCGAAAATATCGCAAAAAACATTCAAAAACAGCTCGGTAAAGATGTTGCCGATGTGCATGACATTGCCAAGAGCAGCAAAGAAGATCTCGAAGGCTATGACATCCTGCTGCTGGGTATTCCAACCTGGTACTACGGCGAAGCGCAGTGCGACTGGGACGATTTCTTCCCGACTCTGGAAGAGGTTGATTTCAACGGTAAGCTGGTTGCGCTGTTCGGTTGTGGCGATCAGGAAGATTACGCAGAATATTTCTGTGACGCGCTGGGCACCATCCGCGACATCATTGAACCACGCGGCGCAGCTATCGTAGGTCACTGGCCAACGGCGGGTTACCACTTCGAAGCCTCTAAAGGCCTGGCCGACGACGATCACTTTGTGGGTCTGGCCATCGATGAAGACCGCCAGCCAGAACTGACTGCAGAACGCGTTGAAAAATGGGTTAAACAGGTCCGCGAAGAACTGAACCTGGACGACATCCTTAACGCCTGATAATGAGCGGCGCAACTTCGGTTGCGCCCGCTTGACCGGGTCAAACCGATTAAATTAATTGCTACAAACTTTTAACTTTTTCGTTCAGACCTGTACAATATCCCCTTGGTAAAACGTGGATGCCATCGAACAAGTTTGTTGGTGA
This sequence comes from Enterobacter sp. Li2LvB3, assembly GCF_056156645.1. Lineage (NCBI taxonomy): Bacteria > Pseudomonadati > Pseudomonadota > Gammaproteobacteria > Enterobacterales > Enterobacteriaceae > Enterobacter > Enterobacter sp. Li2LvB3. The sequence goes on along the minus strand of NZ_JBSICG010000027.1, from coordinate 3,500 downwards.
TACCACGTTTTTATAAGCATACTTTGCTTGAGACTTGCAGTTTTCATTTAGACATGGCAGTTCTATAATGATACGCATTATCCCAAGTGCATTCTCTGTCACTTCCTCCTTAGAAGTGAATCGTTTAGCAACAGGACAGATTCCGCATGACTGACAACAACACCGCATTAAAGAAGGCTGGCCTGAAAGTTACGCTTCCTCGGTTAAAAATCCTTGAAGTGCTTCAGGGACCAGACAATCACCATGTCAGTGCGGAAGACCTTTATAAGCGTCTTATCGACATGGGTGAAGAAATTGGGCTGGCGACCGTTTATCGCGTGCTGAACCAGTTTGATGACGCGGGCATTGTTACCCGTCATAACTTCGAAGGCGGTAAATCTGTTTTCGAACTGACTCAGCAACACCATCACGATCACCTGATCTGCCTCGACTGTGGCAAGGTCATTGAATTTAGTGATGACTCTATCGAAGCGCGCCAGCGTGAAATCGCGGCCCGTCATGGCATCCGTCTGACCAACCACAGCCTGTACCTGTACGGCCACTGTGCGGAAGGCGATTGCCGCGAAAATGATCACGCGCACGACGCGAAGTAAGTGCTATTTTCATACTCTGAGCCAGCCGAAAGGTTGGCTTTTTTTTTGTTGATCGCGCTTTACCGGGGAACGCTGCTTTTATTTTCAGGAAGAAGTAGTCGTTTTCCCGGTATCCGTATGCCATTCTCTTTATCACCTTGATCTTATTGTTCATCCCTTCCAGTACGCTAGTATTTAGTCTGTGCCTTGCACTCGCTATTATCCCGCCAACATTTCCCTTTAGTTTTTCAGCGAACTGCTTCAGCGCCTTTATGCCGCTTTCCGGGCATTGTCTGTACCATTCATTCCCGCGCTGAATCGACTCCTGTTCATTCGGCGCATACCACAGCTCTTTCAGTGCCGTTTTCAGCACATACACGGTATTTTTGATTAAATAACACCTGGTCATTATCTGAAAATGACAGTACTGGTCATAAACATGATCTGGTTTCTACTTCGATGCTTGTAACGGGCATAGGCTTGCCTTTATTAACCATATAAAAAGATCACTCGATTGAGCTGAAGTGCGCGAAGTTAAAGGTGACGCTATTCGATATAGCCTGGGGTTACCTGCTTTAAAAACCGAGTTTGTCGAATACGCTGAAATGGGAGGCACTTACTCGTTTTACCACCTCATTACATTCGATGATGATGGACCTGCAATTCTTGTTTCTGAACTGCTCGATGCAGATGCTAACCCGATACGGAAACATGAAGAGTATCTGTGTAACGACCCTGTCGAGAAGATGCAGACCATACCGAACGTTAAATCTATCGGTGAGATGAGAGGCCGATAAACATAGCCCGAGTATAGATAGAGGTGGTGGACGGTGGTAATGCCAGCACTTATCCGATAACCACCAACCTTCTCAACACGAAGGTTATTTATCTCTTAACGATGAAATTATTCGACAAAATAAGGAAATAAGAAAAAATGTCTATACCAGCTTACTTATGGCTTAAGGACGACGGCGGTGCATTAATCAAAGGCGGAGTTGATGTCCAGGACAGAGAATGCAGTATCGAGGTTAAAGGGTTCCACCACAACCTCATGATCCCAACAGATAACGCCACCGGCAAAATAACCGGTACCCGCATGCACTCACCTATGCTGATCATCAAAGAATTCGATTGCTCAAGCCCATACCTCTATAAAGCAGTAGCCACCGGCCAGAGTCTGGTATCAGCTGAAATAAAATGGTACCGCATCAACTATCAAGGTCAGGAGGAGGAATACTTCAACATGCTCCTTGAAGGTGTGCGGGTCGTTTCTATCTCGCCAGCAATGGCTCCAGGCGATAACCCTAACGAAAACCACATGGAAACAGTCGAACTTCGTTACGAGAAGATTACCTGGAAGCATAACGACGGGAATATTATCTTTAGTGACGCCTGGAACGAACGCCAGTCCGCGTAAACATCGTAAGGGGCGCAAAGCCCCTTAGTCATACAGCCAGTAACCTGCTTTGGCAGACTCAATAAACATTTCGAGAGTCAGCGGCTTGTACTGTCGATCACGAAACTTCTTTCTCAGCCCAAACTGAAACCAAAACAGTTCCGGCTCAAAGTAGCTGTCCATGACAAACTTGCTGTACTCAATCCCATACCGGTTGAAAAGGTCGAGCAGCATATCCTCTAAATCTTCGGGTACGAGATTGAAATGCTCCTGAAAGCTCCAATCCTTCTGGGCTGGACGCTTGCGCTCACTGTAGTTCTCAGTGATGTAATTTAAAAACTCCTGCTCATCTGGCAACAACATTAGAAATATGTCCAGGCAATCCGATCTTTCGGTCGGGCTATGAGGTTGTACTTGTTTCTGGTTTCTCTGGCCACAAGGGCAAAGATGATCACCGCCTGGGCATACCCAACAAACGGAACCGCCCTTCCCACAACGGCCCCAACATTATTTGTCTGCCTTGATCTACCCATACCAATGATAGTCTCCACCCTCACACCTTCAGGAAAACGGGCTCCCTTTAAAATACGGCGCGCCACCTTGGAGGCAATACTTGTACGCGAACCTGAGGCACCCAGCACCTTACGCTTGGGCAAAATAGGTTGACCCGCCAGGATAGTTGCAGCAGTCTCCACTGTTACGCCCAGATGGTTCGCCAAACCCTCCACGAATATCAGCAAAAAAAGCTCCTGTGGGGATACGTTCGCATTCCCGTGATAGAAATACGTCCCTCCAAGTTCCTCTACAGTGTCCATTTCATAATCCCTTAATCAAATAAGGGTAAGGTTAAACCCTTATTAATAACAAGGATAAAAGGCGGGTTCTATTTTCGAAAAAAATCAGAAAATGGCTCGCTTTCAGTACTGAAGATGGTCAGATGCGCGTTCAGCCACCAGCTTTAAAGCTCTCAATAGCGTTCATCAGGCGTTTGGCGTTCGTCGGTAAGCGCATCAGATATGCAGTTTCCCAAGCGAATTGTACTCCTCCAGCGACATCAGGACGCATGATTCACCGCTCTGGTGAACGATGAGAACCGGCGCATGATCCTCTATTATTTGCCGCATAGTCACCGACAAGTTTTTACTGGCTACGCTGTAGCTAATAACTCGCATTGAGAACTCTGGGTGAGTAAAACTTACGATGTTTAAGCAGAGGAAGCGTTGAGAGGTCGTAGGCAAAGCGGGAAACTCAAATTAAGCAGCACCACATAGCTCCAGAAAAGGAGCGAAGAAATGAGAAATTCCATCTTAACGGTGGTGTTACTCGTTGTTCTGAAGTCGTTCGTTGCCTCCGAAGGCCCAGGGATTAACATCTCCGGCAATACCTTCCAGGTCAACGTAATGACTCAGACCAAGTAACCCAGAGTCGTCCCTTCGGGGACGGCTTTTTTTTTGCCTGTTATCTGGCATAAAAAAGCCCGGTGGCGTTATGCCTGCCGGGCTATGACAACGTTCCAGGCCCGGTAAGCGTAG
>NZ_JBSICG010000026.1:0-82112 GCF_056156645.1 Enterobacter sp. Li2LvB3 | reverse complement strand
TTCTCCCTTCCCGGTATCCATAAACTAATCACCTATCCTTCCCTATATACGGTAAACTATCCCGGTTTTTGCATCAGGATAGCGTTTATGAATCACTCCCTTAAGCCCTGGAATACCTTTGGTATTCAGCGGAATGCTAACGAAATTGTACGTGCCGAAAATGCCCAGCAACTGCTGGCTGCATGGCAAAACGCAACAGAAAACAGTGAACCTGTATTAATTCTGGGCGAAGGAAGTAATGTCCTGTTTCTCGACGATTTTGCAGGTACCGTGATCGTCAACCGCATCATGGGTATTGATGTCGAAGAAAGCGCCGATAGCTGGCATCTGCACGTTGGTGCCGGGGAAAACTGGCATCATCTGGTGCAATACACCCTTGAAAAAGGGATGCCTGGCCTGGAAAACCTTGCGTTGATTCCGGGCTGTACAGGATCATCACCCATTCAAAATATCGGTGCCTATGGCATTGAACTTAAACATGTTTGTGAATATGTCGACTGCATCGAACTGGCAACAGGGAACGCTCTGCGTTTGACCGCTGAACAGTGTCGTTTTGGTTATCGCGACAGTATTTTCAAACATGAATATCAGGATCGCTATGTGATTGTGGCCGTTGGCCTGCGCCTGACGAAAAACTGGAACCCGATTCTTACCTATGGTGATTTGACGCGTCTTGACCCGGCAACTGTAACCGCGCGTGAAGTGTTTGAGTCTGTTTGCCACATGCGAATGACCAAACTCCCCGATCCGAAAGTGAACGGAAATGCGGGTAGTTTCTTCAAAAACCCGGTAATCAGCGGCGAAAATGCAAAAGCGTTTCTCGCGGGCTGGCCAACTGCGCCACATTATCCGCAGGCCGATGGCAGCGTTAAGCTGGCTGCGGGCTGGCTCATCGATCAGTGTCAGTTAAAAGGTGTCACGATGGGTGGTGCCGCAGTGCATCGCCAGCAGGCACTGGTTCTGATTAACCAGGGCAATGCGACCGGCAGCGATGTTGTGCAGCTGGCGCACCATGTACGTCAGTGTGTGGGTGAAAAATTCAACGTCTGGCTCGAACCTGAAGTCCGCTTCATTGGCCGTTCCGGTGAAGTGAATGCTGTGGAGGCCATTGCGTGAAGGATAATACCATTCCATTAACCCTGATCGGCATCCTTGCTGATGGTGAATTTCATTCTGGCGAACAGTTGGGCGAGCGCCTGGGGATGAGTCGTGCCGCCATCAACAAGCACATTCAGACTCTCCGCGACTGGGGTGTTGATGTCTTTACGGTGCCGGGAAAAGGCTACAGCCTGCCAGAGCCTATTCAGCTCCTGAATGAAGAGCTGATCGGCAGTCAGATTGAACATGGAAAGGTTGCCGTGCTGCCCGTTATTGACTCAACCAACCAGTATCTTCTGGATCGCCTGGGCGAGCTACAGTCGGGTGATGCCTGCGTAGCGGAATATCAGCAGGCGGGACGTGGTCGTCGTGGCCGTAAGTGGTTCTCACCCTTTGGGGCCAACCTGTATCTCTCTATGTACTGGCGTCTTGAGCAGGGGCCAGCTGCTGCTATTGGTCTGAGTCTGGTCATCGGGATTGTGATGGCCGAAGTTCTGCATGATCTGGGCGCGGATAAAGTCCGGGTTAAATGGCCAAACGATCTCTATCTTAAGGATCGTAAACTCGCCGGCATTTTGGTCGAACTAACAGGTAAAACCGGCGATGCTGCACAGATCGTGATTGGCGCAGGCGTAAACCTGGTGATGCGTAATGTGCAGACCGATGTGGTAAACCAGGCCTGGACTAATCTACAGGAAGCGGGGATCTCCATCGATCGCAACACGCTTGCAGTACGTCTGATTAAAGAGCTTCGCGACTCCTTATCACTGTTTGAACAAGAAGGGCTGGCACCGTTCCTCTCTCGCTGGGAAAAACTGGATAACTTTATCAACCGTCCGGTAAAACTGCTGATTGGCGAGAAGGAGATCTACGGTATCTCGCGCGGAATTGATGCGCAGGGCGCGTTGCTTCTTGAACAGGATGGCATGATTAAGCCCTGGGTAGGCGGTGAAATCTCGTTACGCAGTGCTGAATAAATTCCGGGAGCCACAGGCTCCCTTTTTTTGCCTGTCAGTGTGGTTATCTCCCCCCCTCCTGAAAATAGTAGGCAGGAGATAATTTCAGCCAGAAGAAAGAGTTAAGCTAAATTATTAAAAAGTAACGATGAAAAAGTATTTCTAAATATTTCTCAGAGTAACAAGCTATTAAAGTAAGAATCGTCTTAATTGGATTTTAATGCCACTATATGCGTTTTTATTGATTTAATACTCTACTTAATGATGGCTATTTAATTATAAATGCCATTATGATGGTGATATCAAGTCAAAACCCCTGCATATTTTTTACCTTAAAAAACAGATAGCATGTGTACTATTGATGTTAATGCTATTGCCGATAATAAGTCGCGTGGAAGTAAAGCTGTAATTTATACACGCCAATAATATGCGTACGGTATAACCGTAACGTTACTGTGCCCCTACACCTGAATAAATACATCCATTGATCGTACATGACCACTGAATTCTAGCCGTGGCAGGTGCATTATTGTTTTGTAAATCATGAGTATAACTATGAATCATTATGATGATTTGCAGCGATTTAAGGATAAAACGCGTAGTCAGTCGCTTGATTTTAAGGATTTTTCAGCTCAGAGCCATGCGCAGGAACAGGGAAGCTGGGCGATTATCAACCAGCTTCTTCCTGCCACTGAAGTTAATTCACTCGCCGCCGGCGGACATGTTTCATTGTCGGCCCCTCAGCCGGTCACGGAAGAGACATTTGCGGTGAGCGAACTCACTCCAGTGCCACAGGTTCTTGTTGCCGAGCCTGCACCCACGCCCGTGTCCTCGATCCTGCAAGGGGTAGATGAGCAACTGGCGTCAACACCCCGGCAGGCTCCAGCCATGCCGACACCCACATCTGCCCGGGTGCAGGTATCACATCCCGTCACCGAGCCGGAACAAGGGCCTGTCGATTTTACTCGTCTGTTTGCCCCCGCGACCACAAAACCTGTCCCTGCGGCTGAGAAAAACCAGCCATTAAATTCACTGCTGGAAAGGATTGCCACATGCCGTTAGTTTGCGTTTGTTCACCGAAAGGTGGCGTGGGTAAAACCACCATGACCGCCAATCTGGCGTATGCACTCGCGCGCGCGGGGAGCAAAGTTTTGGCTCTGGATTTTGATGTACAAAATGCGCTGCGCCTGCACTTTGGGGTACCCCTTTCCGACAGCCGTGGCTACGTTGCCAGGGCCGCTGAGTCTTCCGACTGGAGCCAGTTTGTGCTGACCGCCGGGGGCAATATCTTTGTCCTGCCTTATGGCGATGCGACCGAACCACAGCGTCTGGCGTTTGAAGAACGCCTCACTCACGACGAGCACTTCCTGACCCGAGGTCTGAGTACGCTGTTGAACTATCCAGGACTGATTATCATCGCAGATTTTCCTCCTGGACCAACGCCTGCGCTGAAAGCGATGTCCCGCCTGGCCGATCTCCATCTGGTGACGTTACTGGCCGATACAGCTTCGCTATCGCTTCTGCCGCAAATTGAACACCAGCGCCTGACGGGTGGGGTACTCAATCAGAAATCAGGTCATTACTTCGTGCTTAACCAGAGCGACAACCGCCGCCAAATCAGCCGCGATGTGACGGCCTTTGTCGAGAACAAGCTGGGTGAAAAACTGCTTGGCGTCGTTCACCGGGATGAAAGCGTAGGTGAAGCCAACGCTTCTCAGCAATCCGTTTTCGATTTTAGCCCGGCATCCGCAGCGGCTTTCGACATTGAGCTTATCGCCAAAAAAGTTGCAGGCATCCTCGGGGTGAAAGTGGGTGACGGTACGGTTCATACCCTTCCGCGTATGTCGGGGTTCTAATTCCACGCAGGGTTTCCTATGAAAAAGTTGCTCTTAATTTTGCTGGTACTGGCAATGGTTCCTGTTGCCTTGCTGGTTGTCATTACCCCGATGGATAGCCAAAAGCAGTATATATTTGGCCTGATTAGCATCGGCCTGCTGTTTTTAATGGGCTTCAGTAAAAAACGAAGCATTTCAGTGATTATGGTGGTGATGTCATTATTGATGTCTACCCGCTATATGTATTTTCGCCTGACTCAAACGCTGCATTTTAATTCAGAGATTGAAACCATCCTCGGCATGGGGTTATTTCTGGCAGAGGTCTACGTCTGGGTGCTGTTATTGCTGAATTATTTGCAAACTATCTGGCCGCTAAAACGCGAAATTGTGCCTTTGCCGGATGACATGTCGTTGTGGCCAACGGTTGATATCTATATTCCTACGTACAACGAATCGCTGGAAGTGGTGCGCGATACGGTGCTTGCGGCGCAGTGTATCGATTATCCGCGCGACAAAATGAAGATCTACCTGCTTGATGACGGGAAACGCCGGGAGTTTGCGGTGTTTGCGGCGGATGTCGGTGTGGGTTACATCACGCGTAACGATAATTCTCATGCCAAGGCGGGTAACCTCAACCATGCGATGAAGCTGACTCAGGGCGAGCTGATTACCGTATTCGACTGCGACCACGTAGCCACGCGCATCTTCCTGCAAGCAACAGTCGGTGGATTCCTTAAAGATCCAAAACTGGCGCTGGTGCAGACGCCTCATTACTTCTACTCGCCAGATCCGTTTGAACGTAATCTTTCTGTCGGGCGCAATATCCCGAACGAAGGCACGCTGTTCTATGGCCCTATCCAGCAGGGTAACGATAACTGGAACGCGACCTTCTTCTGCGGCTCATGTGCGGTTATTCGTCGTAGCGCACTGGAAGAGATCGGCGGTTTTGCTGTGGAAACCGTTACCGAAGATGCTCACACCGCGCTGAAGATGCAGCGTCTGGGCTGGAAATCGGCGTTCCTGGATATTCCGCTGGCTGCCGGTCTTGCGACCGAGCGTCTGGTGTTACATGTGATTCAGCGTACCCGCTGGGCGCGAGGAATGACGCAGATTTTCCGTCTGGATAACCCGTTGTTTGGCCGTGGCCTGACGATTCAGCAACGTCTGTGTTACCTGAGCGCAATGCTCTATTACCAGTTTGCCTTACCGCGCATCGCGTTTCTAACCGCGCCGCTGGCGTATCTGCTGTTCAACCTCAATATCATTCACTCGTCGGCGAGCCTGGTCTTCGCGTACGCATTGCCGCATCTGTTCCTGGCGATCTACATCAACTCGCGCATGAACGGGCGCTACCGTTACAGCTTCTGGGGTGAAATCTACGATTTGGTGCTGGCGTTTCATCTGGTGTTGCCAACGGTTGTCACCATGCTCTTCCCGAAACGCGGCAAGTTTAACGTGACCGACAAGGGCGCTCTGCTGGACGTCGGGTATTTTGATTTCAGGGTTGTTCGGCCGCATCTGGTGATTGCCATTCTGCTTGGTATCGGCGTGATTGCGGGGATTGTCCGCGCCTTCGCGCATGACTACTACGGCGTTGATCCACGCGTTATCGCACTTAACGTGGGCTGGGGACTCTACAGCCTGATCTTCCTGCTGGCCGCCATTGCGGTGGCGCGTGAAACGCGTCAGACACGCAAAACGATTCGTATTGATGTCACCATTCCGGTGCTTATCCACTACGCCAGCGGTATCTCTTCCCGTAGCCAGACGGCCGATCTGTCAATGGGCGGCTGCCGTATTGAGCTGCCAGACGACCGTCACCTGACGGATGAGATTGAAGAAATTGAGCTGCTGCTGCAATCAGGGGCGATCAGCATTCCGGTGAAAGTTGTCACGACGGATGAACGCTATATCCGCCTGATGTTCGACGATATCCCGCTGTCACGACGCCGCGAACTGGTGCGGGTGGTATTGGCGCGCGCCGATGCGTGGATCCAGCCGCCGAAACCGCAGGACAATCCATTCCGCTCGCTGGCGACCATTGTTCGCTGTGTATTCGAACTGTTCTGGATGACCTGGAAAACCCGCCGGGCAAACCGCCGCGTGCAGGCAAAAGTACAGGTTCAGGAGGACGGCAACGCATGAAACGTCTGACAACACTCACCCTGCTGGCGGCGTCGTTGTTTGCGCTGCCACTGCACAGTGAGGAAACCACAGTAGCGTCGTTATTGCCGGTTGAAATGCCTGCGCCAGCCGCGCCTGCTGCATCCTTTGCCCCTACCTCGGTGAACACCATTAGCGTGGCGCAAATGGGGCAACCGCAGGGGATTGTGCTGAGCGGCGGCCAGTTGCAGGGCGGTACACGCTTTACCCTGCCGGTCGATCAGGTGGTCACTAACGCCCAGCTTTTACTGAATCTGAAAGTTTCTCCGGCGATGGCCACGCGTAATGCCACTATGCAGCTGATGCTCAACGGGCAACCGCTTGGCACTGTGCCGCTGGGAGCGGAAGAGAGCGATGTTTCGCGATTCCAGCTGGATATTCCCTCTGCGCTGCTGGTCTCCAGCAACAGCCTGAGCTTTAAGATTAACGATGGTGATGCGATGCAGTGCCAGCGTGATCTGACGGACAAATATCGCGTTACGGTCCTGCCTGATTCCCGTTTTGAACTGGAAGGGCAGCAGTTGGATATTGGCGCTGATTTGAGCCACTTCCCGCGCCCGTTCTTTGACAGTATGCAGATGACGCCAGCCACCATCGCCTTTGCGTTTGGGGCAAGTCTTAGCAGCGATTCGCTCAGCGCGGCGGCACTGATCTCTTCCTGGCTGGGGATTCAGGCAGATTATCGCGGTGTCTCGTTTGCCGCGCTGACTGACACGCTGCCAGAGAAAAACGGCATTCTGATTGGTCATCCCGGCGAGAAGATTGGCGGTATGACATTGCCGCAAACCACTCAGCCGATGCTGCAAATCGTCGATAACCCGGCAAACCCGGTTTATAAGCTGTTGCTGGTTGTGGGTAAGGATGAAGCCGCGCTGCGCACGGCGGCATGGCGGCTGACGCGCGGTAACTTTGCACTGCAAACCGCCAGTATCTCGCTGCCGGTGCAAAAGATCCCTGTCAGCAAACCTTATGATGCCCCGCGATGGATCCCAACGGATCGTCCGGTGAAGCTTTCAGAGCTGATCCGTAAAGATCAAAGCCTGACCGTTACCGGGATCTGGCATCCGCCGCTGCGCGTTGCCTTTCGTGCAGCTCCCGATCTGTTCCTGTGGGATGGCGAAACAATCCCGCTGCACATTGGCTATCGTTTCCCGACCGAAAACTGGATTGACGAAAACAAGTCCTGGCTCAGCATGACGCTCAACGACACCTTCCTGCATAACCTGCCAGTGAACAAGCAAGGTGCGCTGGAAACCCTCTGGCACAAGGTGGGCGGCGATGCGCGGCAGGAGAAATTCGATATGCCGCTGGAGCCGTACATGATTTACGGCGACAACCAGCTTTCGCTCTATTTCAACATTACGGCAAAAGAGAACGCCCCGTGCAGCGTGCTGCTGAATAACAACATCAAGAGCCGTATTGACGAGGATTCGTGGATCGATCTGAGCCATACGCGTCACTTCGCGCTGATGCCAAACCTCTCTTACTTTGTCGGCGCATCGTTCCCGTTCACCCGTATGGCTGATTACTCGGAAACAGTGTTGATGTTGCCGGAACACCCGACTGAAACCCAGGTCGCGACGCTTCTGGACATGGCGGCGCGCTCTGGTAACGCCACCGGTGCTGCACTGTACAACAACCGCGTCGTGATGGGCGTGCCCGCGGCGGGCGGCAATCTGGAGCTGCTGCGTACCCGCGATGTGCTTGCCGTCAGTGGGATGGCTCAGCATGACTTCAACCAGGCGCTGCTCAGCAGTTCGCCGTTTACCTCGCATGACAACACCCTGGGCGTGCGTGAGCCGACAACCTGGCAGAAGCTGCAACGGTGGCTCACCGGAGACTGGACGTCCGATGGCGTCGACGCTGACCGCTACTTCTCTTCCAACGAAGCCTGGCGCGGGTTTGTGAGCTTCCGCTCGCCGTGGAACAGTGACCGACTGGTGGTGATGGCGCTGGGCAGCAATGACGATCAGCTTTCACGCCTGCATGAGGATTTAACCTCAGCACGCATCAACGCCGGTATTCGTGGCGATGCGGCGATTATCACCAACGAAAACGGTGTACGCAGTTTCCGCGTCGGGTCGCAATTCCCGAGCGGGCAAATGCCGATGCAAATGATGATTGTCTGGTATGCCAACCAGCATTCGGCGCTGCTGGCCATTCTTGGGTTGATTATCAGTTCGCTGACCGGACTGGCGCTTTATGCCTTCCTGAAAAAGCGTGCGCATAAGCGCCTGAACCCGGAGACAGGAAAGTGAAAAAAATAACAATTAAATCGGCTATCTGCCTTTCCGGTGTGCTGACGTTTAGTACGACGGCATTTGCGGCGCAAAACGATGCTGCGTTGAAAGCGCTGTTCGACCAGGCAAATTACTGGCATGAAAAATCCCATGATGATCTCGCCAGTGAGTCGTTGAAAAAAGTGTTGATGGTGGATGCCAATAACACCCAGGCACTCTATCTGATGGCATTGTGGGCGCAGCAAAATGGCGATTTACAAACCGCGGCCCAGTGGCGTGCACGGCTGGCGAAAGTCTCGCCAGATGATGCCGGATTACAGGCGCTGGATAACGCCAGGCAGATGACTCAGGTGCCACAGGGCACGTTAACTCTGGCGCGTCAGCAGGCACGTAGCGGCAATATTCCTGCGGCGCTCGATACCTGGAAAACGTTGTTTAATGGCGATACTCCCCCGGTGAGCCTTGCGCCGGAATACTACCTGACTATGGGCAGTGACAAAGCGCTCTATCCTCAGGCGCTGGCAGAATTACAGCGCTTCTCGGCACAGAATCCGCAGGATAACGCGGCACGCGTGGCGCTGGGAAAAATGCTTACCTGGCGGGAAGAGACGCGCCGTGACGGGATGATGCAATTGCAGGAGATGGCCAGCGGCAGCAAAGATGCCGATGCCGGGCTGCGTCAGGCGCTGTTATGGCTGGGACCAAAACCGGGCGATGAACAGTTTTATGATACCTGGTTGCAGCGCCATCCGCAGGACAGCGAAGTGCAGGCGTACTACCGCAAAAACGTGGGCGGTGCGGCAAAAGGCGAAGGTTTTACCGCCCTGAACAGCGGCAATACCGATGCCGCAAAGCGCCAGTTCGAGCAAGTGCTGCAAACCAACCCGCAGGATGCCGATGCCCTGGCCGGGATGGGGTATATCGCACAGCGCAAAGGGGATTATCAGGCAGCGGCGCAGTATCTGGGGCGTGCGGCCAGTCAGGGCGGTGACGCCTCTGCACAGCGACAAGCTCAGGCAGATGACGCGGCATTTTACGGCCAGCTTGCCCAGGCTCAGCAGGCGCTGAAAGAGGGCAATATTAGCCAGGCGCTCGTGCTCTCCGCACCTCTGGCCCAGCAAACAGGTGAGCGGGGGACGGCTGCCAAACTGTTCCGTGCCGATGTGCTGCGTCATAACAAAGACTACCCGCAGGCGGAACAAATCCTGCGTGAAATGGTGAACAACCAACCGCAAAACGGCGCGGCGCGCGAAAATCTCTATTACGTCCTGAAAGAGCAAAACAAAACGGATGACGCGCAGGCCATATTACGAACCTTACCGGCATCGCTTCAGGCGAAGCTTCAGCCGCGTGTGGTGACCGGTTTGCCGGGAGATCCTGTTCGTCGTCAGGCGCAACAGGCTGTCGATAGCGGCAATACGCAACAGGCTATCGCTATTCTGCGTCAGGGTGTTGCCCGTTTGCCGGACGATCCGTGGCTGCGTCTTGATCTGGCGCGTCTGCTGCAAAAATCAGGGGCTGATGGTGAAGCGGCATCTGTGATGCAACCTGCGTCACGCCCGGGGGCAGGAGCCAGTGCACTGTATGCATCCGCTCTGTTTGCCAGTGAAAACGATGCCTGGCAGCAGGCACAAACATTGTTGTCACGGGTTTCTCCCGCCAGCCAGACACCGCAAATGCGTGAGCTCTCGCAGCGGGTGAATTACAACCTGCAAATGGCTACCGCTGAGCGCTATCTGGCGCAGGGCAATGGAGTTGCGGCGGCCAACACGCTGAAAACCTTGTCGTCTCGTCCACCGGAAAGCCCGGCAGATGCAGGCAAGCTGGCCAGGATGTTGGCGCAAAGCGGCGACCTCACGGGAGCGGTATCGGTCGTTCGCAACAACATGAACGACGGGGTGAAGGGCAATGCCGGCGACTATGCCGATCAGGTTGCCGTACTGAACCAGGCCGGGCTGAACGGCGAAGCTCAGCGCTTCCTGGCAAACCCGGAACTGCTTTCACGCAGTACGCCAACCCAACTGGCAGGCGTGCGTAATGGCTATGTGATCAACGAAGCGGATCAGCTTCGCGAACAGGGTAATTATGCGGCAGCCTACGACAAACTGATCCGCGCGCTGCAAAGCGATCCGCAGAATACCGATCTGATGTTTGCGATGGCGCGTCTTTACCAGACCGGCAAAATGAACAAAGAAGCGGGCGTGGTTTATGACTACCTGATGACGCGCGATACGCCGGATCAGGATGCGCGCGTGGGCGCAATCGATGTTGCGCTGGCACAAGACAATGTCGTGAAGGCGAAACAGCTGGCTAATGGGCTGCAAACCAACAACTCGCCGCAGCGTTTGCTGTTGCTGGCGCGTCTGGAAGAGGCGCAGGGTAATCACCAGCAGGCGATGACGTATCTGCGTAGCGCGCGCGGCAAGCTGGTGGGGCTGGAGTCTACCAACAGCGCCGCCACGCCGACGATGGGTGGCTTGTTGCTGGCAGACAACCCGTTTGTCAGCACCAGTCGTACCTCTCAGGCGGCGGGAGCCACGGTGTCCAGCGAAAGCGCGTTGCCATGGCAACTGGCGCAAACCGCGCGTGAGCCGGGGTCTACGCTGCCAGGCACCACCCGGACCGACCTGCCGCAAGAAACTGTTCAGAGCCGTACCTTGCGTCAGGTGGATGACATGATGCTGCAGATGCAGGATCAAACCGGCACCTGGTTGCAGGGCGGCGTACAAATTCGTGGTCGTGACGGTGAATCGGGAACCAGCAAGCTTACGGAAGCGAAAGCGCCGCTTACCTGGTCCAGCTCGCCGTTTGGCGAGTCGCGCTTCGAATTTACCGCAACCCCGGTCACGCTCAGTGCAGGCAGCGCCAGCGGTGATGCGTGGCGTCGTTTTGGTTCAAACCCGCTGGCTAATGCGGCCTCGAACGTGATTTCGACCGTCACCAACGAGCAAAAATCCCTGGCGGCGATGAGTGATACCGACAGGGCAACGTATCTCGCCAGTCATCCTGAAATGGCGACGATCGACTCTCTCGGCACGCTAAATGCGAACGACTTTAACCTGACCAGCACCGATGGGCAGCTCAATCTGGCGAAGCTTGGCGCTTACGATGGCGGGGCGGTCGGTGAATATCTTGAAGCCTCCAGCCGCAAGCCAAACGTCAGCCAGCCAGGCGATGTTTCAACGGATTCGCAAAAAGCGAACGGCGTAGAGCTGAGCATGGCGCTGAGCGGTAAAGATTACCGTATGGACATCGGCAGTACGCCGCTTGGGCAGGACCTGAGTACGCTGGTTGGCGGGGTGAAATGGTCGCCGAAACTCACCAATTACCTCTCGCTTATCCTGACCGGTGAACGTCGCGCCGTAACCGACAGTCTGCTCTCTTATGTTGGCCTGGAAGACAAGTACTCTGGCAAGAGCTGGGGGCGTGTCACCAAAAATGGGGGCAACCTACAGCTCAGTTATGACGATGGCGATGCCGGGTTCTACGTTGGCGGCGGGGGCTACAGCTATCTTGGAGAGAATGTGGCGAGCAATACCAGCGTGAACGCAGGTGCCGGGGTCTATTTGCGGCCTTATCATGACGATCTCCGTCAGGTGCAGGCCGGACTGAGTATGAGCTGGATGGACTTCTCGAAAAACCTGAGCCAGTTCACCTTCGGCCAGGGCGGTTACTTCAGCCCGCAGAACTACGTCAGCGTAGCGTTGCCGGTGGATTACACCCAGAAAATTGATAACTGGAAACTGAAACTGGGTGGCTCCGTTGGTTATCAATCGTATAGCCAGGACAGCAGCGACTACTTCCCGACGAAAGACGCCTGGCAGGAGCTGCTTGAAGGGGCGGTCGCCAGTGGTTTCGCCAAAGAGGCCCGCTACAAGAGCAGCTCGGAAAACGGTATTGGCTACACGGTTCGCGCAGGGGTGGATTACAACGTCAACAAAGATATGACCATTGGCGGCAACGTCGGTTATGACACCTTTGGCAGCTATAACGAAAGTACGGCGGGGCTCTATTTCCGCTACATGCTGGGAGATAAGTGATGACACAGAATATGGACAATCCTGCGCTGATGAGCTGGTTTCGTGGGCAGCAAACGCCAGAAGGCTGGTTTGATTTGCTGGCCTTGATGGTCGAAGGAATGGTGAGTAACGTCGGCGAACATGAAAGCCAGCCGTTCCTGCGCCAGATGGGGCACGCGCTGGCGGAGCAGTACCCGCTCCAGCCCTCAGAAACCGTGGGCGAGCTGGAGGCGAATATCAACAGGCAACTGGCCCGCTTTGGCTGGGGATGTGTGGATATCGCCACCCGCGACACCGATCTGACGCTTCGTCATCAGGGGCTGCCGGTGAGCCGTGTTGCGGAGCAGCAAAACCGCTGGTGTCATGCCTTCTGTGCAATACTGGAGGGATTATATGCCCACTGGATGCAGGGGCAGGGCGGAAAAGCGCACGTGACAGTGAGTCGCGATCGTCTCTTTTCCATTTCGGACGTGCAGTTCCGCTATCACAATCCACAATGAGATGATTATGCGAAAGCCCGCATGTGCCGCGTTGGTGGTCATGATGAGTTTGTTGGTTTCGCCTTTCTCCTGTGCCGGTCAGGCCTGGGAGCAATATAAGGCGCGTTTCTTTATGCCGGATGGCCGGATAGTTGATACCGGTAATGGCAATGTTTCTCATACGGAAGGGCAAGGTTTTGCCATGCTGATGGCCGTGGCAAATGACGATAAAGCCACCTTCGACAAGCTCTGGCAGTGGACAGACAGTACGCTGAAAAACAAAGACAATGGGCTGTTTTACTGGCGGTATAACCCGGTGGAAGCAAACCCGGTCGCCGACAAAAACAATGCATCTGATGGCGATGTCCTGATTGCATGGGCGCTGCTGAAAGCCGACACCCGGTGGCATGACAAGCGCTACAGCGCAGCTTCGGACAGCATCACCAAAGCGTTGATTGCGCATAATGTGATCCGCTACGCGGGATACCGGGTAATGCTGCCAGGCGTTCAGGGATTTAACCTGAACAGTGAAGTGGTGCTTAATCCTTCTTACTTTGTGTTCCCTGCCTGGCAGGCGTTTGCCAATCGCAGTCATTTACAGATCTGGCGGGAGCTGATTCAGGACGGACAGCGGCTGCTCGGGAAAATGGGGTCGGGTAAAGCGAATCTGCCAACAGACTGGGAGTCTCTGGAAGCGGGCGGCAAGCTGGTTCCGGCTAAAGCCTGGGCTCCGCGGATGAGCTATGACGCGATTCGTATCCCGCTTTACATTGCCTGGTTTGACAAACAAAGCCCGATGCTGACGCCGTGGCGTAGTTGGTTTGCTCAGTTCAGCCGTGAGCAAACCCCGGCGTGGGTGAATGTCACAACCAATGAGTACGCGCCGTACATGATGGAAGGGGGGTTGCTGGCCGTGCGTGATTTAACTATGGGGCAGGCGCCTGGTGAACCGGAAATCACTGCCAAAGATGATTATTACTCCGCGAGCCTGAAAATGCTGGTGTGGCTCGCAGGGCAATAACGTTGGGGCCGGACGAGTTCCCTCTCCTTTTTGGGGAGAGGGAGTCTTGATTACTGCGGATACGGCACCCAGTCGCCACCGTTCAGACGAACATACGGTTTGTTCTGGTACTGGATAACAACAGCGTTGGCATTCTCCGATACCTCAGCAGTCTGCGGCAGGCCGCTGGTGAGCTGATTCCAGTTCACGCTATCTTCCACAAACAGCTTACCGTCTACCGCACGTGCCACCAGCTCAGAAATTGCCAGATAGCTGCTTGGCTGTGTGATCTCAATTGGCGCGCCCTGGTGCGGAGCCTTCATACCGAAGAATTTAATCCCGGCAGGTACGTTGGTAATGGACGGGCTTGGGATATCACGCAGGCCAGACACCTGCATTCTGTCACCCTTCAGCGCGCCACCGTGTTCCGGCACAACCACGACCATCACCTTGCGGCCAGATTTTTCCAGCTCGGTAAAGAATGCATCCAGCTCATCAAACATCTTCTGCGCACGCACTTTGTAATCAGCCGTTTTGCTTACACCCGGGAAGTGGTTACCGTCATGCAGCGGCAGAGTGTTATAGAACGTAGCACTGCGCGGGTTAGCATCTTTCTCAATGGTTTGCAGCCAGCGCTGGAGCACGGCGGTATCGTCATAAACCGGTGAACCGTCAAAGCCCAGCAGCGATACCGGCAGGCCGGTCTGATCCATCAGCGGCGCTTGCATTCCGCCTTCTTCACGCACTTCTTTCAGGAAGTTGCCGAACTGGCCGTTATGGCCCAGCATCAGGTGCTGCGTAAAGCCCAGTTTCGCCAGATTATCAAACAGATAACACTGGTTGCCCGCGGGTTGGTAAAGATTTTTATGCGATGATTGACCACAACTTGCGCGCAGCAGACGAATCGCCGCCGGGCCGCTGTAAGAGGTGGCCGAGTTGAAATCTTTAAACTGAATATCGAAGTGCGACCACAGCGGGTGGGAGCTCAAACCAGCGGCATCCACATCGGCCCATGACAGGGAACAGATGTTAATCACCAGCAGCTCGAACGGCTGAGCGTCAGCAGGTAACGCATCCGGGAATTTGGTCTGGCGCTTGTCTTCTGCGGTATAGAAGCTTGAAAGCCAGGCATTCAGGTTAGTGGATGTTGGTGGTGACGTCTGCGTTGGAATATCCCCAACGACCGGGTTATCTCCTGCGGTTGCCACTGTTGCGGCAGCGGCGCCACCCGTGGTAGTGACCGTGGTTGTCGGCTGGCCTGCAGGCCATAAAGAGAAGCCAGGCCCCGCCAGAGTCAGTACGTTAAGCCATATCAGGATGGCCACAACAAACACCGTTACACGCACCCACTGCGACAAGAACAGCCAGGCAACCAGCAGTACAAATACTGCCCCAATCATTTGCCAGTTAACAAACCGCTCGGTCAGATCGAGAATGTAGTCAGAGCTAAAGCCTGCGACCTGCGAGCCCTGGCTCATAATGCTGTCCGGGCCAGGTAGCCAGGTGTCATGCCAGAACAGAGCAAAGCCCACCGGAATGGCAATCCAGTGGCGCAAACGATGCAACCTGATGCTGGGGATTGGCATCAACAGGAAGGCCATAAACACCAGGTTAAGCAGGGGGTGGAAATTCAGGTAGCCTGCCCATAGCAGACCAAACTTCACCAGAAAATAGAAGTTCCAGCCGGAAAGGCCGCGCCAGTATTGCCAGAGCGGCGATGGCGCCGAATGGGTATAGGTAGAGTTAGTCATGTTTTCGGTTTGCCTTGACGTGCGGAGCCCGTGTCAGTGTTCCGGCTGGTTTAACGTAGCGAGGTTTTACAAACAGCGCCCTGGCGGTATTACGAATACGGCCCATCGAATGGCGTGCATAGTAGCCGAGCGGGAAAAAAATGAGCGCACAGAGTACGACCAGTTGAATAATATCACTGATATTCATGATGATGCGTTCTCCTCATTCCCGGATAACAAGCGAAGTGGTTCAGGAACCCGACGCCATACATGCCCGTCATGTTTAGCATTGAGAATGGGTTTGGTGTCGGCAGTCATCGGCAACGGTTTTACCCACTGCTCAGGTGTGAGGGTTCGCATTTGCACCAGCTCGGCGCTGATCAGGCTGTCTTCGAACCAGACCATGCGGTTAGAGAAGATATCCCCTATTGGCAACGGGAAAATATGGTTCAGGGCGGTGTCGAGATCGTTCACCCGGCAGAAGGATAAAAACAGCACCAGGCGGTTGTCGCCAATCGTCATGATATCCCCCGAACGGTTCGGGCGGCACAGCGTGAGTGCCTGCTCAACGCGGATACCCGGCACAGGACGCAGGGCAACCATCACCCCTTTTCCGTCTGCCGGAAGCAGCGTGTTGTTCATCATGTTGCCGACGGCATCACAGAACGTGTCCCATTTTTGATAGCCGCGCAGTTTCATCGGCTGGGTCATGGACAACAGCGTGGAGATATCTTCCGGCACGTGGCGGTTAAACTGCTGGCCCTGAATGCTTTCAATCAGCGTCAGGCAGCGTGAAAGCGGGGCATTCCAGGGAACGACCATGTTCGCACCGCAGCCCAGCAGCAAGCGTTCGTCCGTTGCGCGCAGGCTGGTATTATTTTCACGTACCACGATTTTTAACGCGCTGCCGCGCTGGCGGCGTAAGATATGAATCTGTCGCGCCAGCGTTTCGATTTGGTTATTTTGCATCAAGGAAAAAACAATAGTGGCGGCCTGAGTGGTACGGGCTTCATTAAATAGCGCTTCGTTTGTGTCAAACAGCGACCAATTTTCAGAAAGGGCAGGCGCACCTTCTAATACCGTAATCTGGCTGAGAATGCGTTTTTCATCGCTGCGCGGTTGCACTACGGTTTCTTCTTGTTGCGCGACATGCCAATTGCCTTCGATAAGTTTGAGTGCAAGTTGTTGTCGCGCACTCACGCCTTTTTCATTACACCAGAAAGCAATATCGTAAAGAAAACTGTCGGTCTGGTCACGGATACTTGCAAGACCGAAAAGAGAACGATATTCCCCCATTAAAAGCGAGAATAGCTTGTCATTATTACTGCCAGGGTTTACGACCAATACCGTGCATTTTTGATTTTTCGCCCATCTGTTGATTTTTTCAAGCCAGTGCAGAAGTTTATCAGTCGGTATATTTTGCAGGGCATTACTTGAACATTTAAGAATCACTAAATAGTGATCGGGATCAAGAGTACACTGAATGTCGTGGGGCAAAAAGTATAGACTATCTGCTTCGGTTGACATGGAAAATAATTGAACCGCTTGTGGCCCACGGTCATCCTCAAGCTTGATGATTTTCTTCGGTTCTTCACCCATGGTGATAACGGCGACGCGCGCATCCTTCGTCTGCTCGGCGATGGTTTGATTAACCAGACTTACAGCGTCCTCATTGCGATCCGTATTAATCCACCACACTCCTCCGACTGGCATGTGGCGCAATTCGTCCCATAATGACTGGATGCCAATAGAAAATATGGAGTCCACGGTGTCCCTCTTTTCATCTAATTTATCTGTATCTCAGTTTACTAGCGAAAGCGTAGAAATAAACCTAACATTGAAATTAAAGAACATCAGATTTAGCATGTAAACGAAAATTCCTGGCAGGACGCCTCGATACATCTGATCGTAAGATTTTACTCAATGGGATGAGATGAAAATGCATAATAACGAACCCGGAACCCCCGTCGACTCGAGTCTGGGGTACACATTCCAAAACGATTTTCTGGCTCTGACTCAGGCATTTTCATTGCCTGAAATTGATTACACCGATATTTCCCAGCGGGAACAGTTGGCAGCGGCTATTAAACGCTGGCCTTTATTGGCTGAATTTGCCCAACAACAATAAGGGAGCCATTGATGGCCATACTAGGATTACAGGGCGTCCGCGGCGGTGTCGGTACGACATCCATTACAGCAGCGCTGGCGTGGTCATTACAGTTATTAGGTGAATCGGTGCTGGTTATTGATGCCTGCCCCGATAATTTGCTGCGCATGTCTTTCAACGTTGATTTTGACCACCACGATGGCTGGGCGCGCGCGCTGCTTGACGGGAAAGACTGGCAGGATGCAGGACTGCGCTACACCTCCCAGCTCGATCTGCTCCCCTTTGGGCATCTGACTGCAAAAGAACGTGAGAACTATTCCTCAAGCCAGCAAACCCTGGAGAAATTCACCTACGCGCTGGAGCTCCTGAAGGAAAAGAGCCATTACGACTGGATATTGCTGGATCTGCCGCACGGTTTTGCGCCGCTGACGCGCCAGCTTATTACCCACTGTGATCACATTCTGTCGATTGTGAATGTGGACGCAAACTGTCATATCCGCCTGCATCAGCAAGCGTTGCCCGCAGACGCCCATATTCTGATTAACGATTTACGCATCAGCAGCCAGATTCAGGACGATCTTTACCAGATTTGGCTGCAAACTCAGCGCCGCCTGTTACCTATGGTTATTCATCGTGACGAGGGGATGGCGGAATGTCTCGCCTCCAAACAGCCACTCGGTGAATACCGTGGTGATTCACTGGCGGCAGAAGAGATCCTTACACTGGCGAACTGGTGTCTGTTGCACTTCACTCGTCGTCCAGAGTCTGCCAGGAGTGCTGTATGAGTCGAGTGTCCACCTGGTTACTCATCCCACCGGTCAGCGCGCGCTTAAGCGAACGCTACCGACATTACCGTCGACACGGCGCATCGGTGTTAAGCGCTGCGCTTGGCTGTTTCTGGATGATCCTGGCATGGATGTTTATACCGCTTGAACACCCGCGCTGGCAGCGTATTCGTGCGCGCCACAGCGAGCTTTACCCGCACATTAATCCCGACCGGCCGCGGCCGCTGGATCCGGCCCGTTATCTGATCCAGGCTGTCTGGCTGGTGGCCACCATGCCCCGACAGGAACATAAAGCACCGCGCTGGCGCAGCTTCGACCGGGTGGCGAATTTACGTGAACGCTACCATCAATGGCTGAACAGACTGCCCGATAGCGTGAGTCACAAAACCAGCCATCTGGATAACCACAAAGAACTTGGGCATCTGCACCCGGGCTTGAGGCGTTTCATCCTCGGCGTGATTGTCGTCTTCTCGCTCATTCTTGCTGTGGTCTGTATCACGCAGCCCTTTAACCCGCTGGCGCAGTTTACCTTCCTGATCCTGCTGTGGGGCGTGGCGCTGCTGGTCCGGCGTATTCCTGGGCGTTTCTCGGCCCTGATGCTGATTGTGCTGTCACTGACCGTCTCCTGCCGTTATATCTGGTGGCGTTATACCTCAACGCTAAACTGGGATGACCCGGTCAGCCTGGTGTGCGGTTTGATTCTGTTGTTTGCGGAAACCTATGCATGGATTGTGCTGGTTCTGGGTTACTTCCAGGTTATCTGGCCGCTCAATCGCCAGCCTGTTCCGCTGCCAAAAGACACCACGCAATGGCCGTCTGTTGACCTGTTTGTGCCAACCTACAACGAAGACCTGACGGTGGTAAAAAACACCATTTATGCGGCGTTAGGTATCGACTGGCCAAAAGATAAACTCAAAATCTGGATCCTGGATGATGGTGGCCGCTCGGAGTTCCGCCAGTTCGCCGAGGAAGTGGGCGTGGAGTATATCGCGCGTACTACCCACGAACATGCGAAAGCCGGGAACATCAATAATGCGCTGAAATATGCCAAAGGGGAGTTTGTCTCCATCTTTGACTGCGACCACGTACCGACCCGCTCGTTCCTGCAAATGACGATGGGCTGGTTCCTGAAAGAGAAGCAGCTGGCGATGATGCAGACGCCGCACCACTTCTTCTCGCCGGACCCGTTTGAACGTAACCTCGGGCGTTTTCGTAAAACCCCGAACGAAGGTACGCTGTTCTATGGGCTGGTGCAGGATGGCAACGATATGTGGGATGCCACCTTCTTCTGCGGCTCCTGTGCGGTTATCCGTCGTAAACCGCTGGATGAGATTGGCGGCATTGCCGTAGAAACAGTCACCGAAGATGCCCATACCTCACTGCGTTTACACCGTCGTGGCTATACGTCTGCCTACATGCGTATTCCGCAGGCGGCAGGCCTGGCGACGGAGTCGCTATCAGCCCATATCGGCCAGCGTATTCGCTGGGCGCGCGGCATGGTGCAGATCTTCCGCCTTGATAACCCGCTGGTGGGCAAAGGGTTAAAACTGGCGCAGCGTCTGTGCTACGTCAACGCCATGTTCCACTTCTTGTCCGGTATTCCGCGGCTTATCTTCCTGACCGCGCCGCTGGCGTTCCTGCTGCTTCACGCTTACATCATCTACGCGCCAGCGCTGATGATTGCGCTGTTTGTTCTACCGCACATGATCCACGCGAGCCTGACGAACTCGAAGATTCAGGGTAAATACCGCCATTCATTCTGGAGTGAAATCTACGAAACGGTGCTCGCCTGGTATATCGCCCCGCCAACGATGGTGGCGCTGATTAATCCGCACAAAGGCAAATTTAACGTCACCGCGAAGGGCGGCCTGGTGGAAGAGGAGTATGTCGACTGGGTGATCTCCCGTCCGTATATCTTCCTGGTGCTGCTGAATATCGTGGGCGTTATCGCCGGTATCTGGCGCTACTTCTACGGCCCGGAAAACGAAGTGCTGACCGTGTTCGTGAGTATGGCTTGGGTGTTCTACAACCTGATTATTCTTGGCGGCGCGGTGGCGGTTTCGGTAGAGAGTAAACAGGTGCGCCGCGCGCATCGCGTTGAAATCAGTATGCCTGCGGCAATTGCCCGTGAAGATGGTCATCTCTTCTCCTGTACCGTGCATGACTTCTCTGACGGTGGTCTGGGTATCAAGATCAACGGCCAGGCGAAAGTGCTGGAAGGGCAGAAGGTCAACCTACTGCTTAAACGCGGCCAGCAGGAGTACGTCTTCCCGACGCAGGTTGTGCGTGTGTTAGGCAATGAAGTGGGTTTGCAACTGATGCCGCTGACCAAAAAGCAACATATCGATTTTGTGCAGTGTACGTTTGCCCGCGCGGATACGTGGGCTCTCTGGCAGGACAGCTTCCCGGAAGATAAACCTCTGGAAAGCCTGCTGGATATTCTTAAGCTGGGGTTCCGTGGCTATCGTCACCTTGCAGAATTTGCCCCGTCGTCTGTGAAATTAATTTTCCGGTCACTTACCTCGCTGGTTTCCTGGGTCGTGTCGTTTATTCCACGCCGACCTGAGCGGGAAGAGGCGAAGCAATCGGACCCGGTTATGGCTCAACAATGATGATAACGCGATGAAAACAAAACTTTCCTGGTTATGTGCAGTGGCAATGGGAATGAGTGCGCTTCCCCCTATGATGGCGAATGCAGCCCCTGAGACTACGGCTACGCCTGTGGTGCAGGAAACCGATCCAACCGTCACCGCGACCGATAACGCTGAGTCCAATCAACCGGCAGACGGGACGGCTCAACCTATCGGCAGCGTCTTGCCTGGCGTGCGTGGTGCGAACGCGCCTGTCGTGGCGGATAATGCCCCGTCCAGGGACGTGAAGCTGACCTTTGCCCAGATCGCCCCACCTCCGGGCAGCATGGTCCTGCGTGGCATCAACCCGAACGGCGGCGTTGAGTTTGGAATGCGCAGCGATGAAGTGGTGTCGAAGGCGATGCTAAACCTGGAATACACACCGTCGCCTTCTCTGCTGCCGGTTCAGTCCCAGCTTAAGGTCTATCTCAACGATGAGTTGATGGACGTGTTGCCGGTTACCAAAGAACAGCTCGGCAAAAAGACGCTGGCACAGGTACCTATCAACCCGCTGTTTATCACCGATTTTAACCGCGTTCGTCTGGAGTTTGTCGGGCACTATCGCGATGTATGCGAAAACCCGGCCAGCAGTACGCTGTGGATGGATGTCGGCCGTAATACTTCGCTGCAAATGACTTATCAGTCGCTGGCGCTGAAAAACGATCTCTCGGCTTTCCCTGTGCCATTCTTTGATCCGCGCGATAACCGCCAGCTCACGCTGCCGGTAGTCTTCGCGGCCTCCCCGGATGTGACTCAGCAGCTGGCTGCGACAATTGTCGCTTCATGGTTTGGTTCACGTGCGGCCTGGCGCGGTCAGAGCTTCCCGGTGATGTACGATAAACTGCCGGATCGCAATGCCATTGTGTTTGCAACCAATGATAAACGCCCGTCGTTCTTGCGCGACCACCCGGAGGTGAAAGCACCGACGGTTGAAGTTATGAACCACCCGGATAACCCTTATGTGAAGCTGCTGGTGGTGTTCGGGCGTGATGATAAAGACCTGCTCCAGGCGGCGAAAGGCATTGCCCAGGGTAACGTCCTGTTCCGTGGCAATAGCGTGACTGTCGACAACGTGAAACCTCTGCTGGCGCGTAAACCTTACGATGCGCCTAACTGGGTGCGTACCGACCGCGCAATTAGCTTTGGTGAGCTGAAAACCTATGAAGAACAGCTTCAGTCGACCGGGCTTGAGCCATCGCCAATCAGCCTTTCGCTGAACCTGCCGCCAGACCTGTATCTGATGCGTACCAACGGGATTGATATCAACCTGAAATACCGTTACACCGCGCCTGTAACCAAAGACAGCTCGCGCATGGATATCAGCCTGAACAACCAGTTCCTGCAATCCTTTAGCCTGACCAGTAGCCAGGACACCAACCAACTAATGCTTCGTCTGCCGGTGCTACAAGGGCTGCTGGATGGTAAAACGGATGTCTCTATCCCTGCGCTGAAACTGGGCGCGGTAAACCAGCTGCGTTTTAATTTCCAGTACATGAACCCAATGCCGGGTGGTTCGGTGGATAACTGTATTACCTTCCAGCCGGTGCAGAACCATGTGGTCATTGGTGATGATTCAACCATCGACTTCTCCAGGTATTATCACTTCCTGGCGATGCCGGATCTGCGCGCATTTGCGAATGCCAGCTTCCCGTTCAGCCGTATGGCGGATCTCTCTGAATCCATCGTTGTGATGCCAAAAGCGCCAACCGAAGGCCAGGTGACAACCCTGCTGGACACCATGGCTTCCGTGGGCGCTCAGACAGGTTTACCGGCGATTAATGTGACGCTGACGGATGACGGCAGCCAGATCCAGGACAAAGACGCTGACATCATGGTGATTGGCTCCATCCCGGACAAGCTGAAGGATGATAAGCGTATTGATTTGCTGGTGAAGGCTACCCAGTCCTGGGTGAACACGCCGCTGCGTCAGACCGAGTTCCCAAGCATTATGCCGGATTCGAACGACCGTCAGGCCAGCGTTCAGACCGAAGTATCGTCTTCTGGCTCAATGGCGGCAATCGTGGGCTTCCAGTCTCCGTTTAACGATCAGCGTAGCGTCATCGCGCTGCTGGCTGATAGCCCGCGCGGTTATGAGTTGCTCAACAACGCGATGAACGACAGCGGTAAACGTGCCTCCATGTTTGGCTCTGTCGCCGTTATCCGTGAGTCTGGAGTGGATAGCCTGCGCGTGGGCGATGTGTACTACGTCGGCCATCTGCCGTGGTTCGAACGCCTGTGGTATGCGCTGTCAAACCACCCGGTTCTGCTCGCAATTCTGGCGGCAGTGAGTGTCGTACTGCTGGCGTGGGTGCTGTGGCGTCTGCTGCGTATCATCAGCCGTCGTCGCCTTAACCCGGATCATGAGTAAGATGTGATGAAAGCCTTTCGCTGGTGTGCGTTAGCAGCGTTGATGCTGGCGGCGACGAATCTTCGCGCCGCCTGCACCTGGCCTGCCTGGGAGCAGTTTAAAAAGGATTACATTAGCGAGAGCGGGCGTGTCATTGACCCCAGTGACACGCGCAAAATTACCACCTCAGAAGGGCAAAGTTACGCTTTGTTCTTTGCCCTTGCGGCGAATGACCGCAAGGCGTTTGACCAGTTGCTGATGTGGACGCGCGATAACCTCGCCGGAGGGGATTTACACGAGCGTCTGCCCGCCTGGCTGTGGGGTCAAAAAGACAAAGACACCTGGGCGGTCATCGATACTAACTCTGCATCTGATGGCGATATCTGGATTGCCTGGTCACTGCTCGAAGCCGGTCGGTTATGGAAAGACCCGGGCTACACCCGCGCCGGGAAGGCGCTGCTCAAACGTATTGCCAGCGAGGAAGTGGTAAAAGTACCGGGTCTTGGCTCGATGCTGCTGCCGGGCAAAATCGGCTTTGCAGAAGAGAATGCCTGGCGCTTCAACCCCAGCTACCTTCCCCCTCAGCTTGCGAGCTATTTCACCCGCTTTGGCGCTCCCTGGAAAACCCTTCGCGAGACTAACCTGCGCCTGTTGCTGGAAACGGCACCGAAAGGGTTTTCCCCGGACTGGGTGCAATACCAGAAAAATAAAGGCTGGCAGTTGAAGCCGGATAAAACCCTGGTCGGCAGCTACGATGCCATCCGGGTTTATCTCTGGGTGGGGATGATGAACGACAAAGACCCGCAAAAAGCCCGACTGCTGGCGCGTTTCCAGCCGATGGCTGCGGTGACAAAAAAACAGGGTATACCGCCGGAGAAAGTGGATGTGGCGGGCGGGAAACGAACGGGTCACGGCCCGGTGGGATTTTCGGCTTCTCTGCTGCCCTTTTTACAATCCCGTGACGCGCAAGCGGTTCAGCGCCAGCGTGTCGCTGATAACTTTCCCGATAACAACGCCTATTACAGCTACGTACTGACTCTCTTTGGACAAGGATGGGATCAGCATCGTTTTCGCTTCACCGAAAAAGGTGAATTAATACCGGATTGGGGCCAGGAATGCGCAAGTTCACATTAAATCTACTCAGTTTATCGCTTGGCCTGGCACTGATGCCGATGGCGCAGGCTGCCAACTCCCCCCAGCAGAAACAGCTGCTGGAGCAGGTTCGTCTGGGCGAATCAACGCAGCGCGAGGATTTGGTTCGCCAGTCGCTCTATCGTCTTGAGCTTATCGATCCAAACAACCCGGATGTGATTGCCGCACGTTTCCGTTATTTGCTGCGCCAGGGCGACACCGCTGGCGCGCAAAAAGAGCTGGATCGCCTGAAAGGGATCGCCCCGGGTTCGGCTGTGTATCAGTCTTCCCGTAATACCATGCTGCTTTCAACGCCGGATGGCCGCCAGGCTTTGCAGCAGGCGCGTTTGTTAGCCACAACAGGCCACACTCAGGAAGCGATTGCGGCTTACGACAAACTCTTTGCCGGAAACCCGCCTGGTGGCGATTTAGCAACAGAGTACTGGAATGTGGTGGCCAAAGATCCTGCCCGACGTACCAGTGCCATTAACCAGCTTAAGAAAATCAATGCCAGCAATCCTGGCAATGTGCAGCTACAGGCCACACTGGCGCAGCTGATGTTCCAGAACGGACGCCGTGATGAAGGATTCGCGGTATTGCAGGATATGGCCAAAACCAATAATGGCCGCGATCAGGCGTCTGACATGTGGTATCAGCAGATTAAAGACCAGCCTGCCAGCAGCGCCAGCGTGAGCGCGCTGCAAAAATACCTGACTGTCTTCAGCACTGGCGATAGCGTGACAGCGGCGCGTTCCCAGCTTGAAGCGCAGCAAAAGCAGCTGGCCGACCCGACGTTCCGTGCAAAAGCCGAAGGCTTAGCGGCGGTCGATGCCGGGCAGGGCAGTAAAGCGGTCACGGAACTGCAAAAAGCGGTTAGCGCTAACCATGCCGACAGCGAGGCCGTTGGCGCACTGGGCCAGGCGTATTCGCAAAAAGGCGATCGCGCCCGTGCAGTGGCGCAGTTTGAAAAAGCCATTGCCCTTGATCCGCAGAGCGATAACCGGGGTAAGTGGGATAGCCTGTTGAAGGTTAACCGCTACTGGCTGCTGATCCAGCAGGGTGATACCGCGCTTAAAGCGAACAACACCGCGCAGGCGGAACGCTATTACCAGCAGGCGCGAAATATCGACAACACCGATAGCTATGCGGTGCTCGGTCTTGGGGATGTGGCGGCGGCGCGCAAAGATAATGACGCAGCTGAGCGTTTCTATCGCCAGGCGTTGCGTATGGACAGCGGTAACAGTAACGCCGTACGCGGACTGGCCAATATCTATCGTGCCCAGTCACCGGAAAAAGCCTCGCAGTTTATCCAGTCACTTTCTGCCAGCCAGCGCCGCAGCATTGATGATATTGAACGTAGCCTGACGAACGAACAGTTGTCCCGGCAGGCCGAGCAGCTGGAAAACGAAGGCAAATATGCCCAGGCTGCGGAAATTCAGCGTCGTCGTCTGGCGCTGTCGCCGGGCGATGTGTGGATAACTTATCGTCTTTCGCGCGATCTCTACAGTGCGGGCCAGCGCAGCCAGGCCGACACCCTGATGCGCCAGCTGGCAAACCAAAAACCGACCGATCCTGATCAGGTATACGCCAGCGGGCTTTATCTTTCCGGTAACGACCAGGACAGGGCCGCTCTGGCTCACCTGAACACCCTGCCGCGCAGCCAGTGGAATGGCAATATCCAGGAGCTGGCTGACCGTCTGCAAAGCAACCAGGTGCTGGAAACGGCGAGCCGTCTGCGGGACAGCGGTAAAGAGCAAGAGGCTGAAAACCTGCTCCGTCAGCAACCTTCTTCAACGCGTATCGATTTAACCCTGGCTGACTGGGCGCAGCAGCGTGGTGACCGTGCAGAGGCGAAAGCCGCGTATAACGCGGTGTTGCAGCGTGAACCGCAAAACGAAGACGCCATCCTTGGGCTGACGGAAATCTATATCTCGGAAGGGAATAAAGACGCCGCGCGCGCCGAACTGGCAAAACTCCCGGATGCGAAAGCCGGGCAACCGCAGTCACTGAACATGCAGCGGCGGATTGCGATGGCGCAGGCGGGGCTAGGCGATAACGCCGCAGCGGAGCAAACCTTCAGTAAGCTAATTCCTCAGGCGAAATCGCAGCCTGCATCTATGGATAATGCGCTGGTATTGCGTGACGCCTCGCGTTTTCAGGCGCAAAACGGCCAGCCTCAGCAGGCGCTGGAAACCTATAAAGACGCGATGGTGTCTTCTGGTATCACCACCACGCGTCCAACGGATAACGACAGTTTTACCCGCCTGACGCGTAACGACGAGAACGACGACTGGCTGAAGCGCGGCGTACGCAGCGATGCCGGTGATTTATACCGTCAGCAAGACGTTAACGTCACGCTGCAACACGACTACTGGGGCTCAAGCGGTACGGGCGGTTATTCCGACCTGAAAGCTCACACCACCATGTTGCAGGTGGATGCGCCGCTTTCTGACGGGCGTATGTTCTTCCGTAGCGATCTGGTCAACATGGATGCCGGGACATTTGCCACCAAAGACGGAAAGTACGATCCGAAATGGGGTACTTGTGCGGCGACGCCTTGTCATGGCAATACCAACCAGACCGCAAACGGCGCGAGCGTTGCCGTGGGCTGGCAGAATAAAACCTGGGCGATGGACATCGGCACAACGCCGATGGGTTTCGACGTGGTGGATGTGGTTGGTGGCCTGAGTTACAGCAACGATCTGGGGCCAATTGGTTATACCGTAAACGCCCACCGTCGCCCGATTTCCAGCTCGCTTCTGGCGTTTGCCGGGCAGCGTGATTCCAACACCGACACCACATGGGGCGGCGTGCGTGCCACCGGTGGCGGCGTGAGCCTGAGCTATGACAAAGGTGAGGCGAACGGCATTTGGTCAAGCCTGAGTGCTGATAGCCTGACAGGGAAAAATGTGGAAGATAACTGGCGTGTTCGCTGGATGACCGGTTACTACTACAAGCTCATTAATAAAAATAATGAGCGCCTGACCGTTGGCGTCAGCAATATGCTGTGGCATTACGACAAGGATCTTAGCGGGTATACGCTGGGCCAGGGCGGTTATTACAGCCCGCAGCAGTATGTCTCTTTTGCCTTGCCTGTGACCTGGCGTAAACGTACCGAAAACTGGTCATGGGAGCTGGGTGGTTCAGTCTCCTGGTCGCACTCCAAAACGGACGATGGAATGCGATATCCCATTCAGAGCCTGATCCCGACAAACTATACGGACCGGGGAGAGCCGGAAAACGGCAGCAGTTCGTCAGGCACGGGTTATACCGCCAGAGCGATTGTTGAACGTCGTGTAACGTCTAACTGGTTTGTCGGGATGGGCGTTGATATTCAGGAAGCAAAAGATTATACCCCGAGCCATGCGCTGCTCTACGTACGTTATTCTGCGGCGGGCTGGCAAGGAGACATGGATCTGCCACCGCAGCCGCTCATTCCGTACGCGGACTGGTAATCAGATTTACCTTAATCCAATTGTAAGTCTCTCTAATAAACGCAGCAATCGGGTATACTCAGGCGCACCAGGTTAACGCCCTGGTGCGCCTTGCGCTTTGAGTTTTGTGGAGAGTCATTTTGCGTGTCAGCCGTTCTTTAACTATCAAACAGATGGCGATGGTTTCTGCCGTCACGATGCTGTTTGTTTTCCTTTTCTGCGTCATTTTGCTGTTTCATTCCGTACAGCAGAATCGCTATAACACGGCTACACAACTTGAAAGTATTGCCCGCGCAGTACGTGGGCCACTTTCTGCCTCTATCCTGAAAGGGGATATTCCTGAGGCGGAAACGATATTAAAACGCATCCAGCCTGCTGGTATAGTCAGCCGCGCGGATGTGGTTCTGCCTAACCAGTTCCAGGCACTGCGGATGAGTTTTATCCCTGAACGTCCGGTTCCGGTCATGATCATGCGATTGTTTGAGCTGCCGGTACAAATTTCCCTGCCTGTCTATTCCCTTGAGCGCCCGGCGAACCCGCAACCGTTAGCCTATCTGGTGCTTCAGGCCGATTCATATCGCCTGTATAAATTTGTGATGAGTTGGGTTATTACGTTAGTAACCACTTACTTACTTTTGGCACTGATCCTCAGCGTGGCCCTGACCTGGTGTATTAACCGGTTGATTGTGCACCCTGTACGCCGCATCGCTCGCGAGCTGAATAACCTCTCGCCGCAGGAACAGGTGGGGCATCAGCTGGAAGTTCCGCATCTGCACCATGACGATGAAATTGGCATGCTGGTGCGCAGCTATAACCTCAACCAGCAGCGTATTTTGCGCCAGCAGGACGATCTGAACAGCAGTGCGACCCGTTTTCCGGTTTCAGAGCTTCCCAACAAAGCCTTTTTGATGGCCCTGCTGGAGCAGACCGTGGCGCGCCAGCAGACGACCGCACTGATGGTTGTCGCCTGTGAAACCTTGCAGGACACGGCGGGTGTTCTCAAAGAGAGCCAGCGCGAAGTGCTGCTGCTGACGCTGGTGGAAAAGGTGAAATCTGTCCTGGCTCCGCGCATGGTGCTGACCCAGGTCAGCGGATATGACCTGGTGATCATTGCCCACGGCGTGAAAGAGCCGTGGCACGCGATTACATTAGGTCAGCAAGTACTCACTGTCATTAATGAGCGGTTGCCCATTCAGGGTATTCAGCTACGTCCAAGCGCAAGCATCGGGATCGCCATGTTCTACGGCGACCTCACAGCAGAGCAGCTGTATCGCCGCGCGTTTTCTGCCGCCTTCACTGCCCGTCGTAAAGGGAAAAACCAGATCCAGTTCTTCGAACCGGAGCAGATGGAAAAAGCGCAGCAGCGCCTGACCGAAGAGAGCGATATTCTGACCGCGCTGGATAACCGCCAGTTTGCCATCTGGCTCCAGCCACAGGTGAATTTACTGACGGGCGAAGTCAAAAGCGCAGAAGCATTACTGCGGATGCAGCAGCCTGATGGCTCGTGGGAGTTGCCCGAAGGGCTGATTGAGCGTATTGAGTCCTGTGGCCTGATGGTCACCGTGGGTTACTGGGTGCTTGAAGAGTCCTGCCGCCAGCTTGCGGCCTGGCAGGAGCGGGGTGTCACGTTGCCGCTGTCGGTGAATTTGTCTGCCCTACAGCTTATGCATCCAACCATGGTTTCGGAGATGCTGGAGCTTATCCACCGCTATCGGGTAAAACCTGACACGCTGATCCTGGAAGTGACAGAAAGCCGCCGTATTGACGACCCTAACGAAGCGGTCACTATTCTGAAACCGCTGCGTAATGCCGGGATCCGCATCGCGCTGGACGATTTTGGCATGGGGTATGCCGGGCTGCGTCAGCTCCATCACATGAAAACCCTGCCGGTTGATGTGCTGAAAATCGATAAAACCTTTGTTGACGGTCTACCGGAAGACAGCAGCATGGTGCAGGCCATCATCCAGATGGCGCGTAGCCTCAACCTGCATGTGATTGCAGAAGGCATTGAAACCGAAGCGCAACGCGACTGGCTGGCAACCGCAGGGGTGGAGAGCGGACAGGGGTTCCTTTTTGCCCGCGCAGTCCCTTCGGATGTGTTCGAGCAACGCTATCTGGCGAATGAAAGCAATAATGCAAAAGCGTAAATTTGTTGCTGGCTTGCGCGAGTCAGCTCAAATTTCTTAACATTCGTGTTTCAAAGTTGATGTAAGTTTATTTCTGTCATGTTTTACGGGTGTTATTTTAAAGCCGCAGGTTAACCAAAATCTTACAAAACCTGTGGTTTTTCTTCCCAAGGACACCCTATGAAAACCTCACTCTTCAAAAGTCTCTACTTTCAGGTCCTGACAGCCATCGCAATCGGTATTCTGCTTGGTCACTTCTATCCTGAATTAGGCGCGCAAATGAAACCGCTTGGCGACGCGTTCGTTAAGCTCATCAAAATGATCATCGCCCCGATTATCTTCTGTACGGTGGTGACCGGCATTGCTGGCATGGAAAGCATGAAGGCTGTCGGTCGTACCGGAGCAGTCGCTCTGTTGTATTTCGAAGTGGTCAGTACCATCGCACTGATTATTGGTCTGATTATTGTTAACGTGGTGCAGCCGGGCGCGGGGATGAACGTTGATCCATCGACGCTGGATGCCAAAGCCGTCGCGATGTACGCCGAGCAGGCAAAAGACCAGGGCGTTGTGGCCTTCCTGCTGGACGTTATTCCTGGCAGCGTCATCGGCGCATTCGCCAGCGGCAATATTTTGCAGGTTCTGCTGTTTGCGGTGCTGTTTGGTTTTGCGTTGCACCGTCTTGGCAGTAAAGGTCAGCTGATCTTCAACGTGATTGAGAGCTTCTCGCAGGTCATCTTCGGCATCATCAACATGATCATGCGTCTGGCACCGATCGGCGCATTCGGGGCGATGGCCTTTACTATCGGGAAATACGGCGTAGGTACGCTGGTGCAGCTAGGTCAGCTGATTATCTGCTTCTACATCACCTGTATTCTGTTCGTAGTGGTGGTTCTGGGGTCGATTGCCCGCGCGGCAGGCTTCAACATCTTCAAGTTTATCCGCTATATCCGCGAAGAACTGCTGATTGTGCTGGGTACCTCATCGTCTGAGTCTGCACTGCCGCGAATGCTCGATAAGATGGAGAAACTGGGCTGCCGTAAGTCGGTAGTGGGGTTGGTTATCCCGACGGGTTACTCCTTTAACCTCGACGGCACCTCGATATACCTGACGATGGCCGCGGTATTTATCGCACAGGCAACCAACAGCCATATGGATATTTTCCATCAGATAACCCTACTGGTGGTGTTGTTGCTCTCTTCGAAAGGCGCTGCGGGCGTAACGGGCAGTGGATTTATCGTTCTGGCCGCGACCATTTCGGCAGTGGGGCATCTACCGGTGGCAGGTCTGGCGTTGATTCTCGGTATTGACCGCTTTATGTCAGAAGCCCGTGCGTTAACCAACCTGGTGGGTAACGGCGTGGCCACGGTTGTGGTGGCGAAATGGGTGAAAGAGCTGGATCACAAAAAGCTTGATGACACGCTGAATAACCGCAATTCTGACAGCAAGACTCAAGGTATATCCTCCTAATATCGTCACAAATGCCCGCTATCCCTTGTCGGGATGCGGGCTCCTGCGCATAATAACTGTTCATACCTGTCATAATTCGACAAGATTTTTTTAAGGTATATTTCACTTCCGTCCGTGACGTTTCGCAGAACACGCGGTCTAATCGAAGTGTTTTCATCGTCATCTTTTGGAGTGCTCCACGTCACGAGACACTCTTTTTAACCAGGAATGTTGATCAGGGGTTCACATGCAGGGCACAAAAATTCGACTCTTAACCGGCGGTTTGCTGATGATGGCAGCAGCCAGTTATGTGCAGGCAGATGCGCTCCAGCCAGACCCGGCCTGGCAACAAGGAACTCTGGCGAACGGTTTTCAGTGGCAAGTTTTAGCCACTCCGCAGCGCCCGAGTGACCGTATTGAAATTCGTCTGTCTGTGAATACAGGCTCTCTGACAGAAAGCACTCAGCAGACCGGTTTAAGTCACTTTATTCCCCGGCTGGCGCTCACCCAGAGCGGCAGTTTGCAGGCAGTTCAGGTGCGTTCTCTCTGGCAACAAGCCATTGACCCTAAACGCCCACTTCCTCCGGCAGTCGTTTCTTATGACTACACCATGTTTAACCTGAGTTTGCCGAACAACCGTAACGATCTCCTGAAAGAAGCCCTGACCTATCTGTCTGATGCCACTGGCAAGCTTGCCATCACACCAGACACCGTAAATTATGCGCTGAGCAACAGCGACATGGTGGCAACCTGGCCTGTGGACACGAAAGAAGGCTGGTGGCGCTACCGCCTGAAAGGCTCCACGCTGCTGGGACATGACCCGGCAGAGCCGCTGAAACAGCCCGTCGATACTGAGCAGGTCAAATCCTTCTACCAGAAATGGTATACCCCGGATGCAATGACCCTGATTGTGGTGGGTAATGTTGATAGCCGTGCGGTGGTTGAGCAGATCAACAAGGCCTTTGGCGATCTGAAAGGCAAGCGTGAATCGCCAGCCCCTGTCCCTACGCTTTCACCGCTGCGCGCAGAGCCGGTCAGCATTATGACGGACACAGTACGTCAGGATAAGCTCTCTATGATGTGGGATACCGCCTGGCAGCCCATTCGTGAGTCTGCGGCGTTGTTGCGTTACTGGCGTGCGGATCTCGCCCGTGAGGCGCTGTTCTGGCACGTTCAGCAGACGCTGAGCAAAAACAACATGAAGGACATCGGCCTGGGCTTTGACTGCCGTGTGCTGTTCCAGCGCGCCCAGTGCGCCATCAACGTGGAATCACCGGGTGACAAGCTGAATGCGAACCTGGGTCTGGTGGCGAAAGAGCTGGCGAAAGTACGCAAGGTGGGGCTGTCAGAAGAGGAATTTAATGCGCTGGTGGCGCAGAAAAAACTCGAACTGCAAAAACTGTTTGCGACCTATGCCCGCGCAGATACCGATATCCTGATTAGCCAGCGTATTCGTTCGCTGCAAAACCAGGTTGTTGATATTGCGCCGGAACAGTATCAGAAACTGCGTCAGGACTTCCTGAGCAGTCTGACGGTCGATATGTTGAATCAGGATTTGCGTCAGCAACTGTCGCAGGATATGGCGTTGATTCTGTTGCAGCCAAAGGGCGAGCCGGAATATGACATGAAAGAACTTCAGTCAACCTGGGATTCGATTATGGTCACTGCACCGCAGGCTGCGCAGACGACAACGGCAGATGATTTACATCAGGACGCAACGGATATTCCGCAGGGGCAGTAATGCCGGTGGGAGAGGCTTAGGGTGGGGGCATCAGCCCCCACCTGATTTACGCAGGCATTGCCTCGCGCGGAATAATCGCCCCGCGATACTGAATCACCGTACTGGCGGTCAGGTGCCCGCGCTGTGCCGCCGCTTCTGGCGTACCGCCCGTCAGACGTACCGCCAGATAACCCGCACTGAATGAATCGCCCGCAGCGGTGGTATCAATCACTTTCTCTTTGGCTAATTTGACTGCCGGGACTTCCACAACGGTTTCCCCCGCAATCGCCACCAGGCACGACTCTGCACCGCGCTTAATCACGACTTCACTCACGCCAGCGGCCTGAGTACGGGCGATAACTTCATCGACCGGTTTTTCGCCCCACAGAGCATCTTCGTCATCCAGCGTTAAGAACGCGATGTCGGTGCATTGCAGCATCTGCTGATAAACCTGCTGCGTCTCTTCGCGGCTGGCCCACAGACGAGGGCGGTAGTTGTTATCGAAAATCACCTTACCGCCATTGGCGCGGCATTCACGCAGTAATGACAACAGTTTTTCGCGGCTGGACGGGCTTAAAATCGCCAGGCTAATCCCGCTCAGGTAGAGATAGTCAAAAGTAGCCAGTTCTTCACAAATGGCAGCTGCGGCGTCGCTTTCCAGCCAGAATTTGGCCGCGGCTTCGTTACGCCAGTAGTAGAACGTACGCTCGCCGGTGCTGTCGGTTTCAATGTAATACAGACCCGGCAGGCGGTTTTCCATCTGCTGAATCAGGGAAGTTTGTACATTTTCACTCTGCCAGGACTCCAGCATCTGCTGGCTGAAACTGTCCGTACCCAGTGCGGTAACATAGTTCACGGCGAGTGCGTCGGGAGCGACCTGACGGGCAATGTAAACCGATGTGTTCAATGTATCGCCACCAAAACCGCGGCTAACTTCCGCGCCTTTTTGTGACAGCTCAATCATGCATTCGCCAATCACGGCAATTTTTTTAGACATAGTCGTGAACCTGAACAGATAAATTAGAAGCAGTGTGCGCTGTGTGGATTATGTGGTCAACTATATTAAAACGACGTTCCAATATTTTTTTTGAGCCAGCGCGTATTCCTGATAATTTCTGTCATCTTAATTTCATTTTCCCGGCGAACTGGACATAAAGTTCTCAATTGTCCCGCCGATAACCCTTTGACGAGTCCAGAAAGGTCATCCCCATAAAACAGGACATCTGAAATGAAGTCAGAGCAGGTTATCCAGCGGCTAAGCACTACGCCTGAGGCAAGTATTGAGAACTTGCAGGAGCATCGCTACTGGCTGCAATGTGAGCGTGCCTATACCTATCAACCGATCTACCGTACTGACGGCCGGTTGATGGCCATTGAGATTTTAACGGTTGTTACGCATCCGTCGAACCCTTCGCAGCGTATTCCGCCGGATCGCTATTTTGCTGAAGTGGCCGTTCGCCAGCGTATCGATGTGCTGGAAGAGCAGCTGAAAATGCTGTCGACAAAGCATGAGTTTTTCACTCAGCACAACATTCTTGCGTCGGTGAATGTAGACGGCCCGACCCTGATAGCATTGCGCCAGAACGCAAAATTGCAGGAGCTGATCGCCACGCTGCCGTGGATGCGCTTCGAGCTGGTGGAGCACGTCAGCCTGCCTCAGGATTCGTCATTTGCCACTATGTGTGAGTTTGGCCCGCTGTGGCTGGACGACTTTGGTACAGGTATGGCGAACTTCTCCGCGCTCAGTGAAGTGCGCTATGACTACATCAAAGTGGCTCGCGACCTGTTTATTATGCTGCGCCAGACGCCGGAAGGCCGAAATCTGTTCACGTTGCTCCTGCAACTGATGAACCGTTATTGCCAGGGTGTCATTGTTGAAGGTGTTGAAACGCTGGAAGAGTGGCGTGATGTGCAAAACTCACCTGCGGCAGCAGCGCAAGGCTATTTCCTCTCTCGTCCTGTCCCGATGGATACCCTGAATAACGTCGTTATTACGTTGTAAAGTAATCTGTTTCCCGTAATAGTGCGTCGCACTTACGCATTATTACCGGACGCAGTGGCCCCCCGCTTACCTGTGTCATGAGCTATATTGATGAAAGGTAAGGCTATCTGGTAAGGGGGAAACAATGACGAAAACAACCAGGATTGTCACCTGGGGATGTGGGATTTTCTTGTTGTTGATTGTGGTGGCAATCATCATTCTCGCGACGTTTGACTGGAACCGCCTTAAACCGACCATCAACCAGAAAGTCTCTACCGAACTGAACCGGCCGTTTGCCATTCGCGGCGATCTGGGCGTGGTTTGGGAGCGGCAGAAAGAGGAAACCGGCTGGCGAAGCTGGGTGCCCTGGCCGCATGTTCACGCCGATGACATCATTCTTGGCAATCCGCCGGATATTCCCGACATCACTATGGTGCACCTGCCGCGTGTTGAAGCCACGCTGGCCCCTCTCGCGCTACTGACCAAAACGGTCTATCTGCCGTGGATCAAACTCCAGCAGCCAGATGCGCGCCTGATCCGCTTATCTGAAAAAAATAACAACTGGACGTTCAACCTCGCCAGCAGTGGCGACAGCACGCCTGATGCCCAGCCGTCGTCCTGGTCTTTTCGCCTGGATAATATTCTTTTCGATCGCGGGCGGATCCTCATTGATGACAAGGTGAGTAAAGCGGATGTGGAGATCATGGTCGATCCGCTGGGAAAACCGCTGCCGTTTAGTGAGGTTACGGGCAGCAAAGAGAAAGGGGACAACAGCAAAGCAGGCGATTACGTGTTTGGCCTGACGGCGAAAGGGCGCTACAACGGCCAGCCTCTGAGCGGCACGGGTAAAATCGGCGGGATGCTGGCGCTGAGAAGTGAAGGTACACCCTTCCCGGTACAGGCAGATTTTCGCTCGGGGAATACCCGCGTGGCATTCGTGGGTACGGTTAACGATCCAATGAAAATGGGCGGTGTTGACCTGCGGCTGAAATTCGCCGGGGATTCACTTGGCGAGCTATATGACCTGACCGGCGTACTGCTGCCCGATACGCCACCTTTTGAAACCGACGGGCATTTAACGGCGAAAATCGACCTGCAAACTGCGTCAGTTTTCAATTACCGCGATTTTAATGGCCGGATTGGGGATAGCGATATCCACGGTTCTCTGACGTATACCACCGGAAAACCACGCCCAAAACTGGAAGGCGATATGGAGTCTCGCCAGCTACGCCTGGCCGATCTGGGGCCGCTGATTGGTATCGATTCTGGTAAAGGCACGAAGACCAAAGATGTCAAAAAGGATCCCCAGCCGGCGGGTAAAGTCCTGCCTTATGAACGCTTTGAAACCGACAAGTGGAACGTCATGGATGCCGATGTCCGTTTTAAAGGGCGCAAAATCGAGCACGGTAGCACCTTGCCCATCAGCGACCTTTCCACGCACCTGATCCTTAAAAATGCCGACCTGCGCTTACAGCCGCTGAAATTTGGCCTGGCGGGCGGGACTATCTCATCCAATATTCATCTTGAAGGGGATAAAAAGCCGATGCACGGGCAGGCGGATATTCAGGCGCGGCGGCTGAAGCTAAAGCAACTGATGCCGGATATTGCACTGATGCAGAAAACCCTGGGCGAGATGAACGGCGATGCGGATATTCGCGGTGTGGGTAATTCGGTGGCGGCGTTGCTGGGCAGTAGTAACGGCAACCTGAAGCTCCTGATGAATGACGGGCTGGTAAGCCGGAATCTGATGGAGATCCTCGGGCTTAACGTCGGTAACTACATTATCGGGCAGATTTTTGGCGACGATGAAATCCGTGTGAACTGCGCAGCGGCGAACCTGGATCTGGTCAATGGCGTTGCGCGCCCGCAGATTTTTGCCTTCGACACGGAAAATGCCGTTATCAATGTCACCGGGACGGCCAGTATGGCCTCTGAACAGCTGGATTTGACTATCGATCCTGAGAGTAAGGGCATTCGTATCATCACCCTGCGTTCACCGCTGTATGTGCGCGGTTCGTTCAAGTATCCGCAGGCGGGTGTGAAAGCCGGGCCGCTGATTGCGCGTGGTGCGGTTGCGGCGGCGCTGGCTACGCTGGTGACGCCAGCGGCAGCACTGCTGGCTCTGGTATCACCGTCGGAAGGGGATGCGAATCAGTGCCGGACTATTCTGGCGCAGATGAAGAAGTGATGGTGCGGTCTGTTTGTGCCGGGTAAGGCGAAGCCGCCACCCGGCATGACCCGCTTACAGAGAATGATCTTTAGTTTCGTGGGTCAGCAGCAACGCAATCAGCGTCAGTGCCGCCATCGCCGCAAGATACACACCCACATAGAACAGACCATAGTTAGCCTGTAACCAGGTGGCAATATATGGCGCAACAGATGCCCCCAGGATAGAAGAGACGTTATAGGAGAAAGATGCTCCGGTATAACGCACTTCAGTCGGGAACAGTTCTGGCAACAGCGCGCCCATCGGGCCGAAGGTCAGTCCCATCAGGCTCAGACCAATCAACAGATAAGCCATCACCAGCGAAGGGCTGCCTGAGCCCAGCAGCGGCGGGAAGACAAACAGCGCAAACAGGATAATCAGCGAGGTGATAACAATCATGCTTGCGCGACGGCCAAATTTGTCCGCCAGCAGGCCTGCAATCGGCACCATCACGCCAAAACCAACAACCGCCATCATCAGCATCCACAGCACTTCATTACGCGGCAGCCCCAGACCAACAGGTGCGGCAGCGGTGCTGAACGTCATTGAGTAGACCGTCATGATGTAGAACAGCGTATAGGTCGCCAGCATGATGAACGTGCCCAGCACGGTCACACGAACGTGTTTTGTCAGCAACGTGCCCAGCGGCACTTTAACCTGCTTTTTCGCCGCCGCAACTTTGGCGAACACTGGCGTTTCATGCAGAGAAACGCGCACGTACAGGCCAATCAGAACCAGCACGGCAGAGAAGATAAACGGAATACGCCAGCCCCAGTTCATGAACTGCTCATCCGTCAGCAGCCAGGAGAGCAGCAGGAAAGTGCCGTTGGCAAAGAAGAAGCCAATCGGCGCTCCCAACTGCGGGAACGAGCCATAAAGCGCGCGTTTACGG
The DNA here is from genome assembly GCF_056156645.1 of Enterobacter sp. Li2LvB3. Lineage (NCBI taxonomy): Bacteria > Pseudomonadati > Pseudomonadota > Gammaproteobacteria > Enterobacterales > Enterobacteriaceae > Enterobacter > Enterobacter sp. Li2LvB3. Next base: position 43,787 of record NZ_JBSICG010000026.1, on the reverse strand, counting down.
GCAGGGGCGTTTTCGGTTGCCAGCAGCGCTGCACCTCCCCATTCACCACCCAGCCCCAGACCCTGACCAAAGCGCGCCAGCGCCAGCAGAACCGGCGCCATAATGCCGATGGTTTCGTAAGTCGGCAGCAGGCCGATCGCCACGGTAGAAATCCCCATGGTCAGCAGTGACGCCACCAGCGTGACTTTACGGCCGATGCGGTCGCCAAAGTGACCAAACAGCGCAGAGCCAATCGGGCGCGCAACGAAGGCGATGGCGAATGTCGCCAGAGACTGTAGGGTGGCGGCCGTTGGGTCACCCTGCGGGAAGAAGATATGCGGGAAAACGATAACCGCAGCTGTGGCATAAATATAAAAGTCGAAGAACTCAATGGCGGTGCCAATCAGCGAGGCGACGACAACTTTATTACGTGAGTTAACCGGCGTGCTTTCCGGTTCAGTGTCGAGTGTTGTGGCGGTTGCTTGCATAAAATATTCTTATATTTTGACGAACGAACGGCCATATTACGCACAGCAAAAGCGACATTTCAATCTGTAACAAACCGGATCAATGGCGATAAAAGCAGCAAAAAGCGAATAATTTTCAGACCAGCAAAATATCTTCTATGAAATGCTTCACAGTTTTTAAATATTAGATGATAAAACTGGTTTTCGGTTAAATAAAAGTTACGGACTGGATTTATATTCTGAAATTATAGAACGGGCTGAATTTTTGCATTCTTATTCAGCCCGCATATTCCATCAGGTGTGGGTTTTACCCGGCATTCTCGGGTCATCTTTGTATTGCGCGGTGGCTATCCATGCGGCGCAGAACAGCGTCAGGCGGGCGAAGAAGTAGAAGAACGCCATTAACCCCAGCACCGAGCCAAATGCCGCTCCCGACGGGGATTTCACCAGCGCTGGCAGGGTGTAGGTCATCACGATTTTGATGATTTCAAAACCAATTGCCGCAATCAGTGTGCCGCGGATCAGCGCCTTTTTACGTGGCCGGTGGCGTGGTAACCGCCAGAATATCCAGAAGAACAGCAGGTAATTGGCAAAGACAGAAATGGCCAGCCCAATGCCTCGCCATGCAGGTTTAAGCCATTCAATGCTGTCGAGATAGAGCGCTGAGATAATCATCTGCTGTGCTGAACCGGCAACAGAGGTAATGGATAGCGTCACAATCAGGGCCACAAGCAGGCCAATCAGCGAAACAAAATCACGGAAGTACTTAACCCAAATTTTCTCTTGCTCCTGCGGCGTGCGTTCCCATACTTCGCGGGACTGGGCGCGAATGGCTTCACGCAGGTTTCCCATCCAGTTAATGCCGGAATAGAGCGCAATGAGCAAACCAACCAGACCAACGGTGGTACGCTGCTGCACGGCGGTATTGATGGTGCTTTTGAGCGTACCCGCGAGCGTAGGGTCGCTGACGTTCATCAGGATCTTGTCGAAGATGTCCTGGAGCAACGTCGGATGCCAGGCAAGAATAAAACCTGCGGCAGCAAACGACACCATCAGGATGGGGATCATCGACAGAAATGAGAAATAGGTGATGGCGGCGCCAAACTGATTCCCCATACGATCATTGAAGCGCTCAGTCGCGCGTATCAGATGAGCAATCAAAGGCCGACGCTGGATCTTCTGTGCCGTGCTGGTGACGGTTTTCAGCGCGTTGACGGCTTTTCCTGGGGTGTTTTCCTGTGGGGGACGTTGCTGGTTGTTTTCCGGCGTCACACGCTTTTCCTTATTCGTTTGGCGGGATGTAATTGAAATTATAGCCTGCCCTTAATCAACATAGGCTTTCATTAATACGGTTAGCCACTCCATAAACAGATGCACCCGGCGGGAGAGGTTACGCCGGTGCGGATAAATCAGCGACACGGGCATGGGTTCTGCGCGGTATTGCGGCAGGATCTCGAGCAGTTTTTTGGCTCGCAGCGAATCACGCACACCAACACGGGGCACCTGGATTATCCCCAGCCCGGCGATACAGGCCGCATGGTAGGTTTCCGTGCTGTTTACGGTCAGGATCCCGCCCGTTTTTATCCACTGCGTCGTGTTGCCGTTGTAATACTCAAAGCCCTGCGGGCGAGTGCCCAGACTGGCGGCATAGTGAATGACCGCATGTGAAGCCAAATCGTCCAGACTATCCGGGTAACCAAAACGCTCCAGATACTCTGGGCTGGCGCAGTTAATCACCGACAGCTTGCCTAGCGGGCGGGCAATCAGTCCGGAGTCCTTCAGCGTGCCGACGCGCACCACACAGTCAAACCCTTCGCGGATCACATCGACCAGGCGGTCACTGCTGCTGAGTTCCAGCTCAATACCGGGATACTGCTGTAAAAATGCCGGGAGTTTAGGGATGACTAAATTTCGAGCAACGCCCACAGGCATATCGACACGCAATCGTCCGCTGATGCTGGAGGGATCAAGCTGGAACATGCCGTCCAGTTCGTCGAGGTTGGTCAACAGATCTTTTGCACGCTCGTAATAGACCATGCCGTCCTGCGTCAGGCTGACGCGGCGCGTGGTGCGGTGTAAAAGTTGCGTGCCCAGCAGGTTTTCCAGCGCCTGAATTTGCCGCGAAACGCTCCCTTTCGGCAGGCCTAAGGTATCCGCCGCGCGGGAAAAACTTTCCAGTTCCGCGACACGGATGAAGAGCTGCATTGCGTGAATTTTATCCATAGGCGTGGCTCATTGTTGTTTGTAATGAAACAGTGAAGCGTTTCTTACTGTCTTTATTGATCTTCTATCACCTAATAAGCTCTTTCTCAATCTTCATAACAGCCGGAACGAGGTTTCTTATGTCTGAACGTATTGCATTAGTAACAGGTGGTAGCCGTGGTCTGGGGAAAAACGCGGTATTGAAGCTGGCTGATGCAGGTACAGGAATTATCCTGACCTATAACAGCAGCGAGAAAGAAGCGCTTGAAGTTGTGCGGGAAATTGAGGGAAAAGGCGTTAAAGCCGCAGCATTACAGCTTAACGTCGGCAATGTCGCCAGCTTTGAGGATTTCAGCCGGCAGGTTCAGGAAACGCTCAAAAACATCTGGCAGCGTGATACCTTTGATTATTTATTGAACAATGCGGGCACAGGTTTATATGCGCCTTTTGCCGAGACGACGGAAGCGCAGTTTGATGAGGCGATGAATGTTCATTTCAAAGGCCCGTTTTTTCTGACCCAGCAACTGTTGCCGGTGATTAAAGACGGTGGCCGCATCCTGAATGTGTCCAGCGGGCTGGCGCGTTTTACACAGCCAGGCTCCGGGGCTTACGCCTCAATGAAAGGGGCAATGGAGGTGCTGACCCGCTATCAGGCAAAAGAGCTGGGTGCGCGAGGGATCTCGGTCAATATTATTGCCCCGGGCGCGATTGAAACCGATTTTGGCGGTGGACGGGTGCGAGACAACGCGCAGCTGAATCAGATGCTGGCGTCTCAAACCGCGCTGGGTCGTGTGGGCTTACCGGACGATATTGGTGATGCGATCGCCGCGTTGCTGAGCGATAAACTGGGCTGGATGAACGCCCAGCGTATTGAAGTTTCAGGCGGGATGTTCCTGTAATGCAATGGCCTGCGGGGAGGGATCCCCGTATTGGTAGTGCTTAAGATGTTCCTTAAAGCAATTATGTCAAAATCTGGCAAGATTTAATCAAGTCGGGCATTTTGTAACGCTTCCCGTAGTTGAGTTTGTTCTCAGGCAGACCCTCTGTAGAATCCCCCTCGAATTATTGAGTCTTTATTATCTATCCATGACGATACTTCGTGGCACGGGGTTTTCAGTGGGAGTAAAAATAATGCGAGTTATCATGTTTGACAGGCAGTCAATATTTATTCATGGAGCGATAAATCGTCTGCAAGAATTAATTCCAGAAATAAATATATCGGGAACCCGTCAGACTGATGAGCTGTGGGCGCTTTTATCCGCCTCGCCAACATCTATCCTCATGATTGACGGCCGCTTTATTGAGGATGCCGGCATGACGATGCTGGAAGAGATTATGCTGCGTTTTCCGGCACTGCGTGTGGTCATGGTGCTGGCAAAAAATGATGTCAGATGGGTGGAGCAGCTTATGCAGAATAATGTCACGGCCATTATTCCCCGCAATGCACACCCGGAAATGATCGCTGCAATGCTGAAGTCGGTATCGAAGGGGATGGTCTGTTTCCCGTGCGACTGGCTTAAACAACCTTCCCGGCCGCAGCAGGGGCTCTCTTCGCTGAGTGAGCGCCAGCGCGAAGTACTAAAACTGCTGGCTGCGGGTGAGACAAACAAAGAAATTAGTCGCACGCTAAATATCAGCACGGGAACGGTAAAAGCCCATCTGGAAGCGCTTTTTCGCCGCCTGGATGTCAAAAATCGCACGCAGGCAGCCCTGTTTTATACCCGGGCAGCCTGAGGTTTATTCGCTGTCGAAAAGTGCACATTCAGCCTGGCGTTGCTGCGCCAGGCTGTTGATCTTTTTGCCATTAAGCATAAGAGCATTACGCCAGAGCAGTGTCGCTTGCGCGTTATTACCGCGTGCAACCTCCTGAATAATGCCAGTGTTCAGACAGTCTTTAATCCCGCAGCTGAATATCAATGAAATAAGGGCATCATGTTTTTCTTGCGTCAGCGGACGGGCGATATTTTCCCGTAGAACGTCTTCACATTTCTGAATATCGTCGTAGAGAAATTGTTCGGCCTGAGCCAGAGTAATAAACGCGGAAGTTGTCTCTTTCGGACCGATCACGTGGCCAAATCCAATAATCCATAAACCACTTTCATCACAATATTTCTCAAGGGACAGACCCTGATATTGTTTAATTAATTCAATTCCAGACGACGATATCTTCAGCGAACGGCATATCATATTCGTTTCCTCTCTCTGGCATGACTGTAGAGGAAATGGTGGGTGATCAATATCCGCCAAATGGCTGTTGAACTGTTTTTTTAAGCCTGAAACTCATGCTTCAGCAAACCAAATAGCCAGTCATTGTGCCACTGTCCGGAGAGGAAATAGCTTTCGCGCAGTTCGCCTTCCAGCCTGAACCCTGATTTTTCCAGTAAAGCCCGTGAGGCGATATTGCCCGCCGTGACGGTAGCGGTCAGCCGACGGATGCCGCCCTGGTTAAACGCAAAATCACAGAGTGCCCGCAATGATTCAAATCCATAGCCCTTGCCCTGGGCGGATGGCGCGAAAAGAAAACCGACTTCGGCGCAATCGTCTTCCCGATGGATATAACCCGTGACGCCCAGCGGTGTCTGGCTGGCGGCATCACGCACCACCAGACATAACCACTGCGCGCTGCCTGGCGCCCACGGGGCAAGGCGGGAATCAAAGGCTTCGCGGATGTCTGCAACGGAACGGTCTTCTGCGACAAAGCGCATGACGTCGGGATGCTGCTGCAATGCAAGAAAGAAGGGCCAGTCAGACGCTTGCAACGGCGAGCAGGTCAGACGTGTGGTGGTGAGGGAAGGCATTCGGTTCTCCAGAGCATGTGTAAATGATTATAGGGCTGTCACTGTATTTCAACAGAAACTCAGGTATGGTTTAACCTCGTATAAATAAAAAGAAAAATGACCTTATCGGGTCTGCCATGATGTATTCGTTGTCCCTGAAGGAAAACAATGACTCTCAGCACATCACATCATATCCGCGAGCAGTTTGAGCACTGCCTGGCGGTCATTCGTCAGGCCTCAGTCGAAATGTTGCTTCTCCTGAATGTCCATGTTTCGGAAGGCAAAGATCCTCGCTGGTTCCTTGAACAACTGGATAGCGCCCGCCTCGCATTAGGTGGCTGGGGCGCTGTGGCGAAAAAACTCAACCTGAATGATGCTGAAATGTCGGACTTTACGCTGCAACTGCGCCTGTTGCAGCAGCGAGTCCCACAGTACGAAAGTGGGCAGGATGTCAGTGAAAACCAGCTGATTGCGGCCATGCGTTTTGTGACCGCCCTGGAACACGTGCGTCTGCAACAGACGCTTTTAACCTACAGTACGGAGCTTGCGGCAGGCAACGAGATCCAACAACAGCAGGCGCAAAAGCAGGTTCGGGCAATTGAGCTGATGATTAAGGGGCTTATCCAGCAGGCATGGCCCGATCCGGTGCGGCTCAATAATCACCTTAAAACGTTATTTAACGCCGACCGCGTCCGGCGCTGGCTGAAGCTGGGTGAAATCAACGATATCCTCAGCGGCATGATGTTTAGCGAGCTGGCACAGATGCTGGTGGATAAACGGGAATTTAGCCGTTACTACTCCCCGTTGTTTAGCGACCCGATGATGCTGACGCTGCTGGTTGAGCCGCGAAAAACCCTGCAAACCTTCCTGAATGATATCCGCCAGATCCGCAACAGCATTGCCGTTAACCAGCGTTTGAGCTCCGCACAAATTTTGCTGCTGGATAACTACTACACACAAATTACCCGCCCCGTTCAGCGGGCGTTTGAAGAAGGGCGCACGCGCATCAACCCGGCGGGATTGATGTCGGTGGACGCCAGCGAGCTGCATAACTTCTGGGAAAACGCGCAAAAAATGGACCGCATCACCGGGGGCGATCTGTTCGAGGTGCGCGACACCATTGAAAAGCCGACCCAGCGTGCGCCGCGTACACAAGAACAGCGCGACCAGTTGATTTCTGGCCTGCTATGGGCGGCGGTTGGGGTGATGGTGATTGCTATCGTGATGGGAGGTTTTTGGCTCGTCACCAGCGGTAAGCCGCCACCTGCAACCGCGAACGCAGAGGAAGCTTCCCCGACTCAGGAGATGCGCGAAGCGCCCACTTCACGTGAAACACTCACGCGCATGGGCGTGACCTGGGATGAAAACAATTTCCGTTCGGCCATCAACCGTAACGACACCCGCGTGGCGCAGCTGTTCCTCCAGGGCGGAATGGACTGGAAGCTTTCATGGACTGAAGAGGCGATGGCCGCGGAGCACGACGGCGTGCTGGAGTTGATGCTGCGTTACCGGTCGCAAATGGTGGAGGAAAAACCGTGCCGTCGGTTTATCAATACCCTCAGCCATGCCATGTCGAACGGTGATGCCCTGACTTCGCTGCGTAAGCAGTATCTTAAGGCGTTTTGCACAGTACCTGCGGTGGTGAAACGCCAGCAGCATGATACGGATATGGCCACGCGTCGCGCCCAGGCGCAGCCGGACGATAACACTAAAAAATGGCAGTCTATTCAGACCGCTATTTATGATGTGATTCGGTAACTTTGCGGGAGAGTGCCGGGGTGACTCACCGCTACCACCCCGGTAACCTACGGCTCCCCATACAGCCCAATCAAACGCCGCACCACACCGTTCGTCCAGCCAAACCCATCCTGTAACGGATATTCACCACCGCCACCTTCACGCGGTGTGCTGCTGGCGATATGGTACTTCTCAATCAGCTTGTGATGTTTCTTATAGAAATGGTTCACCGTTTGCAGCCAGCTGTGGGCAATCTCATCGCCCAGCGAGTCGTTGCCATAGCGTTTAAACCCCTGAATAGCCATCCACTGCAACGGCGCCCAGCCGTTAGGTTTATCCCACTGTTCGCCGGTTTCATGCTCGGTCGCTAAAATACCGCCCGGCGTCAACAGACGGGCGTTAACGGCATCGGCCAGACGGTCGGCCTGCTCGTGGGTCGCCATGTCGACATACAACGGCACAATGCTGGCGGCGGAGAACAATGCCATCTCTTCGCGTCGCCAGTCGTAATCACGGTAACAGCCGTTCTCGTTATCCCACAGATAGCGGTTTACTGCTGCCCGGCGATCGCTTGCCTTCTGGCGGAAATGGGCTTCGGCCGCTTTATCACCTTTCCGACCAGAAAGATTAGCGATGGTGCTTTCCAGCTTGTACAGGAAGGCATTTAAATCGATGGGAATAAACTGTGTGGTGCGAATGCTGGCAAGACGCCCGGCATCGCGCAGCCAGCGGGAGGAGTAATCCCAGCCCGAAGCCGCACCCGCACGCAGGTCGCGATAGACCTCGTTCGGCGGGCGACCGGAGTGTTTCGCTGTTTCTACATCCTCAATCCATGATTCATCGCGCGGCGTGTCACGGTCATCCCAGTAGCGGTTAAGCATAGAGCCGTCCGGCATTCGCACGACGTGACGGTAGGCCTGATTCAGCAGCAGCGATTCCGCGCCATCCATCCAGAAGGCATATTCCAGTAACAAATGGTCGAGATAGCGCCGCGCACCGCGCACGCCATCTTCCTCGAATAACTCGACCATCAGGGCAAACACCGGCGGTTGCGAGCGGCTCAGGTAGTAGGTGCGGTTGCCGTTGGGAATATGGCCGTAACGCTCAATCATCCACGCGAAGTTGTCCGCCATGCACTTCAGCATGTCGTGGCGTCCGCTTTCCGCCAGCCCCAGCATGGTGAAGTAGGAATCCCAGTAGTAGGTTTCGCTGAAGCGCCCGCCGGGCACGATATACGCCTGCGGCAGCGCCAATAGTGACGACCAGGGAATATGGTCCTGTGGTTCGCGCGTTAACACCGGCCACAGATTATCGATATGCTCTTTCAGGGAAAGATTTGGGTCAGAAATATATTCACTGGAGAGCACTTCCGGCATCCAGAAGTGGTTCTCAACGAACTGGCGCAAATCGAAATCCCGGTGACGTTTTACCTTGCGATAGCGGATAAGAATATCCAGCGGATCCATTTTCGGTGCGCAGTCGGGAAAGGTTTTGCTGTCTGCAAACAGCCGCGATGACTGCACATGCTCAAACAGTTCAAGGTAACGATCGGCGGGGGTGAGGGCATCGGATGCGGGCAGCCCCTCGATCATTTCGGGTTCCGGCTCCGCTTCAATCATTTCATCCAGTTTCAACTCGCAGGGATCGGCCTCGTAGCGAAGTTCTTCCTCAATCCCGAACTCGACGATATCGGCGGCGTGTAGTTTCTGGCTGAACATAGTGATAGGGACCTCCGGTTGTATTCACAATGACAGGTTTTTCCGGGTGTCTCATAAGCGTAGACATTCGCTTCGATGCGTGGGGAGTTAAATGTGCGGTAGATCACGTTTTGGCAGGGAGGTGAAAAAGATAAAAGGTTACACAGGCTCATGATATTTAAACCATAAACCTGCTAACCCTACATTCCTGAACACCTTAAAATTCAGAGCATTCACTTTGCAACAGAGTATGTATTAACCGGGGGGCTAGTAGGCTTCGTCTTCTGTTTCTACTTCTACACGCAGCGAATGTGCCTGCGCGAATATTTCTTCAGCCGCAAGAAGAGGGCGATGACCTTTGCCTTCAGGCTGAATTACAAATTGCAGAGACTCACAAAGAGGAACGTTATCGCGCTTTTTACCGTTGCCAATAATGGCATTTGGTGCAAACGGAGCGAGTGCATTCGCAAATGCATGGTTCATTGAATCACGATCCTGGTAATGCTCTTCATGCATCCCCAGTGCACTGCGGATAATGGCGCAATCAATCATCGTACCTGTCAGCCAGCAACACGAAGAGGCATATCCCGCACACCAGCGCAGACCACTACCCTGAGTGAAATTCTGCAATAACTGCGTTTTTCCTCCGGCGAAACATGACCCCAGCATCAGGCCCCTGATGTTGAATTTTGCGGATTTCTCACTCACGGCGCTGAGGATATCCTTCAACGGCACTTTTGCTATGTGTGTTGAGCTGCCATGGGCTGCAACATAGACGATTGTATTCGCAAAAGTTTGCTTACACAGGCAATCAAGCGCGGTCTTAAAACTACTTTTGTCGTAAAAATTCAGAAAATAGACATCAGTATCCCCGTGTAACTTTGCGATGCCCTCGATAAACGGTACAACCGAAGAACGATTAGAGTCTTGCCCATCTAACTCCCACGGGGATTCGATCACCAGAATACAATTACTGCTTGTGTGTTTTGGCATTAAAAACTCACTTAAATAAAATTATTACGTTACGTGATTTGGAATTGTTTATTTAAACGCTTTTATTTTGCAGACCAACTCTGCAAATAAATGGACAAAATCGCTGTTGTTTCGGCATAGCGCAGTAAGGCATTAAAGGGATCCACTCACTCGTCATCCTTTCTGATGACAACACTAAAAATGGAACCTTTATGAACCTTAACGCGAGGCGTCAGGGCGCTATGCCTTTGTCTTTACAGAATACGCAGCGAAACACTATATCAGACTTAAATGGTTTAATAGAAAACCGACAATTGGTAGGTTTGAATATCCGGGGGGAGAAAATAAGCGCAATCATTTATCGCAGTAATTTAAGTGAAATTTCGTTCCGAGATATTTGTTTTTCTTACTTAACGTTAAATCGTTGTTGTCTGGAAAATATTACCTTTGAACACTGCGATATGCGCAATGTCTGTTTTTCGCATTCAGTGGTGACAAAACCTATTGTTTTTCGTGGTTGCCAGGTGGCGGGGATGCGTTTGATGAATATGCACAGGAGGATGTTTGTTTTCGAAGAATGTTCTGGCGTCGGGCAAATATTAATCGCCTGACGCCAGAGGCAATGCGAGATTAACGCATGGTCACAAACTCTTCCGCCGCAGTTGGGTGGATAGCTACGGTGTTATCGAAGTCTTTCTTGGTTGCGCCCATTTTCAGTGCCACAGCAAAGCCTTGCAGGATCTCATCCATGCCAAAGCCAATACCGTGAATACCGACAATTTTCTCTTCCGGGCCAACGCACACCAGCTTCATGCGGCATGGCTGACGGTGAGAGGTGACAGCGGTATACATCGCGGTAAACGCCGATTTGTACACTTTCACCTGGTCATCGCCATACTGTTCGCGCGCCCGCGGCTCGGTTAAGCCCACGGTGCCGATTGGCGGGTGGCTGAATACCACTGTCGGGATGTTGCTGTAGTCCAGATGCTCGTCCGGCTTGTTGTTGAACAGACGCTCAGAGAGACGACGACCAGCGGCCACCGCGACCGGAGTCAGTTCAACGGCACCGGTGTTATCACCCACCGCATAAATGCCAGGCACGCTGGTGTTCTGGAATTTATCGACGACGATATAGCCTTTGTCGTTGGTTTTCACGCCAGTGACGGCCAGGTTGAAGTTGTCGTTTGCCGGCTCACGACCAATCGCCCAGATCAGGCAATCGACGGTCTGGCTACGGCCATCTTCCAGCTCCAGGGTCAGGCTGCCATCTGCATTTTTCACGACCGCTTTTGGTACGGCGTGGGTATGCAGGGTCGGGCCTTCGGCGTTCATCACTTCGACCAGGGTATCGACGATCAGCGGGTCGAAGCTGCGCAGTGGTGCGTGCTTACGCACAAACAGATGTGCTTCGGCGCCCAGACCGTTAATCACACCCGCCAGCTCTACCGCGATGTAACCTGCGCCAACAACCGCAACGCGTTTTGGCAGGGCAGGCAGTTCGAAGAAACCGTCGGAGTCGATACCGTATTCCACACCTGGAATGTCCGGGTGGCTTGGGCGGCCACCGGTGGCGATCAGGATATGATCGGCAGTGATCGTCTCACCGTTCACTTCGATCGTGTTGGCATCAACAAAGCGTGCAAAACCCCGGATCACATCGACGTTGTTTTTACCCAGTACGTTGTCATACGAGGTATGGATTCGGTCGATATAAGCCGTACGGCTGGCAATCAGCTTGTCCCAGTCAAAGTTATTGATGGTGGTGTCAAAGCCGTAATCCGGGCCATACATATGGATAGCTTCACGGATTTGCGCCGCGTGCCACATCACTTTCTTCGGTACACAACCCACGTTCACGCAGGTGCCGCCAAGCTCTTTGGCTTCAATCAGCGCGCACTTCTGGCCGTACATGGCTGCACGGTTGATAGAGGCGATACCGCCGCTGCCGCCGCCGATTGCGATGTAGTCATAATGCTTCGTCATAGCTTTTATCCTTAATCGTGAATTGCCGCGATTGTATACCTGAAATCAATAGGTTCCACCAATGACTGCGATTACTCAGGCACGATCCAGCCCACTGCCGCATGGCCGGTACCGGCTGGCACCAGCGTTTTGTGCAGCCACGGCAGCACGTTGTTCATTTGCGCTTCGAGCTTCCACGGCGGGTTGATCACAATCATGCCGGAGGCGGTCATGCCGCGCTGGTCGCTGTCCGGGCGCACGGCCAGCTCAATTTGCAGGATTTTGCGGATGCCGGTGGCTTCCAGGTCTTTGATCATGCGCTTGATTTGCGCGCGCAGTACCACCGGATACCACAGTGCATAAGTGCCGGTTGCAAAGCGTTTGTAGCCTTCGTTGATGCCGGTCACCACCGCCTGGTAGTCGGTTTTGATTTCGTACGGCGGGTCAATTAACACCAGGCCACGGCGGGAAACCGGCGGCAGTTTGGCTTTCAGCTGCTGGTAGCCATCGGCTTTTTCCACGCGGGCGCGGTTATCTTTCTGGAATTCGGAACGCAGCAGTGGAAAATCACTCGGGTGCAGTTCGGTCAACTGAAGGCTGTCCTGCTCGCGCAGCAGCTGGCGGGCAATCAGCGGAGAGCCTGGGTAGTAACGCAGCTGGCCGCTGCGGTTGAAATGCTCAACCACGCCGATATAAGGCTCCAGCTCTGCCGGCAGGTCATCCTGCTGCCAGATACGGGCGATGCCTTCGAGATATTCACCGGTACGCTCGGCGTGCTCGCCGCTCAGCTGATAGCGGCCCGCGCCGGCGTGCGTGTCCAGGTAGAGAAAGGGTTTATCTTTCTCTTTGAGCGCTTCAATGATCAGGCTCTGAACGGTGTGTTTAAGGACGTCGGCGTGGTTGCCTGCGTGAAAGCTGTGGCGATAACTGAGCATGGATGCAGAGATTCCGGGAAGTAGACAAGTTAAGCGCTAGTTTACCGTAGATCCGCCTGGATTACCGCTAAAGCGCCGTGCTGTTTCAATTCCGGCAAAAGCGTTGCAAAACATATCGGTGTCATAAAAGTGTCAACCAGCAGGGCTAGCGTCGCAGGCAGGCAAGGTAATTCTTTGAATAAAAGGAAAAATAATGAAGCTGCAATTCACACTGCTCACATCAGCACTCTTCCTCGCGCTGCCGGTACTGGCAAAAGAGGTTCCGCTCAGCCAGGCGGCCGACATCGCCAGCAGCGTTACGCCGGCATCTGCCAGCCCGTCGTTTGATGCTCTGGAAATTCAGACGCTGGCGCAACTGCGTGCGGCGCTGAAAGGTGATGCCGCCACGCTCACGCGTGACCAGCTCGAAAAGGCGAAGCAGAACAAAACCCAGGCCGATAAAGCCTGGCTTAAGGCAAGCGGCTATGACTTCAGGGTAAAAGAGAACCAGCAGGCGGGTATCGACCTGCTTTCGGGATTCAGTAAACTGCCCGAGATCGTTATCAACGCAAACCTCCAAACAGTGACCGCCATTAACCGCGATGCTTCGCAACTCGCTCGCCATCAGGCACTGGCGGATGCCGAAGGGATTAGCTATCTCTACTTCCTGAGCGACGCGCTGGGGCCGCGTCTGGGTAAGGCATTTCTTGATGCCTATGACAAAGGGGAACTTGGCAAAGCCGCGGCGCTGATTAAGGCATCTGAAGTCAGCACTGGCGAGGCGAAAAAGCACTTTAACAACCCGCGCCCGTTCCTTATCCAGGGCAATACCATTCATCTGGTGCCTGATGACGTGGTGGTAAAAGACAATCAACCCTATACCGCTGACGGCGGCTCGTTCCCGAGCGGGCACACCAACACCGGTTACACCGACGCATTGCTGATGGCAGAGATGATCCCGGAGCGTTTTGATGCGTTGGTGACGCGGGGGGCACGCTATGGCTATTCCCGTATTGTCCTCGGCGTGCATTATCCGCTGGATGTGATGGGCTCGCGAATGGTGGCGCAGCGTAATGTAGCCTATTATCTGAATGACGCCAGCTATCGCGCGCTGTTTAACGAAGCCCGCGACCAGCTGCGCACCGCGCTGGAAAAAGAGTGTGGGACATCGCTGACTGAGTGCGCAAAGACCGACGGTAAGAACGATCCGTATCGTGACCCAGCCATGCAGACGTTCTATCGCTTCACCATGACCTACGATCTGCCGCAGCAAAAAGGCGAACAGCAGAGTCTGAAAGTGCCTGAAGGGGCCGATGTGCTGCTGGAAGCGGCACTGCCAAACCTCAGTGCAGCCCAGCGCCAGGCGCTGATGGTGAAAACTGCGCTGCCTGCGGGTTATCCGCTCTCCGGGACAACGCCGGATCAGCAGTTCTGGCAGCGTCTGAACCTGCCTGCTGCCTATGCGCTCGGGCATCACGCACACTAAGTAACCCATACCCGGCAGCGTTACGCTGTCGGGCGTAATTCCCCGCTTGCACCATTGAAATCCTCTACACTTAACCCCATTACTGAACCAATATGTACAGCGCCGGATGCGCGCTTCATTCATCTTCTTCAACAGGACAGCGCTTATGACCAATCCATTACTGACGCCTTTTTCGTTGCCACCGTTTTCTAAAATCCTCCCTGAGCATGTGGTTCCAGCCGTTACGCAGTCGCTGGATAATTGCCGTGCGGCGGTAGAAAGCGTGGTGGCGCAAGGTGCGCCGTACACCTGGGAAAATCTGTGTCAGCCGCTGGCGGAAGTGGATGACGTGCTGGGCCGTATCTTTTCGCCAGTGAGTCATCTGAACTCGGTGAAAAACAGCCAGGAGCTGCGCGAAGCCTACGAGCAAACCCTGCCGCTGCTCTCTGAGTACAGCACCTGGGTGGGTCAACATGAAGGGCTGTACCAGGCCTACCGCGACCTGCGCGATGGTGATCACTATGCGTCACTAAATACTGCGCAGAAGAAATCTGTGGATAACGCGCTGCGTGATTTTGAGCTGTCCGGTATTGGTCTGCCAAAAGAGAAACAGACTCGCTATGGCGAAATTGCCGCGCGTCTGTCTGAGCTGGGCAACCAGTACAGCAACAACGTGCTGGATGCCACGATGGGCTGGACGAAGCAGGTAACCGACGAAGCAGAGCTTGCCGGGATGCCGGAAAGCGCGCTGGCGGCAGCGAAAGCACAGGCCGAAGCGAAAGAGCTGGAAGGTTTCCTGTTAACGCTGGATATCCCAAGCTACCTGCCAGTAATGACCTATTGCGACAACCAGGCGCTGCGTGAAGAGTTGTACCGCGCTTACAGCACACGCGCGTCCGATCAAGGCCCAAATGCGGGCAAATGGGACAACAGCCCGGTGATGGCTGAAATCCTCGCCCTGCGTCACGAGCTGGCACAATTGCTGGGCTTTGAAAGCTATGCTTTCAAATCTCTCGCCACCAAAATGGCGGAAAACCCACAGCAGGTGCTGGATTTCTTAACCGACCTGGCAAAACGCGCCCGTCCGCAGGGCGAGAAAGAGCTGGCTCAGCTGCGCGCTTTCGCGAAAGCGGAATTCGGTGTGGATGAGCTACAGCCGTGGGATATCGCTTACTACAGCGAAAAACAGAAACAGCATCTCTACAGCATCAGCGATGAGCAGCTGCGCCCGTACTTCCCGGAAAACAAAGCGGTAAACGGTCTGTTCGAAGTGGTGAAACGTATCTATGGCATTACCGCTAAAGAGCGTACTGACATCGAAGTCTGGCACCCGGACGTGCGTTTCTTCGAGCTGTATGACGAGAAGAACGAGCTGCGCGGCAGCTTCTATCTGGATCTCTATGCGCGTGAAAACAAACGCGGTGGAGCATGGATGGACGACTGCGTGGGCCAGATGCGTAAAGCGGATGGTTCGCTGCAAAAACCGGTCGCTTACCTGACCTGTAACTTTAACCGTCCGGTGAATGGTAAACCTGCGCTGTTTACACACGACGAAGTGATCACCCTGTTCCACGAATTCGGTCACGGCCTGCACCATATGCTGACCCGCATTGAAACCGCAGGCGTTGCCGGTATCAGTGGTGTGCCGTGGGATGCAGTCGAGCTGCCAAGCCAGTTTATGGAAAACTGGTGCTGGGAGCCGGACGCGCTGGCGTTCATCTCTGGTCACTTTGAAACCGGCGAACCGCTGCCAAAAGAACTGCTGGATAAAATGCTGGCGGCGAAGAACTACCAGGCGGCGATGTTTATCCTGCGTCAGCTGGAGTTCGGCCTGTTCGACTTCCGCCTGCACGCTGAGTTCAGCCCGGAACAAGGGGCGAAAATCCTCGAAACCCTGGCCGAGATTAAAAAACAGGTCGCCGTTATTCCAGGACCAACCTGGGGCCGTTTCCCGCACGCGTTCAGCCATATCTTTGCAGGTGGTTACGCGGCGGGTTACTACAGCTACCTGTGGGCCGATGTGCTGGCGGCCGACGCCTTCTCTCGTTTTGAAGAAGAGGGCATTTTCAACCGTGAAACCGGCCAATCGTTCCTGGATAACATCCTGACGCGTGGCGGCTCTGAAGAGCCAATGGTGCTGTTCAAACGCTTCCGTGGCCGTGAGCCGCAGCTGGATGCGATGCTTGAGCATTACGGGATCAAAGGCTGATTGTTACGTGAAGATCTGCTTAGTAGATGAATCAGGCGCCGGAGACGGCGCCTTATCTGTTCTGGCCGCCCGCTGGGGACTGGAGCACGATGACGAAAACCTGATGGCGCTGGTGATGACGCCAGAACATCTGGAACTACGTAAACGCGACGAGCCGAAGCTTGGCGGCATCTTTGTCGACTTTGTGGGTGGTGCCATGGCGCACCGGCGCAAGTTCGGCGGCGGTCGTGGCGAAGCGGTAGCGAAAGCGGTCGGGATCAAAGGCAGTTATCTGCCGGATGTGGTTGATGCCACCGCGGGGCTGGGGCGCGATGCTTTTGTGCTGGCGTCTGTTGGCTGCCGTGTGCGGATGCTGGAGCGCAATCCGGTAGTGGCGGCGTTGCTGGACGATGGGCTTGCGCGTGGCTATGCGGACCCGGAAATCGGCCCGTGGTTGCAGGAGCGTTTGCAGCTTATTCACGCCTCCAGCCTGACTGCGCTGACGGATATCACCCCGCGCCCGCAGGTGGTCTACCTCGACCCGATGTTCCCGCATAAGCAGAAAAGCGCGCTGGTGAAAAAAGAGATGCGTGTGTTTCAGTCGCTGGTGGGGCCAGATTTGGATGCCGATGGTCTGCTGGAGCCTGCCCGCCTGCTCGCGACAAAGCGTGTGGTGGTGAAGCGCCCGGACTATGCGCCACCGCTGGCGGATGTTGCCACAACCAACGCGGTGACCACCAAAGGGCACCGGTTTGATATTTATTCGGGGACAGCGGAATAAAAAAGCCGGGTGGCGGTTTCGCCTTACCCGGCCTACATTCTATTCCCTCTCCCTGTGGGAGAGGGCTGGGGTGAGGGGAATTTAATCCACTTACTCTTCTTCTTCGTCACGCAGTGGAACAATCAGCATATCCACGTGAACGGTGTTGATCAGCTGACGCGCTGAAGACATCAGCTTGCTCCAGAAGTCCTGGTGATGACCGCAAACCACCAGATCCATATCGTATTTCTTGATTGCATCAACCAGTACCTGACCCAGATCGCCGCTACCGCTTAAGGTTTCGGTAATAGGGTAGCCCGCGTTGGTAGACAGCTCACTCAGTGCATGGTGAGTCTCTTCAGAGATACGCTTTTGCATATCGCCCAGATTCACATCGATCAGACCGGTATAGAGATCGGAGTAATTCACATCAACGTGAATCAAAGAAACTTTCGCGTTATAGGGACGCGCCATGGATACCGCTTTATCAACCAGCACTTTGCTCTCCGGGGAGAGGTCTACCGCGATGAGAATGTGTTTGTAAGCCATAGTGTTACTCCTTCCTTAAGTTATCGATGACTAAAAGAGAAAGCCGTCGTCTGTTGCTTTCATTACGGCTCAGTTCAACAAATTTTTCAAGCCTTCGCGTTGATAACGATTAACCTTGTGGCAAAAAAATTAACGGATCTCCTACACTATTTAATGAGCCGTTCGGATATTAAAACGCGAACCGGATCGACTTTTGAGTCATTCTTTCACTGAACTGTCTGTCAGGGCATTGGGGTGCGGTAGCTCAGGGGCTTTGCTTCGAGGGCGGACGCCGGGGAGGATGTATGATTAGCACCGTCGCATTGTTTTGGGCGTTATGCGTAGTTTGCATAGTGAATATGGCGCGCTACTTCTCATCGTTACGTGCGCTATTAGTGGTACTTCGTGGTTGCGATCCGTTGCTTTATCAGTATGTGGACGGTGGAGGGTTCTTCACCTCGCATGGACAGCCCAGCAAGCAAATGCGTCTGGTGGGGTATATCTATTACCAGCGCTACCGCGATCATCACGATGAAGAGTTTATCCGTCGCTGTGAGCGCCTGCGTCGTCAGTTTATTTTAACCAGCGCCCTGTGCGGCCTGGTCGTGGTCAGTATGATTGCGTTGATGATTTGGCACTGAGCACAGGAAAGGCGAGGTTATCCTCGCCTTATTTTCGTTTATCTCAGGGGCTCACCGTAAACCGAAGGTCCGAGATATTGTCCTGAATTGAGATGACCTTCCCGCTGTAGGAGATGCTCACGTCTCCATTTTTATCTATGCTGGCACTGGTGATAGTGCCTGTCCCCTCAATAACGGGATGCTTCGTAGCAAGCTCATGGATAACGTCTGTGTCTTTTCCTGCGATCTCATGTGACAAGTAGTAACGGTAAACCGTAGGCACGGTTGCTCCACCCTGATTATTAGCGGTCATGTAGAGCCTGACGCTGTCAGACAGGTTATAAACACGCTTGAGTTCATCGCTTTTTCGTGGGTCCGGCTGGTGATTCAGCCATATAAATCCTGTGACCAAAGCCAGAAGCACAAGTGTAACAAGCCGATGGAGCCATCTAATAACCATTCTGAATGGCATAATCTATCCCTTCTCTGATATTACGCTGGTCCGTTGGGTCGTCCCCATAGGGTGGTTTTTCGTACCATTTTCCCCATTCAGGCTTTGAGGTGCCGGCACGACCTTGAGCCCAACCCGCACCCATCAGAAGAATGCTTGCAGGAATACCTGCGGCAGTACCGGCAGCACCAAAGTTAAAATTACCGAATGCTGCAAAATATGGGTCGAATTTTTTGTAATCCCACGGACCGCCATTTCGAACTTTTTGGTAGAACCAGTAGTAGGTTGAGGGTGTGGCCATATTACGCGACATTCCATGGCTGCGTGCTTCACGCATGTTGTTGGCAATCACGATTGAGCCAGGCCCTGAGACAGGGACAGAAGCCATACATTCTCCTTTGCATTGTATTTTTTTCTGCCCGTCATGATAGTTTCCGCCAACCTGCTTTTTTGGACAAAAAATGTTCAGGGTTTCCTGATGCCCCGATCGCTCCAGTACAAGACAGCTATAAAAAAAGCGGGCCAGTTTCCTGGCCCGCTTTTTTGTTGCGCTTAACGAATTAAATCAGCTTCAGCGCAATCCAGTACAAACCACCAGACAGCAGGATGGATGCCGGGAGTGTGAACACCCAGGCCATCAGAATGTTGGTAACCGTTTTGCGTTGCAGACCACCACCGTCAACAATCATGGTACCCGCCACAGAGGAGGAGAGTACGTGGGTGGTGGACACTGGCATCCCGGTGTAGCTCGCCAGACCGATAGAAACCGCCGCTGTCATCTGCGCGGACATACCCTGCGCATACGTCATGCCTTTCTTACCAATCTTCTCGCCGATTGTTGTTGCCACACGGCGCCAGCCAATCATCGTACCGATACCCAGTGCCAGCGCAACCGCCATGATTATCCAGATTGGCGCGTACTCAATGGTATTGAGCATATCGCCTTTCAGTTTCTTCAGCAGTCGCTGGTCGTCAGCGCTTATGCCAGGCTGTTTCGCCACTTTATCCGTCACATCAGAGATGCAAAGCATAATGCGACGCAGCTGACCGCGCTGCTCAACGGTAAGTTTGTCGTAGCTTTCGATGTCGCCCAACATACCTTTCGCACGTTCCAGAGCATTAATCGCATTCGCCGGGTGGCAGTGGAACTCGCCAGGTGCGGTGGTTGCGCCTGCTTCCGGTGAAGGGATCAACTGGTCAACACCGGTCGCTTGCTTCAGCAGCTCAGGGTGCTGCTGGAAGTAAATTTCGACGTTGTTCACGGCATCACGAGTACGTGTGATTTCGTAACCGGAGGCATTCATGTTGACCACAAAGCCTGCCGGAGCAACACCAATCAGGACCAGCATCACCAGACCAATGCCTTTCTGACCATCGTTCGCGCCGTGTGAGAAGGCCACGCCGATAGCGGAAAGGATCAGGGCAATACGCGTCCAGAATGGCGGTTTTTTCTTGCCGTCTTTCTTCTCACGCTCTGCCGGTGTCAGGTGAATACGGGAGCGTTTTTTAGTATTGCTCCAGTAACGACGCAGGATGAAAATCAATCCACCTGCTACCACCAGACCCACGATAGGGGAGACGATAAGTGAGGCAAAAATCCCAATCACTTTCGGGATGTTCAACGCATCGACAACCGATGTACCGGTCATCAGGGCATTCGTTAACCCAATACCAATAATCGCGCCGATGAGGGTGTGAGAACTGGATGCAGGCAGGCCGAAATACCAGGTACCGAGGTTCCAGATAATTGCAGCAAGCAGCATTGAGAACACCATAGCAAGGCCATGGCCAGAACTAACGTTAAGCAGCAGATCCGTTGGCAACATATGCACAATGGCATACGCAACGCTCAGTCCGCCCAGAAGGACACCAAAAAAGTTAAATACCGCCGCCATAACAACCGCAAGTTGCGACTGCATTGCGCGAGTGTAGATAACCGTTGCTACTGCGTTTGCAGTGTCGTGGAAGCCGTTGATTGCTTCGTAAAACAGAACAAAAACTAGTGCAAGCAATAATAAAAGCCCGGTATGTAAATCCAGGCCAGCAAACAAATGTAGCATAGGACGTTACGCCATTTTGAGGACATGAACGCGGCGCATTATCCAGGACAAATGCGCAACGGGCAAAGTGAAATATAGCTTTTTTTTGATATTCCTTCGGCTTTGGTGGACTTAGGTAAAGAAATATATTTTATATTTCAAATATATGACTGATATCTGGCTTATTTGCGCTGGTGCGACCACAGCGGAAACTTTACAATCCGCGCAGTTAACGAAGAGGGTTTTGACGTGGAAAGGTTTGATGCCGTTGTGATTGGGGCCGGTGCGGCGGGTATGTTTTGTGCGGCAATGGCCGGGCAAGCGGGCCGTCGGGTACTGCTGCTGGATAATGGTAAAAAACCCGGACGCAAGATCCTGATGTCTGGCGGGGGCCGCTGCAACTTTACCAATTTGTATGTCGAACCCGCGGCATATTTGAGTCAAAACCGTCATTTTTGCAAATCTGCGCTGGCGCGCTATACCCAATGGGATTTTATCGATCTGGTGGGTAAACACGGTATCGCCTGGCATGAAAAAACGCTGGGTCAGCTGTTCTGCGACGACTCCGCCCAGCAGATTGTCGATATGCTGGTGGCCGAGTGCGAAAAAGGCGATGTGGTCATGCGCCTGCGTACGGAAGTGCTGGAGGTATCGCGCGATGAGCAAGGCTATACGCTGCAACTGAACGGTGAAACCGTCAGCGCGGATAATCTGGTGATTGCCAGCGGCGGGCTGTCGATGCCGGGGCTGGGTGCGTCACCCTTTGGCTACAAGATTGCCGAACAGTTTGGCCTGAAGGTACTGCCTACACGCGCCGGGCTGGTGCCGTTTACGCTGCATAAGCCATTACTTGAACAACTTCAGACACTCTCCGGCGTGTCTGTTCCCTCTGTCATCACTGCCGAAGATGGCACGGTATTTCGCGAAAATCTGCTTTTCACCCATCGCGGGCTTTCCGGCCCGGCGGTGTTACAGATCTCCAGCTACTGGCAACCGGGCGAGTTTGTGACGGTCAATCTGGTGCCTGATTGCGACCTGGAAAGCTTCCTGGACGAGCAGCGCAGTGCACATCCTAATCAAAGCCTGAAAAACACGCTGGCGATGCAGTTGCCGAAGCGCCTGGTTGAGTGCTTGCAGGTGTTAGGGCAGGTGCCGGATGTGTCTCTTAAGCAGCTAAACAGCCGCGATCAGCAGGCATTGGTAGATACTCTGACAAACTGGCGCGTGCAACCCAACGGCACCGAAGGCTACCGTACGGCAGAGGTGACGCTTGGCGGCGTCGATACTGATGGGCTTTCTTCGCGCACCATGGAAGCGCGTGACGTGCCGGGCCTCTATTTTATTGGTGAAGTGATGGACGTTACCGGCTGGCTTGGTGGGTATAACTTCCAGTGGGCCTGGGCGAGCGCATGGGCATGCGCGCAGGCTCTGGCAGAGAAATAATCACACTACGCAATTATTGCACCAACATTTCCCCGGCTTTCCACTAAGCTTCGACTCAGAAAAACATGTTCAGGTGCCCCGGCGCGTTCAGCAGGGGCAGTCTTCTCTTTCTCAGTCAGAGCCCCTTCCATGCAGCTACTCAGCATCATTATTTTGCTCACGCTAACCGTGGTTATCCATTCGCTGTGGATGTTTTGCGTTTTAAAATTCATAAACCTGGAAGTCGATTCTGCGGTGCGCGTTGTGCTGCGCAATGTCGGCATTGTGATTTCAATGATCTTTGCCCATCTTCTCGAAGCCAGCCTGTTTGCGGGATTCTACTTCCTGGTTGAGGCTTTTAACGACTGGAACACTAGCTTCTACTTCTCGCTGGTGAGCTACGCCACGGTGGGGTATGGCGATGTAACGCTGCCGCAAAACTGGCGGCTGATTGGCGGGCTGGAAGGGCTGGTCGGCGCCCTGATGGTCGGCTGGTCAGTGGCGGTGCTGGTGGCCGTGCTCCAGCGGTTACGTGGAATGAGCGCCTAATCGAAAGATGCGCCCACCCCTTGTAGTAAGGTAAAGTACGTTTCCTTGCGCAGCCGATTAGGCTGCGGCCTTGAGGGTGAGAGGCTGATAAACAGCCCACCCTTTTCTACTTCTGGTTTTAACCAGTCTGCATGGTTAGCGTTTTGTCTTCAAAAAGGGTTGTGTATGTCTGTTGCTCATCTCGGTTTCCCAACTGAAACCGTTGTTGTTTTTGTCGTGATGGCTGTCGGGGCGATGTTTATCGACCTCTTCATGCACCGTCACGATAAACCTGTCTCGCTGAAAAGCGCCGCCATGTGGTCTATTTTCTGGGTCATGATGGCGATGGCGTTCGCCGGGTTCCTCTATGTGCATCATGGCGCAGAGATGGCGAGCTTGTTCCTGACCGGTTATGCGCTGGAAGAGGTGCTGTCGGTCGATAACTTGTTTGTCATGATGGCGATTTTTGCCTGGTTCGGCGTGCCGGATAAGTACCGCCACCGCGTGCTCTACTGGGGTGTACTGGGGGCGATTGTCTTCCGCGGTATTTTCGTCGCCATTGGTACCAGCCTGCTGAGCCTGGGGCCCTACGTCGAGGTCATCTTTGCGCTGGTTGTTGGCTGGACGGCACTGATGATGCTCAAACGTAACGAAGAGAGTGACGAGGTTGAAGATTACTCCGGCCATCTGGCCTACCGTCTGGTGAAGCGCTTTTACCCGGTCTGGCCGAAAATCAGCAGCAATGCGTTTATCCTGACCCAGAAAGAGGTGGATGTAGAGCTTGAAAAGCCAGAAAACCAGGATGTTATGGTCGGGCGCATGAAGAAGGCGAAGCGTTACGCAACACCACTGCTGCTCTGCGTGGCGGTTGTTGAGCTGTCCGATGTGATGTTCGCGTTTGACTCGGTCCCGGCGATTATCGCCGTCAGCCGTGAACCGCTCATCATCTACAGCGCAATGATGTTCGCTATCCTCGGCCTGCGTACGCTCTATTTTGTGCTGGAAGCGCTGAAACAGTACCTGGTGCATCTGGAGAAAGCGGTGGTCCTGCTGCTGTTCTTTGTCGCGTTTAAGCTGGGTCTTAATGCCACCGATCACTTCTGGCATCACGGTTACAGCATTGGCGCAACCGCCAGCCTGTTTGTGGTGCTAGGGGTGTTAGCGCTGGGGATAATTACGAGCGTGATGTTCCCTGGCAAACGTGCGGCCTGATGCTCTGTTTTCGCCCTCTCCCGGCGGGAGAGGACCGGGGTGAGGGCACCAGAGCGCACTAACCCTTAATCGGTGAATTCCGGCGCTTACGCGGATGATGGAAATGTCGCCAGTGCGGATCTTGCGCTGCCGCCAGCAGTTCGTGGTCACCTCGCGTGTCACCCCAGGCGCGCAGATGGTAATCGTTCAGATTGCCATACACTTTTTCCAGCCTGGCGACCTTCTGCGCACAGCGGCAGTTGTTACCGGTGATCCGTCCGGTCAGCTTGCCGTTTTTCACTTCAAGCTGTGTCCCGATAAGCTTAATGCCGAGCTTATCGGCCCACGGTTGCAATACCAGCGCCGGAGAGGCTGAGCAGATAGTCACCTCTGCACCGGAATTGACCTCTGCGGCAACCGCCAGCACACCCGCCGGGCGCATCAGCTTCGTCCAGTATTTCTCGCAAAACACCTCGGCCTGCTGGCGCAGCCAGTGTTCATCTACGCCGGTCAGGAAGGTTTTGATCAGCACTTCTTTCAGCTCATCACGCGTCAGCTTACGGCGTACGCAGTGGAGTGTCGGTAACGCCATACGCACCAGGCGCCCCGCAAAGTAACGTTTACCAAAGGCAAAACGCAGGAACGGGATAAAGCTGTCGTGGTGCGTCAATGTTCCATCAAAGTCAAAGACAGAGAGCACGTTGGACTTGGCCACTGCCTCGTCGGCAATCATATTGGTCATAAATACGTCTTAGCTGAAATACACATTCTGCTCATTAGTTTACCTGCTTTACCCCATCAGTCCTTCTGTAACGTGCATTTTTTTATCAATCTTGCGACCTGAAAGTGAGTCCATTTTTGGTCCCGATAAAGATTGGGTAAAAAATGAGCTGTCTATATTATCACCGCATCGAAAGATATTTCGGGGGAACATTGGCCCCCACGCGTAAGGAAAAATTCACTCACTGCTTCTTTCTTGATATGACTCTTAGATCGCTTATTTCAATACTCTCGTTAAGTTTTGCTTCTTTTTCTGCCTTTAGTTTTCAACTGCCCGCGTCGATGTTGTCCATGAACAGCGAGCTGGCGACTTCTCCGGCGAAGACTGCGCTGGTGCATCAGGAAACGGGCCCGCTGCGCTCACGTATTCTTGATCAATACCAGAAGTGGAAAGGCACCCAATATTTGTGGGGTGGCACCACGCACCGTGGGGTGGATTGCTCTGCGCTGATGCAGCACCTGTTCAGCGATGCGGCGCACCTCAACCTGCCGCGCACCACAGGCGAGCAGATCCATCGTGGTGTGCAGGTGGCACAATATCGCTTAAAAGCCGGGGATTTGGTGTTCTTCCAGACTGGGCCAAACCGCCGTCACGTAGGCGTGTACATTGGCGATAGCCAGTTTATCCATGCGTCGAGCAGCCAGGGCGTCACGGTTTCAACCTTGACCGACAACTACTGGCAAGAGCACTTTATTACTGCCCGCCGTGTGGCAGGCAGTTCGGCCTGAGCAGGTCAGATAATATCGTCCACCACGCCGCCATCCACGCGCAATGCCGCACCGGAGGTGGCGGAAGCCTGCGTTGAACAGACATACACCACCATATTAGCCACCTCTTCAACCGACGCGGCGCGCTGTATGACTGAGCTGGGGCGGTTGGCCATCACAAACTCTTTCGCCAGCTGTTCCAGCGATTTGCCGGTTCTTTCGATTTCGTCTTTCATCATCCCGGCGAAACCATCGGAAATGGTTGGCCCCGGCAGCACGCTGTTCACCGTCACGCCACTTCCCGCCACGAATTTCGCCAGGCCGCGTGCCAGTGAGAGTTGTGCAGTTTTGGTTACGCCATAGTGGATCATATCTGCCGGAATATTGCAGGCCGATTCCGATGAAATGAAGACCACACGACCCCAGCCTTTCTGCACCATACCCGGCAGCAGGGCGCGGGAGAGCCGTACACCCGACATCACGTTGGTTTGCCAGTAGCGCTCCCAGGTGGCATCGTCGGTGTCGTAAAAATCCAGCGGGCCGTAAATCCCGGCGTTGTTTACCAGAATATCGACACTGGTTGCGACCTTCAGCAGCGATTCAACCCCTTCCGGGGTGCTGAGGTCGGCAATGGCTGCCCGCACCTGGACACCCGGCACCGCCTGCTGTAATTGCTGTATCCCATTATTGACCGATTCGGTGCTACGCCCGTTGATGATCACTTCCGCGCCGCCTTCGGCCAGCCCTTTGGCAATGGCAAAACCAATGCCGCCCGTGGAGGCCGTGACCAGCGCAACTTTGCCCGTAAAATCAATTTTCATTGTCTGCTCCTTGTGGTTTTCAAAGTTCAGACCTTAAAGCGTAGCAGTTGAGGTTTACCGGGGTGGGCTAAAAAGGCGCAGTAGCGTTTCAACCTGCTCGTCCAGCGGCGTCAGGGCGCGCTTTACGATCAGGTGCAGAGGCGTGGCACGGCGCGTACCGTGGCTCAGTGGCAGCATTTTAAGCACGCCCTGTTCAAGCTGGCTCTGAATGCGTTCCTCCGGCAACCAGCCATAGCCCACCTGATACATCACGGCCTCAATCGCGGCATCGATGGTCGAAAATGTCCACGACTCTCCGGCAGTGCTGGCGGCAGGCTGGTTATCTGCAATATGAATTAGTGGCCACGGACGTAGCATCTCGTCATTGAGCGGCGTATTGAGCGCAAATAAGGGGTGATCGCGATGGGCGACGGCAACAAAATCAATGTTCATCAACCATTCGCCAAGCCCGGTGATGTCCTGACGGCGGGTTAACACCATGACATCGGCTTCATTATTGACGATATCCGAGCTGGCATTTTCCAGCACCTCCGTCAGCCTTACCTGGGTTTGCGGGTACATTTGCTGGAACTGGCGCAAAATGGCGAACAGACGGCGGCGCGGGAAAATGTTGTCTACGACCAGGTCCAGCCGCGTGCGCATCCCGTTGCGCAGCGTTGCCGCCCGTGTTTCGACGTACGAAAAAGCCTTGAGCAGCGGCTTTACCTGGTTGAGAAGCAATTCTCCGGCAGGGGTTAATACCGCGCGTCGACCTTCCGGCACCAGCAGCGCCACTCCCAGCCGCTCCTGCAATAAAGACAGGTTATAACTCACGGAGGACTGGCTGCGGGCGGTCTCTTCTGCCGCTCTGGCGAAGCTGCCAAGCTCTACCACTTTCTCCAGTAGTGACCACTGTTCCAGCGTTGTCTTGTGCATAACGTATCTAAAATTTGAATGAATTTGATTCAAACATAGCGTTATTCATCCATTTTTTGAAGGAGTACGATCGTCTCATCAAAACAGAGGAGACACATTATGAGCACCTTCGACAAACATGATTTGAGCGGCTTTGTGGGTAAACACCTGGTCTACACCTACGATAATGGCTGGAACTACGAGATCTACGTGAAAAATGACACCACGCTGGATTACCGCATTCACAGCGGCATCGTGGCGAACCGTTGGGTAAAAGACCAGCAGGCATATATCGTGAGGGTGGGTGAGAGTATTTATAAAATTTCCTGGACTGAACCCACCGGTACGGATGTTAGCCTGATTGTGAATCTGGGTGACAAACTCTTCCACGGTACGATTTTCTTCCCGCGCTGGGTGATTAATAACCCGGAAAAAACGATCTGTTTCCAGAATGATCATATCCCACTGATGAATGCGTATCGTGACCAGGGGCCGGCGTATCCTACTGAAGTGATTGATGAGTTTGCGACCATTACCTTTGTGCGGGACTGCGGTGCGAACAATGACTCGGTGATTGCCTGTGCTGCCAGTGAATTGCCGGATGATTTCCCTGCTAATCTTAACTAAGCGCGACAATTCACTTATTTAGAAAGTTCCCGGGTGATTTCGTTTTTCAGGCGAAATGCCCGGAATTCTAATTTTGGTTGAGCATTTATTTACTTTTCTTATTATTTTCCCTGCAATCAAGTGAAATACGGCCTTAATTTGCCGTGAGCCTAATCACAAAAAATTCAAAAAAACAGAGATTCCATCTATCTTTATGTTGTTAAACGGTTTTTTAACTTCCCCTTCTTGTTAATCTCATTGTAATTTAGCTGTGTCTTAATTTTTTCCTAAGAAAAGAGGACTACTTTGCCTTAGTTGATGGTTTGTTGACATAAATGAAGCAACGACTAAATTTTATTTGGTATTTATTTAAATTCCATCTTGCATGATCCCATTGAGCTGCCCATTACGACAGCGCAGTAAAAGATGACGCCTTTAATACAGCAAGGAAATTAATAATGAGTGATTTTCTGCCTTTTTCGCGACCGTCGATGGGCGCTGAGGAAATTGCGGCGCTTCAGGACGTTTTGATGTCGGGCTGGATCACCACAGGGCCAAAAAATCAGGAGCTTGAAGAGGCATTTTGTAAGCTGACGGGGAATCGTCATGCGATTGCTGTCTGCTCTGCAACCGCCGGGATGCACGTCACGCTGATGGCGATGGGCATTGGCCCCGGTGATGAAGTCATTACCCCTTCTTTAACCTGGGTGTCGACCCTCAATATGATTGTGCTGCTGGGCGCAACACCCGTGATGATCGATGTCGACAAAGACACGCTGATGGTAACGCCAGAGGCCATCGAAGCCGCTATTACTCCCCGTACCAAAGCCATCATCCCCGTGCATTATGCGGGTGCGCCTTTTGATATCGATGCGATTCACACGATAAGCGAACGTCACGGTATCCCTGTTATTGAAGATGCAGCCCACGCAGCAGGCACTTACTACAAAAATCGCCATGTTGGCTGGCAGGGTACCGCTATCTTCTCTTTCCACGCGATCAAAAACATGACCTGCGCGGAAGGCGGTTTAGTGGTGACGGACGACGAACAACTGGCACAACGTATCCGCAGTCTCAAGTTCCACGGGCTTGGTGTTGATGCTTATGACCGCCAGACTCACGGCCGCGCGCCGCAGGCGGAAGTTATCTCCCCAGGGTATAAATATAACCTCGCGGATATCAACGCCGCGCTGGCGCTGGTCCAGTTGGGTAAGTTGAGCGAAGCCAACGCGCGCCGTCGCGAAATCGCTGAACGTTATCTGACGGAGCTTGCGGATACACCTTTCGAGCCGCTGCGTATTCCAGCCTGGCCGCATGTCCATGCATGGCATCTTTTTATCATTCGCGTTGATGAAGCCCGCTGTGGGATCTCACGTGACGCGTTAATGGACGCGCTGAAAGCAAAAGGCATTGGTACTGGTCTGCATTTCCGTGCTGCTCATACGCAAAAATACTATCGCGAGCGTTTCCCTGAAGTCTCGCTCCCGAACTCCGAATGGAACAGCGCGCGTATTTGTTCACTCCCTCTTTTCCCGGACATGACGCATGACGACGCAACCCGCGTCATTACCGCGCTCCATCAGCTTGCAGGAAATTGATATGTTCAGCGCACCACCTGTACAAAAAGTTTCAGTCGTTATCCCGGTTTACAACGAGCAGGAGAGCCTGCCTGAACTTATCCGCCGCACCACGGCAGCCTGTGACACTATGGGCAAGGCGTACGAAATTCTGCTGGTAGATGATGGCAGCAGCGACGATTCTGCCCAGATGCTCACTGACGCCGCAGAGGTTGAAGGAAGCCACATCGTAGCCGTACTGCTTAACCGTAACTACGGTCAGCACTCTGCCATTATGGCTGGCTTTAGCCACGTAACGGGCGACCTGATTATCACTCTGGATGCCGACCTGCAAAACCCGCCGGAAGAGATCCCGCGCCTGGTAGCGAAAGCCGATGAAGGCTATGACGTGGTCGGCACAGTTCGCCAGAACCGCCAGGACAGCCTGTTCCGCAAGCTGGCGTCGCGCACCATTAACCGCCTTATCCAGCGCACGACCGGTAAAGCAATGGGTGATTACGGCTGCATGTTGCGCGCCTACCGTCGCCACATTGTCGATGCCATGCTGCACTGCCACGAGCGCAGTACGTTCATTCCGATTCTCGCCAATACCTTTGCCCGCAGAGCGACTGAAATCCCGGTGCTGCACGCAGAGCGCGAGCACGGGGAATCGAAGTACAGCTTTATGCGCCTGATTAACCTGATGTATGACCTGATCACCTGCCTGACCACCACGCCGCTGCGTTTGTTAAGCGTCTTCGGCAGTGTTATCGCACTGGCCGGGTTTGCGATTTCCGTTCTGCTGGTCGCGTTGCGACTGATCTTCGGCCCTCAGTGGGCGGCGGAAGGGGTCTTTATGCTGTTTGCCGTACTGTTCATGTTCATCGGTGCCCAGTTTGTTGGGATGGGCTTACTCGGTGAGTACATCGGCCGTATTTATAACGATGTTCGCGCACGTCCGCGCTACTTTATTCAACGTGTTGTCCGTCAGGAACACAAAGCATCTCAAGAGGAAATTCACCCATGAAAGCTGTTGTATTTGCCTATCACGATATGGGGTGTACGGGCACGCTGGCCCTGCTGGAAGCGGGTTATGATATTGCTGCAATCTTCACTCACCCGGACGCTGCCGGAGAAAATAACTTCTTTGGTTCCGTTGCGCGTATTGCCGCTGAGCGTGGCATCCCGGTGTATGCCCCTGATGATGTAAACCACCCGCTGTGGGTTGACCGCATTCGCGCGCTTTCTCCTGATGTG
Source organism: Enterobacter sp. Li2LvB3 (assembly GCF_056156645.1). Classification (NCBI taxonomy): domain Bacteria; kingdom Pseudomonadati; phylum Pseudomonadota; class Gammaproteobacteria; order Enterobacterales; family Enterobacteriaceae; genus Enterobacter; species Enterobacter sp. Li2LvB3. The sequence goes on along the minus strand of NZ_JBSICG010000026.1, from coordinate 13,266 downwards.
ATTTTCTCTTTCTATTATCGCAATCTGCTGAGCAACGATATCTTAAGCCTGGCACCAAAAGGCGCATTCAACCTGCACGGCTCCCTGCTGCCAGCATACCGTGGCCGCGCGCCGCTGAACTGGGTGCTGGTTAACGGTGAAACGGAAACCGGCGTGACTCTGCACCGCATGGTGCGTCGCGCAGATGCGGGCGATATCGTGGCCCAGCAGAAAGTGGTTATTGAAGCCGATGAAACCGCGCTGCAACTGCATCATAAACTGTGTGGCGCTGCGCAAAACCTGCTGCGTGATGTGCTGCCTTCCATTCAGCAGGGTTCTTTTAAAGAGACCGCGCAGGATGAGAGCAAAGCAAGCTGCTTTGGCCGCCGTAACCCGGAAGATGGTCGTCTGGACTGGGCGAAACCTGCGCGTCAGCTGCACAACCTGGTGCGTGCGGTCACTGACCCGTGGCCGGGCGCGTACAGCTTCGCGGGCGTAAGCAAATTTATTGTCTGGAAATCCCGCGTACGTGACGACATTCCGGCGGCAAAACCGGGTACGGTGGTCTCTGTTTCCCCGCTGGTAGTGAGTTGCGGCGAGCAGGCGCTGGAAATTCTGACCGGGCAAACTGACAACGGCGTATACGTTCAGGGCACGCAGCTGGCGCAGTCTCTGGGTCTGGTTGCTGGCGCAATTATCACCAGCGCACCGGTTGTGGCCATCAAACGCCGCACCCGCGTACTGATCCTCGGTGTGAACGGCTTTATCGGTAACCACCTGACCGAACGTCTGCTGCAAGACGACAACTACGAAATCTATGGCCTGGATATTGGCTCTGATGCGATCAGCCGCTTCCTGACCAACCCGCGTTTCCACTTCGTTGAAGGGGATATCAGCATCCACTCCGAATGGATCGAATACCACATCAAGAAATGCGATGTGGTGCTGCCGCTGGTGGCGATCGCGACCCCGATTGAATACACCCGTAACCCGCTGCGCGTGTTCGAGCTGGACTTCGAAGAGAACCTGAAGATTATCCGCGACTGCGTGAAATACGATAAGCGCATCATCTTCCCGTCCACGTCTGAAGTGTACGGCATGTGTACGGACAAAAACTTCGACGAAGACACCTCTAACCTGGTGGTCGGCCCAATTAACAAACAACGCTGGATCTACTCTGTTTCCAAACAGCTGCTGGACCGCGTGATTTGGGCATACGGTGAAAAAGAAGGCCTGCGCTTTACTCTTTTCCGTCCGTTTAACTGGATGGGGCCACGTCTGGATAACCTGAATGCCGCGCGTATTGGTAGTTCGCGTGCAATCACTCAGCTGATCCTGAACCTGGTTGAAGGCTCCCCAATCAAGCTGATTGAAGGCGGCAAACAGAAGCGTTGCTTTACTGACATCTCTGACGGTATCGAAGCGCTGTTCCGCATCATCGAAAACAAAGATGGCCGCTGCAACGGTGAAATCATCAACATCGGTAACCCGGAAAACGAAGCCAGCATTCGTGAACTGGCTGAGATGCTGCTGGCAAGCTTCGAGCGTCATCCACTTCGTGACCAGTTCCCGCCGTTTGCGGGCTTCCGTGAAGTGGAAAGCAGCAGCTACTACGGTAAAGGCTATCAGGACGTTGAGCACCGTAAGCCAAGCATCCGTAACGCCAAGCGCTGCCTGAACTGGACGCCGGAAGTGAAGATGGAACAGACCATCGATGAAACGCTCGATTTCTTCCTGCGCACAGTGGAGCTGTCGGAACAGACATCATGAAAAAAGTCGGCTTACGTATAGACGTCGACACCTTCCGGGGCACGCGTGATGGCGTGCCCAAACTGCTGGAGTTACTGGGCAAGCATGATGTGCGCTCCAGTATCTTCTTCAGTGTGGGGCCGGATAACATGGGACGCCATTTATGGCGTCTGATTAAACCGGCGTTTCTGTTCAAAATGCTGCGCTCACGCGCAGCATCGCTGTACGGCTGGGATATTTTGCTGGCCGGAACCGCCTGGCCTGGCAGGCGCATCGGCGCGGGTAATGAAGACATTATCCGCGAAGCATCGCGTTTGCATGAGGTAGGGCTACATGCCTGGGATCACCATGCGTGGCAGGCCTGGGCCGGCGTGTGGGATATCCCACGTCTGGGTCGTGAGGTTGAACGCGGCATAATGGAGCTGGAAGCCATTACCTGTAAACCGGTGCAGTGTTCAGCGGTGGCAGGCTGGCGAGCGGATCAGCGCGTGGTGAAAGCGAAACAGCCATTCGCATTTCGCTATAACAGCGACTGTCGCGGCAGCGGGCCGTTTTTGCCTCTGCTGGGTGAAAACCTGTTTGGCACTGTGCAAATCCCGGTCACGCTTCCCACCTGGGATGAAGTGGTGGGACGCGAGGTGACTGCCGAGGGCTTTAACCGTTACATTCTGGATTGCATCCATCGTGATACCGGTACGCCGGTGTATACCATCCACGCCGAAGTGGAAGGGATTGCGTATCAGCATGACTTTGATGCGCTGCTGACGATGGCCGCAGAGGAAGGTATTCAGTTTTGCCCACTCAGCGAACTGCTGCCTGACGACCTCAGCACACTGCCTGTAGGCAAAATTGTTCGTAAAGAAATGGCTGGCCGGGAAGGCTGGCTTGGCTATCAACAAACCGTGAGCCCGGTACCATGAAAGCAGCCCGTTATGGCTTTGCGCTTTTCGCACTGTTTGTCATTTACTACCTTATTCCCGTCGATATCCGCCTGTTATGGCAGCCTGATGAGACGCGCTACGCGGAAATTAGCCGTGAAATGCTGGCATCAGGGGACTGGGTCGTCCCGCATTTCCTGGGACTTCGTTACTTTGAAAAACCGATAGCCGGATACTGGGTTAACAGTATCGGACAGATGCTGTTTGGTCATACCAACTTTGCCGTACGCGCGGGAGCGATATTCTCCACCGGGCTGGCGGCGCTGCTGGTTATCTGGCTCGCATGGCGCATCTGGCGCGATAAACGCGTCGCCTTGCTTTCGGGCGTTATCTTCTTAACCCTCTTCCTGGTGTATGGCATCGGCACGTATGCCGTGCTGGATCCGATTATCACTCTCTGGCTGGTGTTTGCGATGTGCAGCTTCTGGCTGGCGGCACAGGCGAAAACGTTCGCCGGAAAAGCGGGTGGCTATGTGCTGCTTGGGCTTGCCTGCGGAATGGGGGTGATGACCAAAGGGTTCCTGGCGCTTGCCGTGCCGGTCATTGGCGTGCTGCCGTGGGTGATTGCCCAGAAGCGCTGGAAAGAGGTGCTGCTGTTTGGCTGGCTGGCTATCCTCAGCTGCGTGCTTATTGTTCTGCCCTGGGGGCTGGCGATTGCCCATCGTGAACCGGACTTCTGGCGTTACTTCTTCTGGGTTGAGCATATTCAGCGTTTTGCGCAGAGCGATGCCCAGCACAAAGCGCCATTCTGGTATTACATTCCGTTCCTGATTGCCGGAAGTCTGCCGTGGCTGGCCTTGCTGCCAGGTGCGCTGCGTCAGGGCTGGCGTGGACGACAGGGCGAAGGCGGCGGATTGTACCTGCTTGGTTGGGTGGTTATGCCGCTGGTGTTCTTCAGTATCGCCAAAGGTAAGCTGCCGACCTATATCCTGCCGTGCTTTGCACCGCTGGCGATGCTGATGGCGCACTACGCCTGCACCGTGGCGGAAAAGAGCGGCAAAGTGCTGCGCATCAACGGATGGATCAACCTGGCGTTTGGTGTGCTGGGTGTGGTGGCGGCGCTGGTGGTTTCCCCGTGGGGGCTGTCAAAACACCCGGTCTGGACGTCCGTTGAGTTGTATAAAGTCTTCTGCGCGGTTGTGGCTTTCCTGATCTGGGCCGCCGTGGGCTGGTTTACCCTGCGCCAGAGCCAGCAGCGCTGGTGGCTGGCGGCGCTGTGTCCGCTTGGCCTGACGCTGCTGATTGGCTTTGCTATCCCGAATCGGGTGGTGGATTCAAAACAGCCGCAGTCGCTGGTGGACACCGTACGTGAGCCGCTTCAGGAGAGCCGTTTCGTTCTGGCGAATAACGTGGGCGTCGCGTCTGGCCTGGCCTGGGAGTTAAAGCGTAATGACATCGTTCTGTATGGTCAGAGCGGTGAAGTGCGTTACGGGCTGGACTACCCGGATGTGAAAGACCGGTTTGTCGGCAAAGACGATTTCCCACAGTGGCTGGAAGAACATCGCCAGCAGGGGCGGATCTCGGTGGTGATCTTGTTGTCGAAAAACGATGACCTTGAGCGCCTGAAGTTGCCAAAACCTGACAGCCTGTATATTCAGGGGCGTCTGGCTTACTTGCAGTATCTGCCACAATGATGACCTGGTTCTGGCTGGTTCTGGCTAGCCTGCTGAGCTGTGCAGGGCAGCTGTGCCAGAAACAGGCCACCCGTCCGGCGAAATCCGGGCGGCGTGGTGCGCATATCGTCTTCTGGCTTGGCCTGGCGCTGCTGGCGCTGGGCTTCGGAATGCTGGTCTGGCTGGTGGTGCTGCAACGCCTTCCTGTAGGGATTGCTTACCCGATGCTGAGCCTGAACTTTGTCTGGGTGACGCTGGCGGCGAAAACGTTCTGGCGTGAGAACGTCGCGGCACACCACTGGCTCGGCGTAGGGTTCATCATGGTCGGGATAATCCTGTTGGGAGGGAGCCTGTGAAAGGCGCATTCTGGGCGTTGTGCAGCGTGGTGTTAGTCAGCATCGCGCAGCTGTTGTTACGGTACGCCATGGTGACACTCCCGCCGGTTGGCGAGGATTTTTCTTTTATCATCGCGCTGTGGCATTTTGCGCCGGGTACCGGGTCGCTGATGCTTGGGCTGATGGGCTATGTGGCTTCAATGGGATGCTGGTATCTGGCGCTGCATCGTCTGGCGCTCAGCAAAGCCTATGCCTTGCTGAGTCTCAGTTATATCCTGGTGTGGGGCGCAGCCATTCTGCTGCCCGGTTGGGGAGAAACGTTCTCCTGGCACGGGCTGGCGGGTGTCGGATTTATTATTCTGGGTGTGCTGACCATTTTTCTGCCGACGCGTCGTCGGCCGAATGGATCAGAGCCGTCGTAAGGCCAAATGGTGTGGTCGTGCATACGGCAAGACTCAGGGAGTCGACCTGGCAATGGCTTACCGTATGGAGGGTGCTGGCAGCACTGTCGATACTCACTATTTGCCATGAGTGCGCGCCACGCTGTTTGATGATGGCGCCTTTACGCGTCCAGATACGCCAGAACACGGCAAGCTGACTCTCCGGTTTTTCGTTTTCCATTTCATCATGTTCGGCAGTGCTGAAGACCGCATTTGCAAGCGTACGCCAGTTATCCTGCGGGCGTATGTGTTCCAGTGAACAACCCACATCACCTTCATCACTGACAATCAGGGCGATATCGTCATCACAATGGCTGATACTAAACCACAGTGGATAGTCGTCAGCAAAGCCCGGTTTTCCCTGTTCGCTATAGACGATTTCCGGCAAGGGGTGTGGTGCAAACAGGCGGGAAAGCAACCCGCGGCCGGCCAGCCAGCGGTCGCGCTGTACGCCCGTGGGAGCGTGCAGGGCAAGAGCTTGTGCCCAGCGGTCTGTGCTCAGCGAAGAGATCTTTCCCAGAAAAACCTGGTACATATGAAGTCGGGCCTTAAGTCGAAACAGAGATAACCGCAAAGTTCCGCGGCGAAACCAATACTATAATCCAATGCTCCTGATAATAGCTAACCGGGATACGGAATTACCCCGGCAATCGGCTTTTGGGGCGCCCCGGGCCGAGCAAAATTGCCAGCTTGCTGCCACCTTTGGTTGTCTCCATCCAGATTTTACACACGCTGGTAAGCGGGACTGAAAGCAGCATCCCTACCGGGCCGAGCAGCCATCCCCAGATGAGTAACGATAAAAAGACCACCAGTGTCGACATCCCGAGCCGGTGCCCCATCATGCGTGGCTCGACAATATTGCCGATAAGCATATGCACCACCAGAAACAGCGCGCCCACCAGCATGCATTCATAAAGGCCATTAAATAAAAATGCCTGAATCATTGGCGGTACGGCGGAAATCACTGCCCCGATGTTCGGCACATAATTCAGCAGGAAGGCCAGCACACCCCACATCAGCGCAAACTGGATGTCCATCAACACCAGCCCGAGCCAGACAACCACCCCGGTCCACAGGCTCAGTAAGGTTTTCAGCGCCAGATAGTGAGACACACCTTTGAGTGCGCGATGAAGGCCGGCAATATGGATTTGCGGATTATTCAGCGCAAAACGCAGCTTATAAGGCACATGACGTACCTCAAAGAGCATGAATACCACCGTCATCACCAGCAGCAAAACGCTGGCCATCGCGCCGGAGAGCTGCGTCATCAGGGTTGTGGCCCAGGCCATGAGTTTTTCTGAATCCATCCGTTGCAGCATCCGCTCCGGGGACATGTGGATGTGCAGGAACGGGAGCGAATCCTGTAATTGCAGGACCTTGCGCGTGAGTTCTTTGTTGTATTTTGGCAGCATGGTGGAAAATTCATTCACCGAGGCGGCAAGCACGCCGACCAGTGCAGTCAGGACAATCAGCATGACGATAACCACAATTGTTATTGCCACTGGTCGCGACACACCGCGGCGGATAAACCAGGTCACCAGCGGGTTCAGCACGATGGCGAAAAAGAGGGCCAGCAGGAGCTGTACGATGATATCTGCCGCTGCATGGATGCCCGCAAGGATAACCACCAGGCTGGCGAGCTTTAACAAAATATGCAGACCTGTCTTGTCGGGCTGGGTCGATGTCATACGGATTCCTTTTGCCGGGAGCCTGTTAAGTGTAGTGCGCGGGTTGCGCTTCGTCTGACGCCGTTAATCTGAAAGTCACTGCTGCTTTTCTTAACCCATCGTGGTAATAGTGAAACACTGTTGTAAAAATCCAGGTAGAACCCCATGCCCGAACCTTCCGCCGAACCGGCACTCAGCGGATTACGCCTTAATCTGCGTATTGTTTCTGTCGTCATTTTTAATTTTGCCAGTTATCTGACCATTGGCCTGCCGTTGGCGGTCTTACCTGGCTATGTCCATGATGTCATGGGGTTTAGCGCATTCTGGGCGGGGCTGGTGATTAGCCTGCAATACTTCGCGACTCTGCTAAGTCGCCCTTATGCGGGGCGTTATGCCGATCTGTTCGGGCCAAAAAGCATTGTGGTCTTAGGGCTGTGTGGCTGCTTCCTCAGCGGGCTGAGTTACCTGATGGCCGGATTGAGTAGCGGCTGGCCGATAGTGAGCCTGGTGCTGCTGTGCCTGGGGCGCGTGATCCTCGGTATCGGACAAAGCCTGGCCGGAACAGGGTCAACGCTGTGGGGCGTGGGCGTTGTGGGTGCTTCCCACATTGGGCGAGTGATATCGTGGAATGGCATTGTCACCTACGGGGCGATGGCAATCGGCGCGCCGCTGGGCGTGGTCTGTTTTTCATTCGCGGGGCTAAACGGGCTGGCGCTGACCATTATGGCGGTCGCACTGCTGGCGATTTTGTTTGCCCTGCCGCGCCCGAAAGTGAAAGCCAGCAAAGGTAAGCCGATGCCGTTTCGTGCGGTGCTTGGCCGCGTGTGGCCTTATGGCATGGCGCTGGCGCTGGCCTCAGCTGGTTTTGGTGTCATCGCGACCTTTATTACGTTGTTCTACGATGCAAAAGGGTGGGACGGGGCCGCATTTGCGTTAACCCTGTTTAGCTGTGCATTTGTGGGGACGCGTTTGCTGTTCCCGAACGGTATCAACCGCCTGGGCGGGCTGAATGTGGCGATGATCTGTTTTAGCGTGGAGATTGTCGGGCTGCTGCTGACCGGGATTGCCGCGGCGCCGTGGATGGCAAAAATGGGTGTTTTCCTGGCGGGCGCCGGTTTCTCGCTGGTGTTCCCGGCGCTGGGTGTGGTGGCGGTGAAGGCGGTGCCGCAGCAAAACCAGGGGGCAGCGCTTGCGACCTATACGGTGTTTATGGATATGTCTTTGGGCATTACCGGGCCACTGGCGGGGCTGGTGATGGCGTGGGCAGGCGTGCCGGTTATCTACCTTGCGGCAGCGGGGCTGGTGGCGGTGGCGTTGTTGCTGACGTGGAGGCTAAAAAAATGGCCCCCGGAGCAAACCCCGGAGGCCACGTCACCATCGTGAGTAATTACTGAATCGCGATGGTGTTAATGATGTTTTCAGCGGCGGTCTGCGCTTTCTGCTGATCGTCTGCTGGCAGGGTGATTTGCAGGGTCAGCAGTTTGTTGTCGACCTTGCCGAGCACCACAGAAGAGTATGCGGTCTGGCCTTTTGCAGAGATGATGCTGTCCAGCTGTTGCATTGCGTGACCTTTCAGCTCAATGGACTTGTTGGTCACAACCTGCAACTGCGGGTCACGGCTGCGCTGCTGATCTTCCAGACGTTTGGACAGAACGCCCAGATCTTCGTTGGTGTCATCGCCCACAATCACAATCACGGCTTTCTGCCCGGTCGCATCGGAATAGACGTGCATATTGTTCGCCTGTGTACCCAGCTTACCGCTCTGATCGGTCATATCTGCTGGCAGAGAGAAACTCAGCTTGCCATCCAGAAGACTTACCGGCTGCCCGGCCGCATTACTTTCTGCTGACGCGCCTTGAGCAGGTGCTTTCGTGTCGCTGTTATCACAGGCGGCAAGGCCCACAACCAGCAGGCCAATCCCGACATATTTAACCAGATTGCGCATTGACTTCTTCCTTTCGATAAACGGCCATAACGGCTCATTCGAGCATCTTATCACAACTGTTAAAGCGAACCCTTAACCTGCCTGCAATGCAGAGATTTCAGATTTATCTGCCAGCCTTTTCAGCAGCATATTCAGCAATACGCCATACATCGGCAGGAAGAACACAATGCTGATAAGCACCTTGAAGCAGTAGTCCACCAGCGCGATTTCCATCCAGTGTTCAGCCATAAACGCATCCGGGCTACGCCAGAAAGCGATAAAGAAGAAGGCCAGCGTATCGCTTACGTTACCAAACAGCGTGGAGGCCGTTGGCGCCATCCACCAGCGGTGGTTTTGCCGCAGGCGGTTAAACACGTGAACGTCAAGGATTTGCCCCAGGGCATAGGCCATAAAGCTGGCGGTAGCGATACGCGCCACAAACAGGTTGAAGTGCGTTAGCGCCTCAAAGCCCTGCCAGCTTCCCATATAGAACAGGGAAGAAATCACGTAGGAGATGAACAGTGCCGGAAGCATCACCGCAAAGATAATTCGACGCGCCAGCGGTGCACCAAAGATACGCACGGTTAAATCGGTCGCGAGGAAGATAAACGGGAAACTGAACGCGCCCCAGGTGGTATGAAAACCAAAAATGGCGATCGGCAGCTGTACCAGATAGTTGCTGGAGGTGATCACCAGCAGATGAAAAAGAGAAAGCCAGAACAACGCTTTTACGCGCTGCGGTTGAGAGAACTGCGTCATTTTGTGACCTTTTTGAACGTTGGGGTGAGGGAACCCAATAAAAACCGCTGCATGATACTGCTTTCATTCACCTTTGCAATGGCTAATTTTCACGCAATCGTTAACCTGGTTTGCATTGGCGGCAACGGGGCGTAAACTACAGCCGTTTTTATGTGAACGAGAAGAAAATGACCGACCTGTTTTCCAGCCCAGACCATACGCTTGATGCCCAGGGCCTTCGCTGCCCGGAACCGGTGATGATGGTGCGCAAAACCGTGCGTAACATGCAGACCGGCGAAACGCTTTTAATCATTGCCGACGATCCGGCAACCACCCGCGACATCCCCGGTTTTTGTACCTTTATGGAACACGAACTGGTCGCGCAGCAGACGGAAGCGCTGCCGTACCGGTATTTGATTCGTAAAGGTTAATCGCCTGCCCGGTAAGGCGAAGCCACCACCGGGCGGTGTTTTACCTTTTACGCAACAGCCGCAGCGCGTTCGCTGTTACCAGCACGGTTGCTCCGGTATCTGCCAGCACCGCCAGCCACAGCCCGGTAATTCCAAGCAGCGTGGTCACCAGGAAAATCCCTTTCAGGCCTAGCGCAATCGTGATGTTCTGACGAATGTTAGCGCGAGTGGCGCGCGCCAGGCGGATCATCTGCGAAAGCCCTGTCAGCCGGTTATGCGTGAGCGCGGCATCTGCGGTTTCCAGTGCCACATCGGTGCCGCTACCCATCGCAATGCCAATGGTTGAGGCTTTCATTGCCGGGGCATCGTTGATCCCATCACCCACCATCGCCAGCGGCGCACTGCCATTCAGTCGGGTGACTGCTTTTACTTTGTCGGCAGGCAGCAGCCCGGCCTGAAACTCCATGCCTAACTCTGCGGCGATGCTCGCGGCGGCGCGCGGGTTATCCCCCGTCAGGATCACGCCCTGAACACCAATCTGATGCAGATCAGCCATGGCCGCTTTTGCATCCTCACGCAGGGTATCACGCAGTGCCAGCATCCCCAGCGCAGTGCCATCCTGCACCACAATAATCACCGTCTGCCCGGCCTGTTCCAGCTCATTTACGCGGGCAGCTAACCCGGCCACAGGGAATTTATCCGCAGCACTGATAAGCACTTTCTTGTCCCCGACGTGGGCTTCAATCCCTGAACCCACCAGCGCACGCTGGGCAGTGGCTGCCGGTATGGTCAGCCCACGGGACTGCGCTTCACGCACAATCGCCTGGGCCAGCGGGTGCGTCGAACCTTGTTCAACGGCGGCAGCCAGTACCAGTAGTTCGTCTTCACTGATGTTCTGGGGATAAACGCCAGTCACCTGTGGCTTACCCACGGTCAGCGTGCCGGTTTTATCAAATGCGATATGCTGAACCTGGCTCAGTTGCTCCAGTGCCGCACCGCCTTTAATCAGCGCACCGCGGCGTGCTGCGGCGGCAAGGCCTGATGTAATCGCAGCGGGTGTGGAGATAACCAGCGCGCACGGGCAACCAATCAGCAGCAGCGTCAGGCCCTTGTAGATCCAGCCTTCCCACGGCGCGCCAAACAACAATGGCGGGATAATGGTGACCAGCAGGGCAACCAGCATGATGGCAGGGGTGTAAATGCGGCTAAAGCGATCGATAAAGCGTTCCACCGGCGCACGGCGCTCTTCGGCCTCTTCAATGAGCTTCAGAATGCGGTCAATAGCGCTGTCGCCCGGTTCGGAGAGCACGGTCAATTGCACCAGACGGTCGACGCTGGTGGCTCCGGCAGGGACTTTTTCACCCGCTTCACGCTCCACGGGAATCGACTCGCCGGTAAGGGCGCTTTCATCGAAACTGGCCATTGCCGAAAGTAGCGTGCCGTCGGCAGGCAACCTGCCGCCTGCGGCCACTTCGATAACATCACCGGGGCGCAGTGCACTGATAGCCACGGTTTTACGCTCACCGTTGACCAGCTGAGTTGCGGTTTCGGGTTTCAGCGCCATTAACGCACTGACACCTTTACGCGCACGGCTTGCAGCCCAGCCTTCAAGGCGCTCACCAATTAAAAACAGCAGCAGTACCATCGCCGCTTCTGCCGTTGCGCCAATGAACAACGCGCCAATCGCGGCAACGCTCATCAGTGTTTCGATGGCAAACCAGCTTCCGGTTTTCATCAGACGCACTGCCTGGCGGGCGATAGGGTACAGCCCGACCAGCGTGGTGGCGATAAAGGCCAGATTACCGAAAGGATGGTTGAACTGTTCCAGTGCCCAGCTTAACGCCATCATGATAATCAGCATTATCAGCGGGAGATTTTCGCGCAGCGGGCTGACTTTTTCGGCCGGGGCATCTTCGCTGCGCAGGGAATATCCGGCGCCTTTCACGGCGGCTTCAACCTGGGCGCTGATATCTGAGGCAGCACTGACCAACAGTTTTTCAGTGGCGAAAAGCACCTGAACATGGTCGACGCCTTTCACCTGCCGGACGGCATTTTCGACTTTACGTGCGCAGGCGGCGCAATCCATACCATTCACCACCCAACTGTAACGGTTTCCGTTATCGGGTAATGCCTGTTCAGGCTGAGTTGTGCAGGAGCCTTCGCAGCAGCAATCGTCTTTTGCGGGAAGAAGGTTAAGCTTAAGTGCCGAAAATTGTGGCACTTTTTTGTTTGTCTCTGGAGTCGACATGGCATTCTCCGGTAATGATAATTTTCTCATTAGCCGCAGCATACACTCTGGAGTCGACTCCAGAGTCAAGGGTTATTTAGATGTACAGCGATCGTACAATCAGGAAGTGCCCGGCAAAGTAACAGGCGGCGGCAATAGCGTTATCCGCGCGGAAACGGCCGCGATAATGGCTGCCCAGCCAGACAATATTGCCAATAAGCAGCAGCGTTGCGCCGAAGAATGCCGACATCGCAGCCGATGTTGGGCGGAAGAACCACAGCTCACCCGCCAGCCACACCATCACCAGTGTCATGGCGATAAAGGTGCAGATTGGCCATCGCATCTCTTCAAGGCGTGTCCAGATCACCGCGACCAGCAGTGCGCCAATCACCAGCAATATCAACGGCAACGGCCAGAAGAAAGAGAGCGTCATCTGACTGGCAAAATAGATGGTGTAAAGCAGGTGCGAAAGGAAGAATGCCCCTACGGCATACAGCAAACGCTGACGGGGTAGCAGCGTCAAGGCATCACCAACCAGCGTGGCGCACAGGCCTGCGAGCACCAGGTAGCTGACGGCATTGAACATTGGAGCCTGCCAGGCGAGCAGCAGCAGGAGAAGTAGGGTAACGGGTTTAAACAACCAACGCTGCCAGGCAGGCCCGCGATAAGATGCATCGACGAAGAGCCAGCCAGACAAACAGACAGCGATAAATGACCAAAGCATATTAACTCCCTGTATCTGTTATGACTGAATAATCAGTTTCTGATTCAGTGTAGTGACGTGGGCAGGCGTTTGGCAATGTCGGATAAGGCAAGGTATCCTGATTTCCGCATAATCTGATGGGATAAACCAATGAGCAAGATGCCGCTGTTTTTCGTTGTCGTGGTGGCCATAATTGTTATCGCCGCCTCGTTCCGTTTTGTGCAGCAGCGCCGCGAGAAGGCCAACAACGATGCCGCGCCGCTACTGCAAAAACGTGTGGTAGTCAGCAATAAGCGCGAAAAAACCCTTAACGACCGCCGTTCGCGCCAGCAGCAAACAGCGCCAGCCGGGACATCCGTGCGGTATGAGGCGAGCTTTAAACCCGAAACCGGCGGGCTGGAAATGACGTTCCGTCTGGACGCGCAGCAGTACCATCAGCTGACGGTCGGGGACAGAGGGACGTTGAGCTACAAAGGGTCACGGTTCGAGTGGTTCAGGGCCGAATAATACAAGGTCAGTCCCCTCTCCCGGTGGGCTGAGGGT